>JADGQJ010000167.1 GCA_017881885.1 Chloroflexota bacterium
CCTCGCGGCGGAAGAGACGGCTGCCGCTGCCTCGTAGCAATACGCCCGAAGTCGGTCTCAGTCGGTCGCCCGAGCCCGTTTTGAGGCGCGTGGAGTACGCTGACCTGCATGGATGAGTCCGGAGAACGACCTCACGACGGGGTTCTCGGCGTTCGGTTCGAGCAGGACGCAGAGATGGCACTCGAGATGGCGAGCCTCGCCGGCCGCTATGTCGATCGGGGTCGCGCCCTCAGCGTTACGCTCGACTTCTCCGACGCAAGCATCGAAGCCGCGGACGGGCTCGGCCTCCGACTGTACGATCCGCTGCCCAAGAAGGCCTCGGGTCCGAAGCTCGAGGAACTGAGGAACGCCCTTGCGTCGGAGCTGGGCGCCTACTTCGGCGAGACCTACATCCGGAACCATGGCGGCCAGTGGGGTTGGGTTGCCGGGAGCGGCGCCCGAGTCTTCGGGCTGCGCACCGATGCCGAGATCTCGGCCTTTCCTCTGGTCAAGGCGAGGAGGCGCCTGCAGCGCGCTGAGAATGAGAGCCTCGCCGCTCTATACAGCTTCCTCTGCCAGTGGCCGGCGACACAGAAGAAGCGGCGCTGGATCGGTGCCAGATTCTGGGGGCGTACGCCGCGAGAGGAGGCCACCGAGGGGCCGGTCGGAGAGGCGGCCGAGACACCGGCCGAAGGGTCCGGCGTGGCGCCGTCGCAGGAGCCGGGGCCCGATAGCGGTCGGCTGATCTCGGAATCGGTTGCCCGTGCGGCCGCCGTGGAAATGGGCCAGGTTAGCCCCAGGATCGGGGGCTATGCGGAAACGGTTCCGACTTCGGCCGTGTCGATCAGGCCCATCCGCCCGGCGAGGTAGGTGGCGTCCGAGCCGACGCCGACCAACGCCGCGGAAACGAACGTGTACTGCCACGGTAGTCCCAGGAAATAGAGCCCGGGGACTTCAGAGACGCCGCGGTCCTGACGAGGGACGCCGAACTCATCGAGAATCGGCAAATCCAGCCAGCCGAAATCGAGCCGGTATCCGGACGCCCAGATGACCGTCGAGATCCCTGCTTCCCACAGGTCGAGATCGAGCTCTTCCGGCGGCTCGAAATCGAAAGGCATGCGGTCGTCCGGGGGCGCCTCGACGCCGGCCCGCTCGATGAACAGGTCGATCAGCGGCCGGAAACGCTCGTCGAAGAACCTGTCGGCTCGGGCGAGGCTGTCCGCGAGATCCGGCCGCACCCGGAGCCGGTCGCCGTCGATGCCGTCCAGGTGGCCGAGAAGGTTGATGCCGTCGGCCGCCATCCGGCGCAGGTTCGTCTCGTGGCCGCCGCCGTGGCCGGAGAGGTGCGGATTCGCGGCGAAGCGCATGCGCGGGTCCGGCAGCATCTTGACCGTGGGAAGGGGAGTCCCGAACTCGGCGCCGCGACGCTCACATTGGGCCACCCACCAGAGGATGTCGCGGCCACGGTATCGGCGTGGCATCCGGCCGGCGCTCCCGACCGAAAGGTAGACGCGCCGACCGGCAGCCTGGAGCTCTTCGGCGATCTGCACTCCGGATTGGCCCGAACCGACGATGAGCACCGCGCCGGGCGGCAGGGCGGTCTCGGCGGTGTAGTTGTGGGTGTGCAGCTGAGTCACTCGTGCCGGCAAAGCGGCAGCCACGCCAGGTATCTTCGGTTTGTGGAAGCCGCCGGTGGCGACAATGACTTCTCGCGCAGTAACAGGCCCGCCGGTCGTTTCGAGCAGGAAGCCGCCGTCTCGCGTCGACAGCCGGCTCACGGCCGTGCCGAGGACGACCGGCGCGTCGATCGCGGCGGCGTATCCGGCGATCCGGCCCGCGATCGCGTCGCGCGGCATGAAGCCGTCGGGATCGTCGCCGTCGTAGGGGTAGCCCGGCAGGGACGAGGTCCAATTCGGGGTCACCAGGCAGAACTCGTTCCAGCGATCGCGCCAGCCGCCGCCCAGCCGTTCGCGGCGGTCGATCAAGACGTGCTCGCGGCCGGCCCGGCTCAGGTACCAGCTCATCGCAAGACCGGCCTGTCCCGCGCCCACGATCGCGGCGTCCACGGAGTGGGGGACGTGGTTCTGGGTCATACGCGGGCGATCGTGCCACCCGGGCGGCGGGCATGTCGACGCATGGCTCCCTGCACGCAACGCCGTTCCGCTCCGCGCTGCCTCTCCGGGTTCTGTATGTTGGCGTCATTCGATTCTGATGGGGTCTTACGTAGAACAAGGGAGCCGGAAATGCTGAAGACGCTTGCCGGTCTGGCGCCTCTCGCGGTCGTCCTGGCCGCCTTGGGTGCTGCGATCTGGTGGATGCTGTCGAGGGACATGGTGCTGGGGAAGTGGGTCCTGGCCGCCGTCATGCTCGGCCACGGCCTGGTCCACGCCATGTTCGTCCTGCCGGAACCTGCGGCGAAAGCCGGCGGAACCGAGTGGCCTTTCGACATGGCCAAATCGTGGTTGGTCACCTCCGCGGGGCTGGACGTGAACCTCGTTCGAGTGATCGGAGTGGCGTTCATCGGCGTCGTGGTCGTCGGATTCCTCCTGGCTGCCCTTGCCACGGTCGGCGTGGTGGTGCCGTCCAGCGCATGGCCGGCTCTGGTTGCGTTCTCGGCCACGGCGTCTGCCGTGATGCTGGCCCTCTTCTTCACCCCGCAGCTGGTACTCGGCCTGGCCATCGACGCCGTTCTTCTATGGGTGGCGTTGGCCGCGGTCTGGTCTCCTTCGGCTGCCGCGTCCTGAGGCGGCCGCTCGGCGGGCCAGCCCCACGAGCCCGGGTCTCACCTGGCGCGCGCGGCCCTCGCTCGCGCGGCTGCCAAGGCGGTGTGGCGCACCATCCGATTGTCGATTCCGGCATTTCGCGATCGTCGTCCCAGTGAAGGGCGGCGGCTGCCGCTCCATCGTCTTTTCGGAGGCGTCCCGTGCGCTACATGCTTCTCATCTACGGCGAGGAAGTTCAGCAGGACGAAGGCCCGTCCGGCAACGAGCCTGCGGGCGAGGCTCCCGAGATCTCGCCGCCCTGGATGGAATACACCGGCTGGCTGCTCCGCGAGGGAATCCACACCGCGGGCGAGAGGCTTGCGACGTCGTCCTCGGCGACGACCGTCCGAGTCCGCGACGGCAATCGCCTGATCACCGACGGTCCCTACGCGGAGACCAAGGAAGTGCTCGGCGGCTACTACATCATCGAGTGCGACAACCTCGACGAGGCGCTCGAGGCCGCGGCGCGTTGCCCGGCGGCCTTTGGAGGGTCGATCGAGGTCCGGCCGATCATCGGTATGCCCGTCCCCGCGCCGGCCGGATGACATCGGCCGAACGGGCGGCCGAGAAACCGGCGGCCGAGCGGCCCGCGCCCGAGCGGCCGGCCGCGGAAAGGCCGGCGCCGGGGCCGAGCGCCGATACCAACGCGGCGATCGAGCGCGCCTATCGCGACGCCTACGGTGCCGTCCTGGCGACGCTGATCCGCTTCCTCGGCGGGGACTTCGATGCGGCTGAGGAGGCGCTCGCCGACGCCTTCGCGACCGCGCTCGAGACGTGGCCTCGCGACGGTATCCCGGCCAACCCGGCCGCATGGCTCACGACCACGGGCCGAAATCGAGCCCTCGATCGGATCCGGCGCGACCGGCGCCAGGCGGAGAAGCTCGTCCTGCTCGAACGGGAACTGGCGGGCACGGAGGTTACGACGATGCAGCTGGGAACCGAGGGAGGACTCGAAGACGATCGACTGCGCCTCATCTTCACGTGCTGCCATCCGGCCTTGCCGCTGGATGCGCGAGTGGCGCTCACCCTCCGGACCCTGGGCGGGCTGACGACGCCCGAGATCGCGCGGGCGTTCCTGGTGCCGGAGGCGACCCTCGCCCAGCGCCTTGTGCGCGCCAAGCGCAAGATCCGGCAGGCCGCGATTCCGTATCGGGTGCCGCTCGGCGATCAGCTGCCGGAGCGGCTGGACGGCGTCCTGGCGACGCTGTACCTCGTCTTCAACGAGGGCTATCTCGCCAGCGCCGGCGAGGCTGCCGTTCGCCACGACCTCTGCACCGAAGCGATCCGGCTCGCCGCGCTCGTCGCGGACCTGATGCCGGATCGGCCGGAGACGCACGGGCTGCTCGCCCTCCTACTTCTCCAGGATTCCAGACGCGAGGCTCGCGTCGGCGCGGACGGCTCGATCGCGCTGCTCGAGGAGCAGGATCGGACGCGGTGGGATCGAGTCGAGATAACCCGCGGGTTCGAGACGCTGGATCGCGGCTTCGCGGCGGCCGCGAAGCTCTCGCACGCGTCCGTCGGGCGGTATCTGCTCCAGGCTTCGATTGCCGCCGAGCACGCCCGCACCATCGACGGCAGCGAGACCGACTGGCGGGCAATCGCCACGCTCTACGAAGCGCTGGCCCGCATCGACCCCTCACCGATCGTCGAGCTGAACCGCGCCGTGGCGATCGCCCAGGCCGACGGCCCCGCGGCGGGTCTCGGTCTGCTGGACGAGCTGGCGGCCGGCGGCGAACTGGCCGGATACCGCCTCCTGCCGGCCGCCCGGGCCGATCTCCTTCGACGTCTCGGCCGCCTCCCGGAAGCCGCCGCCGAGTACCAGCACGCCCTCGGTTTGTCGGACAACGACGCCGAACGCCGCTTCCTGCAACGGCGGCTGGCGGAGACTCGGCGCTAGCGGGAGAAGCCCGCAGGAGTCACCCGAAAGGGCGGGTCTGTTCGGCCCTACTCGGCTCCCGACGTGATCGGTAAGGTGCGATGTAGCCACGTCTGGTGGAGTGGTGCCAGACCGCATTCGACCCGAGAAAGCCCGAATCGGGCTCCGCGTCCCTCGAGGCGAGCGGAATGGCGTGGGAGGTAGCCATGCGTTTCCGTCGAGTCTTCGCGCCCGCGCTGCTCGCATCCATCCTCGCGCTCGGAGGGCTCGTCTCTCTGCCGGGTGGGGCCGCGGCCTCCTCGGCATCGTGGACCCAATTCCACTACGGAGCGACGCGTTCCGGCTACAACCCGCTCGAGAAGACGCTCAA
>JADGQJ010000008.1 GCA_017881885.1 Chloroflexota bacterium
TGGCAATGGATCGTCGATGACGCCAGCGCGGTCGCTTTCGGGGTGCCACCGGGCTGGTCCAAGACCGACACCAACAAGTCGATCGGCGCCACGACCTACGAGGGCGCCTCCGGAGCGATCCTCTACCTGACGTTCGACGCCAACGGCATGACCCTCGAGCAGGCCGCCGCAGCGGTCACGGCCGCGAACCCAGACAAGGTCCAAGGGCGAACGACGCCGACCGTGGCCGGCCAGCCGGCGATCCAGCTGACTTATCACCGCACCAAGCAGAACGACTACCTGGTCGAGGCGGTCTTCGTGCACGGCGGAAGGGTCTATGAGGTCGGGTTCCTGGGGTCGGGCAAGGACGCCGCCACCAACACGCTGGCCGCTCAGATCCTGGCAACTCTCACCTTCACGAAGTAGCCGCGGCTCTCAAGGCGAACGCCGGTTCGCTCAGTCGAGCTTGACGTGCTCGTGCCAATGCGGAGCTGAAACAGGAAGGCCGAGAGCTGCGATCTTGGGTTCGATCGCCTGTTGTGCCTCCGGGTCGCCGTGGACGATGAAGACCTGCCGCGGCACGCCGGGATCGCCGGCATTGCGGCCCTCGATGAAGTGGCCCAACCAGGACAGGATCTGCGGCTCGTCGGCGTGGGCCGAGAACCCGCTGATCGAACGTACCGCGCACCGGACCTGGTATTCCTGACCATCGAGGCGGGCCGTTTTGACGCCCTGCTGGAGATGGGCTCCGAGCGTCGCTTCGCCCTGATAGCCCACGAACAGGATCATCGCCTTGGTGTCGCCGATCAGCATGCGCAGGTGGCCCAGGACCCGGCCGCCGGTCAACATGCCGTTTGAGGCGACCAGCACGTACGGCCGTCGCGACTTGTCGATCCTCATAGAGTCGGCAGCGAGCGGCGTCTCCTGCTCGTCCGGGAAGTTGATCGGAGCTTCGCCGCGATCCAGCAGGGCCAGCGTTTCGGCGTCGTAGTAGTCGCGGTGCTCGCGGTAGATCGTGGAAGCCTTCGATGCCATCGGCGAGTCGAGGTAGAGCTTGATCTTCGGGATCCGGCCGGCGTCGAGAAGGTGCTGGAGGGCCCACACGACCTCCTGCGTTCGGCCGATCGCGAAGGCCGGAATCAGGAGCACGCCGCTCTGGGCGATGACGTCCTTGACGGCCTGTTCGAGCTGGCTGAGCGATTCTTCTTCCGGCTCATGCACGCGGCCGCCGTATGTCGACTCGACGAAGACGTAGTCCGCCTGCTTGATGACCGTGGGGTCGCGCAGAATCGGGGCGTCCGTGCGGCCCAGGTCGCCGGAGAAGACCAGGGTCCGGGCCGGCGTGTTTCCCTGCGCTTCGACGCGCAGTTCCACGATCGAGGAGCCGAGGATGTGGCCGGCGTCGTGGAAGACGGCGGTTATCCCAGGCGCGACGGCGACCGTCGCTTCGTAGCCCACTGGCTTGAACCGTGCCAGCGCCGTCTGGGCCTGCGCGACGTCGTAGAGCGGCCCTTCGAGCACTAGGTTCGGCTGCGCCGGGTTGCCCGACATTGACGCCGCGTAGTCCGGATGACCGACCGGCGGATAACCCAGACGCGTGCCCAGACTCTGCTCGTCGTGGAGGGCCAGTTCATCCACGCCCGACGCTACCACGTGGCCGTCGGCGGTCACGTCGCCGGGACGCAGAGCAGCGATGGCCGTGGCCGCGTCCTCCTGATCGGCGATCCTCTCCTGCTCCTGCAGGTTGACCAACTCTTTCTGGTCCTCGCGCGCCGCCTTGTCGGGGTTCTTCGCCGACCAGCGGGTATGCCGCTTGGCGTACTCCTCCTGGAGCTTGCCCGAATCGAGCAGGACCAGCGATGCCAGTTCGATCGTGCCTTTGGTCGCGTATATCGGGCCGTTGAATCCCTCGGCCACCACGTGAGGAATCAGGCCGCAGTGGTCCAGATGAGCGTGGGTGAGCACGATGGCATCGAGGCCGGCCGGGTCGTAGGCGAACGGCACGCGGTTGCGCACCACCTCGTGCGGGCCGCCCTGGAACATGCCGCAGTCGATGAGCACATGGGCTCGATCGGTGATGAGGAGGAATTGGGATCCAGTGACGGTGTTTGCGGCACCGAAGAAGCGAATTTCCATATGCGCATACTGCCATCCAATCGGGTCGGGTGTGCGCCGGGCGGTGCGTGGCCCGGTTTGCGCCGGTCCGCGCAGGTTCCGCCCGGATTGCGCCCATTCATGCAGGTCCACGCCGGCGCGCGCCGGGCTACACCCGTTTACGCCCGGCGGGCGTATCTGACGCGGATGGGCCTGGTTTCCGCCATTTACGCCGGGTGGGCGTGGCGGCCGCGGATGGGGGAATATTTCGGCGCCAAGGACGCAGTCGGTGGGCGCACTTCCTGGGGGGTTGAGCGTGAATCAGCCCTTCGCCGATCGTCGGAGTTGCCGGAATCAGCGGCGAGGCGCGTCCAGCACGCCTGGTGGGCGTATTTGACGGAAACTGAAGGGCCACGCGAGGAATTCGAGTTCGGGCGAGCGTTTTGGGGGCGTCCGCGCGTCTGTATGGTGTGATGACCGATCGATGGCGACCGGGTCGACTGAGGCGCCGCCCGCGGTGCCCGAAGAGGTTCGCGGACGGACGGCGCTGCTATACCGGCGTCGCCCGCACGGGACGGTCGGCTTCGAGCGGCGCCTCCACGATGAGGGCGAACGATGAACGACGACGAACGGAGCGAAGAGGCCCGTAGAGGCCAACCTTCCGACGAACGGATTTACGACGAGCCGCCGGCGGCTCTCGGTCGCGGCGACGTCAGCGTGGTGCGAGTCCGGCCGGCGACGAACTCGCGGATTCGCTCTGGAGCCATTCCGGCCCTGCTCGCGATCGCGGTAGTCGTCGCTCTGGGCGCGGGGGCGATAGCAACGGGCGTCTGGAGCTCCCCGGCCTCGCTCATCGATGGAGGCGGAAACGGCTATCAGCTGACCGGCCGCTTCGCTTGCTTTGGCCAGGGGCCGGGAGGTACGCCGAACCCGGAGATGACGTCGGACGGGTGCCCTCTGATGGCCGTCCCTCCGGCAGGGTACGGCGCCGCCACGTGGATGCTGGACCCTTCCGTCCCGTATTCCGCCGGCTCGACCGAGGTTCATATCCTGGTCGAGGAATGGTCATGCCACGGCGTCGCGTCTGCCGAAGGACGGATCGCGCAGAGCATTGGGTATATGGACAACGCTGTGGTTGTAACGCTCGCCGTGCGCGCTCTCGGCGGCCCCCAGACGTGCCCGGGCACCCCGGGAACGCCATATGTCCTGCATCTAGACCAGCCCGTCGGCAACAGGTCGCTTCAAGACGGCGGCCTGTGGCCCGCGCATACTCTCGCGATCGGTGGTCAGGCAGTGGTTACGCCCTCGCCGACGCCGTATCCGAGCAACTGGCATATGCCGATGGATTGCACTGGGGAAGGGGAGGGTCCAGGCTCCTTCAAGGCCGCTTCGATGAGCGCTACCTATGATGTCTATTGCGCTGCGTTGCCGGCAGGCTGGCACCGCGAGTCCATGGGCGGCGACGAACAACTCGCGACCATGATCACCGTCACCTATCGCGGACCGAACGGCGAGACCCTGGCGCTGTCCGAAGGGAACCTGTGCGGCGCAGCGCAAAGCATTTGCGCGACGGCCGGAACGAGCGCGGGTGCGGCCATGTTCGGCGACCTGGAGGGCCAACTCTTCGAGGCACCGCCCGGTGCCGACTACGCGCTCTATGTTGCCCCGGGCAAATCTCCGTCCTGGATGGCAACGGGCAAGGGCATGAGCCTCGAGACATTCAAGGCTCTGACCGCCGCCCTGATCATCGTCGGGAAGTAGCGACCTCGCCGCCGCCTCGCTGGCACGCCCCACACCGAGCGGGTGATCGCCGCGGCACGCGCCGTGGGTGTAATTGACTCGGATTGGGCCTGGTTTCCGCCAGTTACGCCTGGTAGGCGTGTTGGCCGCAGATCGGAGGCCGTTCTGACGCTTTCGACGTGATCGGCAGGCTCGCCGGGTCGCGATCGAGCGTGCCCATCGCGTCGGATATTGCCGTTCCGGCCCGCGCCCAGTCCTAGCTCGCGTCCAACACGCCTGGTGGGCGTATCTGACGGAATTCCGCGCCCTGGACCGCTGCATTCGGCGTCGACTGCTTGCGTCGGCCTCAGTCCGAGAGGTCGATGTAGACCGGGGCGTGGTCCGACGGGAGCTGGCCCTTGCGGGCGTCGCGATCGATCTCGGCGGCCGTGCACCGCTCGGCCACGGAGCGGGTCACGTACAGGTGGTCGATGCGCATCCCCAGGCCTTTGTGGAAGTTGCCGGCACGATAGTCCCACCAGGAGAATTTGCCGGGCTCGGGGTGGTGGAGCCGGTACGCGTCCACCAGGCCCCAATCGCGCAGGGCTGCCACGGCGTCGCGTTCGGGCGCGGATACGTGCGTGGCACCGACAAAGTCGCGCGGGTCGTACACATCGTCGTCCGCGGGGGCGACGTTGAAGTCGCCGCCGATCACCAGCGCTCCGGCCGGATCCTGCGTCTCGCGCAGCCATCGGGCCAGGCGGTCGAACCAGGCCAGCTTCGCCGAGTAGAACGGTGTCCCGAGGGCCCGACCGTTTGGAGCGTAGATGCTCACGACACGCACTCCGCCGCAGACCGCCGAGAGCATGCGAGCCTCGTCGCCGGGCGCAACCGAAGCCTCGGCCTCGAGCGCGGCGGCAATCGGTGCGGCTCCTTCGGGCCCCGGGGATCGTCGGACCGGCCCGTCGCCGAAATTCGTGACGACGTCCGCGATGCCCACACGGCTCGCGATGGCGACGCCGTTCCAACGCCCCTCGCCGTGATGCGCCAGCTCGTAGCCCGCCATCTGGAACGGCATGTCCGGGGCCATTTCGTCGGCGAGCTTGGTCTCCTGCATCAGCAGGACGTCGGGGGCGCGTTGGGCGAGCCACTCCTCGACCCGCGGCAGGCGGGCCTTGAGCGAGTTGACGTTCCACGTCGCGATGCGCATCTAGTAGCGGCGGCCCTTCTGGCGCGCGAAGTCGAACTTGGCCGTGTCGGCGATCCCCATGACCGCCATCGTGCCGGCCTGGACGGGATCCGTGACCACCAGATCCGCGACGTCGGTCACCGAACCGACCATGTTCAGGGAGATGACCGGGATGCCGACCGCCTGAAGCTCCTGCACGGCCCTGGTGATATCGCCGCCCATGATCGAACCGGCGAGCAAGAGCGCTCGCGCTCGGTCGAGGTCGGCCACCGCGCGAACCGCCGCGGCCAGGTTCTCCTCGCCGACGAGCGGGATGGTGTCGACGCTGATCTTCTCGCCGCGGATGTTGTGGCGGTCCGCCTCACTCACCGCCCCGAGCACGGCCTGTGCAATCTGCGCCCCTCCGCCGATGACGATCAGCCGTTTGCCGAAGACCTTATCGAGGGCCCTTGTCTTGCGGCAGCCGCGCAGGGACGGCAGGGCGTCCAGGATCTCGGTGACCCGCTCATCGGGCAGCCCTTCGACCTCGAGCTCGATCTCGACGAGCGGCCCAGCCTCCGGGTCCGTCCAGCGGCGGACGGTGCTGAGGGTCCGCACGGTGCCGCCCGCCGCGGCCACTTGCGTGGCGATCTCCGCGATCGCGGCCGGGCGGTCGGAGTAGTCGAGACGGACGGCGACGGTTGAGGCGGCTTTTTCGGGGCGTGCCATGTTCAGTTCCCTGCGCTCATGCCGTGGTCGGTCAGTCCGGTTGCGCGCGACATCTCGTCCAGGCTGAGACCCGCCCCGGGATCGTGTTCCTCAAACGCGAGCGCGAGAGCCTCGAAGGCCTTCCGGGTTCCGACCGCGTCGCTCGTGGTAAGCATGAGCGCGCCATCGGTGTCCTCGGCGATTCCGACGATCGCCGTGATGTTGATGCCTCGCTCGCCCAGTGCGGCCGCCATCCGCGCCAGTGCTCCGGGCTTGTCGTCGAGTTGAACGGTGAACCAGATCACGCCGCACCTCCTCTGTGGATGGTACCCGCCGCGAGCGAAGGTGGGGAGGGGAGTGCGAACGAGAAGGCGAGCCATGCCGTCACGGCGCCGCCACTCCGCCTGCCGCGCCGTCGCGCGGCCGCTACTCTACGGCCATGCCCGCCGCGCCGGTCCTCACCGTTCAGATGTTCGGGCTCGTCGATTCACGCCCGACACAGGCCGCGCTGCGCTTCTTCAAGGAGCGCCGCGCCATCGTCACGTTCGTAGACCTTCGGCGCAAGCCGATCGCGGCGGGGGAGTTGCGCCGCTTCGTTGAGCGGCTCGGCGCCGCGGCGCTACTCGACACGGATTCGCGCCGGTACAAGGACCTCGGGTTGGGCTACATGCGCCTCGGCGATGACGAAATCGCAGAGCGGCTGCTCGCCAACAATGAGCTGCTTCGGCTGCCCCTCCTGCGCTTCGGCAACGCCTTCACCGCCGGCCCGGCCGACGCCACCTGGAAGACCTGGCTGTCGGCGCCACCGAAGTAGAAGGCGGCCGACAGAAGCGAACATCGGCCGCGGCGCAGGCCGACTTTCAAGCAGTCTTGAGGAACCTGCCATAAGATAAGGCTATGGCCGAAACATCAGGACCGACCGTAACCTTCGGCGACATCGAAGCTCACGTTCTGGAGTTGGGCCGGATCATGCCGAAAGGGCCGCCGGACTGGGCCCATCACGACCTCACGTTCGGTCAATTGCGGCTTCTATTCATCCTCGGCCAATCCGGGCCGATCTCGATCGGCCAACTCGCCGATATGTTGGGCGTCGTAGATGCCACCGCCTCGGAATTCGTCGATCGCGTCGAACGGCGTGGCCTGGCAATCCGCAGCCACCGCGCCGACGACCGACGCGTGGTCGATTGCCGGCTCAGCGACGAAGGCGCCCGCCTGCTGGCCGAGATAGCCGGTGCCCGACAGGAGGCAATGCGTCGGGTCCTCACGGTCTTGACGCCGGAGGAGCTGGCCGATGTAGATCGCTTGCTCAGGGTCGTCGCCGAGCGTTTGGCCGCCATACAATCGTCGGCGTCTGCAGAAGGAGGGACTCGAGTGAATTCCGGAACGCCACCAAAGACCACGGCACGGGCTGCCGGCGGAGGACCGGCATGAGCGCTATGAGCGGCATCACCGCCGCGAGCGCCACAGTCGGCGCGGACGGGCTGGCCCTGGCGACTCGCGGGCTGCGCAAGAGCTACGGATCCCGACGCGCACTCAACGGCCTCGACCTGTCGGTCCCATCGGGTGTGGTCTACGGCTTCCTCGGCCCCAATGGCGCCGGCAAGACGACGACCATGCGCGTTCTCACGGGGCTGATCCACGCCGACGGCGGCACGGTCGAGATGCTCGGCAAACCGTTCAAGCGTGGGGACAGACGCCGCCTGTTCGAGGTCGGAGCGCTCGTCGAAGCGCCGACCTTCTATCCATATCTGTCGGCCCGCGCCAATCTCCGCGAACTGGCCGCGTCCGGCGCTCCGGTGTCTTCGAAGCGCGTGGAAGAGTTGCTTGACCTCGTCGGCTTGTGCGACCGCGCCAACGACAAGGTTCAGGGCTACTCGATGGGCATGAAGCAGCGGCTCGGCATCGCCGCGGCACTGCTCAGCGACCCGAAGCTGCTGATGCTCGACGAGCCGGCAAACGGTCTCGACCCGGCCGGAATCGTGGCCATGCGAGACACGCTCAAGGCGCTCGCGGCCCAGGGCAAGACGGTCTTCGTTTCCAGCCATCTTCTGGCCGAGATCCAGGTGATGGCAGACGTGGTTGGCATCATCGCGGCCGGGAAGCTGGTTCGCGAGGGGCCGCTCAAGGAACTCCTGTCGACTCAGGGAGTCATCAAAGTCCGCGTGCGGCCGAACCTCGTGGATGCGGCAATCGCGACTCTGGCGCCTCTGGCCCCGGCCGAGCGGCTGACCGAGACGGATCGCGACGAAGGCTGGATCTCAGTTCGGCTCACGACCGATCGCGCGGAAGACGTGAACCAGAAGCTGGCCGGTGCCGGCATCTACGCCTCCGGCTTGGAGTCGGGCACCGACCTGGAGATGCTCTTCCTCGAGCTGACGGGCGGCCGGGGGCCCACCGGCGGCGAAGGTGCGTTCGTCGGTTTGGGTGCACTCAACAACGGCGCCCCCGCCGGAAAGGGGACAGGGGAATGAGGCTCTTTTTCTCGGGATTTCGCAAGCTCCGCCGGCGGCCGGCGACGTTCGTGACCTTCGGGCTGCTCGTCGGATTGCTGGTGCTGATCGTTCTCGCGGTCGGAGCCACCGCCAACAGCACCAGCACCAGCGACGCGAGCGGGCGAGCCGCCGCAAGGGAGCTGCTCACCTTCCCCGGCGCTTACGAGATCCTCCTGTCCTTCATCATCGGCCTGGGTGGTCTCTTCGCGATGATCTACGGAGCGGCGATCGCAGGCTCCGAGTGGAGCTGGGGCACGCTCAAGTCGGCCGTGACGCGCGGCGAGAGCCGCGTCCGCTACATGCTTCTCACGTTCGCTTCGATCGGGCTCATGATCGCCATCGGCATCGTGCTCGCCTTCGCCGTTGCCGTGGTCGCAGGGGTCATCGGGGCGAACCTGGCCGGCTTCTCGACGAGCGGACTGAGCGACACTTCCACTCTCGGTAGCCTGCCCGAGCATGTCCTCAAGGGCTGGATCGCAGTCCTCGAGGAGGCGTCCCTCGGCTTTGCGATCGCGACTCTCGCTCGGAGCCAGCTCGCCGGCATCGGCGCCGGAATCGCGTTCTACTTTGGGGAGAGCTTCGCCAGCATCTTCCTGCCGGACGTGGTCAAGTACATGCCGTTCAGCGTTGCCAACGCGGCCGTTTCGACGGGATCCTCGAACGTCGGCGGCGGCGGCGGGACGATTGCCAGTCTACCGCCCGATCAGGCCCTCCTTTTGGTGGTCGTTTGGCTCATCGGGTCGCTCCTGGTGGCGTCGCTCTTCACCGATCGGGCCGAGATAACGGGGTAGCGGTGCCGGGTCGGGGAGCGGCTCGCCGCTCCCCGGTGCCGGGTGGCTGATCGAAAGGGCGGATCAGCCGATGCCTATGGGGTCGGCCGCACGGCGGTGTCACGGGCGTGGCATCCTCTGACGGTACGATCAGGAGAGATAGATGCCTCACTCGCGTAATAAGTTGGAAAAGAGCGGCGGCCGGCCGGCCAGTAAAGGGCAGCCCATGGCTTCACAGGCAGATGCGCCTTCGGGCTCTCCGGCCGGCGACGCAGCCCCCAACGCCGACGCCAGCTGGGCCCATACGGAGAACGGGAATCGCAACGGCATCCACGACCGTCGCCGCAGCGGTCGCGTGACCTACAAGCCCAAGGCCGAGGCGATGCTCACCGTGCACGCTCGAACAGAGGACGAGCGGTTGCTCGCGCCCCACCACAGGCCGGCCTTCCTCGACTCCGACCCATGGCGTTCGCTACGGATCCTGGCCGAATTCGTCGAGGGCTTCGATGCCCTGGCTGCCGTCGGCAAGGCGGTGACGATCTTCGGCTCGGCTCGGGCTCCGGAAGGCGATCCTTACTACGCTCAGGCCAGGGAACTGGGTGCGAATCTCGCTCGCGAGGGCTTCGCCGTCATCACCGGCGGCGGCCCCGGCATCATGGAGGCCGCCAACCGCGGTTGCCACGAGGCAGGCGGGCTCTCGATCGGCTGCGGCATCGAATTGCCGCATGAGCAAGCGTCAAACCCGTACATCGATCTCGGCGTCGAGTTCCGCTACTTCTTCGTGCGCAAGACGATGTTCGTGAAGTACGCCGACGCCTTCGCCATCTTCCCCGGCGGCTTCGGCACGCTCGACGAGTTGTTCGAGTCGCTGACCCTCATCCAGACGGGCAAGATCCGGCATTTCCCGGTGGTTCTGGTTGGAACCGAATACTGGGCCGGGCTGATCGAATGGCTGCGCAGCAATCCGATCGCCCGCGGGACCATATCGGCCGAGGACCTGGACCTTTTCCATTGCACCGATGACATGGAAGAGGCCTGCAAGATCCTGACGGCCGGCTTGACGCGTCGGGTCGCGGAAGCAGCCAAGGCCGACAAAGTCGCCGAAAAGGCAGCCGGACCGAGGTAGCGGCCCCCCGGCACGCCGGTGGCGGTTACTCCGGCAGGATAGGGACCTGGGCCTCCAGAATGCCGTCGCGGATCCTGGCCGGGTAGTAGCGCAGCCGGTTGACCCTGGTCAGCCGGCGCGCCTCCATCTTCTTGGTTGGCGGCTCCGGCTTGATCTCTCCTCCGGACGGCGACCAAGGGGCGTGGTAGTTGCCGTCGGCATCGAGTCCCCCGGTTGTCGGCATCTGGACCGTCTCGCCTGTGCACAAGTCGAAGCGCCCCTCGTGGAACGGGCATGCAACGACGCAGCCGTCGAGGCCGCCGACGGAAAGTGGTGCCGCCATGTGCGGGCAGCGGTCGTCGGTGACGACGATGCCGTCGGGCGGCCAGGCCACCAGCAGATCCATGCCCGCCAGCGTGACCCGGCGCATCGACCCGGGCGTGAGCTCGGCGACTGCGGCGACCTCTACGAACGGCGCCACTCGCGTGCCGACGGCCCGCAGCTCGCGCGGCACAACCGCGATCTTAGCGACGGCCCCGGCCCGGGCGCCCGCGACGGCCCGGGCTCCGCTCCCGGCCCCGCCGCCAGCTTCGAGTTCGATCTGGTCGGCCAGATCGTCGGGCGTCATCGAGAACATGACCGCATCGACCGGACCCTCGTCGCGATCCACTTCCCAGTTGCGGACCGTGCCCTCGTGGCGGAACCCGCAGCTTTCCGCCACAGCCTGGGATGCCACGTTGCCGGGAAGGGTCCACAGACTCAACCGCTGCGTCCCGAAGCGGTCGAACGCCCATCGCGAGAGCAAGCGAACCGCCCGGACGGCGACGCCGCGGCGGCGCGCTTCCGGGGCAACCCAATAGCCGATTGCGTGGCGGCGCTGACTCACGCCCAAATGCAACCCGACCGCGCCCAGGAATCGACCGGAGGCGGCGTCCACGATTGCGAACTCGCAGCCCGTCCCCTCGTGCCAGGCGTGGAGCGTCAAGAGGATGAAGGCCCGCGCGTCTGCCTCGGTGTAGGGGACCGGGAGGAACGGAACCCAGCGCTGTATCCCGGGGTCCTGGCAGGCCGCGTAGATTGCCGGCGCGTCGTCCGCTCGGAAAGGTCGCAGCGTGACGACACCGTCGCCGAGCGGTGGTTCGGGCGGGTTGATCGGATCGGGCATGGACCAAGTATGGCCCGTCTGGCGTTGGGCGCAGGTTCGGTCCGGAGCGCCAATCGGGCGTGAAAAGAGAAGGCGGGCCGGTGAGGGGGAACCGGCCCGCCAGAGGAAGATTCACAGCTTTCGCCGAACGACGATGCCCGAAATGGGTCCGCCCCCATAACGGACCCGGGCAGTCTAGCCCGTGGCGTAATTCTCTGCATGGCCCTGCGTCATCTCGCGATCGGATGCATGATCTTCCCCGGCGGCTACCCGGCCGCCTTCTCGCCGGCATCGAGAGGCTGGAGGATTCAATGCGCTTTGCCCTCATGATCGAGCCCCAGCAGGGCCTCACGTATGTGGAGCAGCTGGAGATTGCGAGGCTGGCCGAACGGCTCGGCTTCGAGGCCCTGTTTCGATCGGATCACTACCGCAGCTTCCCCGGTCCGGTGGATATGCCGACGACCGATGCCTGGACCGTTCTGGCCGGCATCGCCCGCGAGACCAAGACCATCCGGCTGGGCACGCTGGTATCGCCGGTCACGTTCCGCCACCCCGGATCGTTCGCCAAAGTCGTTGCCACGGTCGACGAGATGAGCGGCGGCCGGGTCGAGGTCGGCGTTGGGGCCGGCTGGAACGATCCGGAGCACAGCCAGCTCGGCCTGCCCTTCCCCGAGGTCGCCAAGCGGGCGGACCTGCTGGAAGACGAGCTGCAGATCCTCCACGGCCTGTGGGAAGAGCCGGACGGCTGGTCGTTCGTGGGCCGGCAGGTTTCGATCGTCGATGCCGGGTTCCATTCCAAGCCCGTCCAGCGGCCGCACCCCCCGATCATCATCGGCGGCGAAGGCCGACCGAGATCGCTGCGGTTGGCCGCTCGCTACGCGGACGAATACAACATGTCCAGCTCGGGGCCGGAGCTATGCGCCGAGAAGTTCGCCGCGCTGGACGAGGAGTGCCGGAAGATAGGGCGCGATCCGGCGACAATGCGCAAGTCAGTGATGGCCGGCTTCCTCGTCGGGGCCGACGAGGCCGAGTTCGAGCGGCGTGTCCGGGATTTGCTGGTGGTGATCGGCGAGGAAGGCACCGACGCTTCGGCCTGGCTCGATGAGCACCGGTCGCGTTGGATCGTCGGCACGCCCGATCAGGCTCGGGCAATGGCGGCTCGGTTCGCCGCGACCGGCGCGGATCGGGTCATGCTCCAGACGATGCTGCCGCGCGACCACGCCATGATCGAGCTGATCGCCCAAGAGTTGATCGGCAAAGTCTGAGGCCGCGGTCCGACCGCGCCCCGACCGCCGCCCCTGCCGGGCGCCCGGCTACCTCCGAAGCTTGCCCTTCGAGGCGATGCTGGCTCGCGCTCTCGCGCTGCTGGAGCGGCGCCGCGGGATCAGCCCGATCCGGCGCGGCGGCCAGTAGCGGAACCACGCCCGCCCCACCAGCGCGTCGAGCGGCACGGGACCGTAGTGCCGCGAATCGACCGAGTGGCCGCCACCGTCGCCGAGCAGCCAGGCCTCGTCGGCGAGCCTCACGTATTCGGTGCCGGCCAGCACGACGTCACCGGGACCGGCCGCCAGACGCTTGATGGCCAGCATTCCGGTCCCGGGCTGGCGAACCACGACGACGCTCCCGCGCCGAGGCCAGCGGCGCGGCGCGGGATCGACGAGCAGCCAATCGCCCGGCTGGAGTGCCGGCGTCATGCTGTCTTCGGCAACGGCCACACGCAAGGGCCCGCGCCGGTAACGGCGCCACGCTTGGGCGGGTGGCATTTCAGGCGGCTCGCTGCGGGTTTCTCTGGGGCGGCGTTCGATCGGCTACTTCTTGGTGGACCAGAAGATGTCGGCGAACTCCTTGACCGCGGCCTCGAGTTCCGCCGCGGCCTGGGCGTCGATGTTCTGCTTGTTCTTGCCGGCGAGCTTGAGGATCTTCCAGGTTCGATCGTGGATGTCGGGGTAGCGCTCGAGGTGCTCCGGCTTGAAGTAATCGCTCCAGATGACCTGGATCTCGTGCTTCACGATCTCGGCGTGCTGCTCCTTGATCGCCACGCAGCGGACGAACTTCTGGCGATCTGCCTCGCTCGGGCTTTCCTTCGGCAACTGGCCGATCAGTTCGACCATTCGGGCGACGGTTCGGGCGGCCAGTTCGGCCTGGTGCGGGTCGTAGATGCCGCACGGGATGTCGCAATGTGCGTAGACGGTGGTGGCCGGCTTGAGCCAGCGTGTGACCAGGGACATCGGGTCTCCTCCCAGCAGGGAAGTCAGGCGAGGCGGGGATAAGCAGGCAGCTTCGCTGGGCCTCGGCCGTGTTCAAGTGTTGGGGGCTCCGCGCATCGTGTCAATCGGATCGCCGCGCCGATCCGGACGCCGCGTCTGCGATGACCACTTCGCCGATCCGGCGGCCGGTCCACCCGGAACCCGATGTCGAACTCGGTCGCGTCCCTTCTCCATGGAAAACCCACAATTCCTGCACCCGGCTTTTCAGCCTGGTTACAGCTTGCGCTCACAGGATTGAGCTAATCCGGCCTCGCATGTCCCGTGGCCGGGCGCCAGCTTACCGAGCGGCAGAACCAGGGAGTAACCTCAACTCGATGATTGGCCAGACCCCTCCGCATGACCCGAACCGCTCGTCGGCGAGTGCCCCCGCGCAGCGCGCGGCGGCAAACGCTCCCGGCGGCGTGGGCTATGCGGCGCCCGCCAGGAAGGCTCGCCGGATCCCGGCGCCGCGCGTCTGGCCGCTCAAGGACTACGACGTCTACGCCTTCCTCGGCGGCAACGCGTTTGTGATCCTGGCCATGTGGATCCGCCACGGCAATCTCCACGAGTTGGCGACGCCGGCTGGAATCGTCACCGCGATCGGCGAGATCGCCGCGCTCTACGGCACGTACCTGGTCTTGATCCAGCTGGTCCTCATGTCGCGCAGCCCCTGGCTCGACCAGATCTTCGGCCAGGACCGCATCACTGCCGCCCACCGCTGGATCGGCTTCGGTGCCATCTGGCTGCTCGTCCTGCATTTCGTCTTCACTACCGTCGGCTTCGGCATGGCCGATGGCAGCGGTCCGGTCGCCGAGGGGATCAGCCTCCTGACGACTTATCCCTACGTCCTCTGGTCCGGCATCGCACTGGTCATCTTCATGGTCGTCGGGATCACGTCGATGCGAGCGGCTCGCCGCATGGCTTCCTACGAGACCTGGTACGCGATCCACCTCTACACGTACCTCGCCATCGCCCTGGCCTTCCTGCACCAGCTCGTCGTAGGTGTCGACTTTGCAACCGACCCGATGGCCCGGTTCTACTGGATCGCCCTGTACGTGATGGCTATCGGCTTGATGCTGATCTTCCGTTTCGGGCAGCCGATCGCGGTTTCCTGGCGCCATCGCCTCCGCGTGGCAAACGTCGTCGCCGAGGGGCCCGATGTCGTCTCGATCTACCTCACCGGCCGCGATCTGGACCTCCTCCCGGTTCGGGCCGGCCAGTGGTTCCGCCTTCGGTTCATGACTTCGAACGGCTGGTGGCGGGCTCATCCGTTCTCGATCTCGGCGGCCCCCAACGGTCGATACCTGCGCTTCACCATCAAGAACCTGGGCGACTACACCCGGGTCCTTCAGGGCGTCGGCGTCGGGACCTCGGTCTTCGTGGAGGGGCCGTACGGCGTCTTCACGGGCGCCAACAGGACCAAGGCGCGAGTCCTGTTCATCGCTGGTGGGATCGGTATCACGCCGCTACGGGCGCTGCTCGAGGAACTCCCTGCCGCGCGTGGGAACCTGACCCTGGTCTACCGTGCCAGTCACGAGGACGAGGTCGTCTTCCGCAAGGAGCTGGACGAGCTGGCCAGCTTGCGTGGCGCCACGGTCCACTACCTGGTCGGGCGCCGCGGTTCTCGCGAGATGCCGTCCGATCCACTCGACCCGAGGGCTCTGCGCCGTCTGGTCCCCGACCTCCACGAACGCGACATATACGTCTGCGGCCCGGCCGGAATGATGGAGCGCGTCCTGAGCGGGCTCCACTGGCTCCGGATCACCGAGTCGCAGATCCACTACGAACGTTTCAACTTCTGAGGACCGAACCATGAACTACTTCCCCAAACGCGGAGCGATCGGCGCAGCGCTGACCGCCGTCGCCCTGGCCCTGATCCTCAGCTTCAAGACGCCCAGCGCGACCGGCAACTCGACCGGCGGCACCAGCGGCAATACCACGGGCAATACCACCGGCAACCAGAGCCAGCAGACCGCGGGCACGGGAACGGGCACCGGTTCAACCGGCCAGCGAAGCACCTTCAGCGGCCAGCTGACCGGCACGGCCGTGCAGACGCCGTTCGGGACCGTGCAGGTTCAGGTGACGCTGCAGAACGGCCAGATCACCGACGTGCAGCCCCTCCAGATGCCCAACGACCAGCGCCGATCGCAGCAGATCAGCCAGTACGCGGCTCCGCAACTGCGCAGCGAGGCACTCACGGCCCAGAGTGCTCAGGTCGACTCGATCTCGGGCGCCACCTACACCAGCGAGGGCTATGCGCAGTCGCTGCAGTCGGCGCTCGACCAGGCCGGCGCGTAACCGGTCGATCGCGGTCGGGCGGCTTCGGCCCGGCGATCGAGCCCATGGGCAGGACCACGGGAATGGGCCGTCTGACGGGGCTAGCGGGCTGACGGGCGAGCTACGGGGCCCAGGACGTCATCTGGATCTCGCCGGCGGGAACCGTGTTGTCGCCGATGCACGGCGGCACGCCCGCGAGGTCGGTCGGGGATGCGGCGTCGGCGGTGACCATGCCCGTTCCCGAGATGACGAACGCGACGCGGACCGGGGCGATGATCGGCGGGGCGGCGCACAGGTTCGAGGTCTGGACCGAAGCATGCAGCGTGCCGTTGGCGGCGAGCATCAGGTTCGGAACGGAGCCCGGGTCTGGTCCGGTGATGAGGATCGAATCGTCACCGTTGAGCAGGAGCGGCTGGCTCTTGGACTTGACGATGCAGGATGACGATCCGGTGTTCTTGAGTTCGAAGCTGGCCATCTCGTGACCGGTGCCGCTTTGCCAGGCCACTCCGCCGGCGACGATGATGGTGATCTTGAGACTGCCGCCGAAGCAGGGCCCGACCGTGGGCGCGGGCTTGGGAGTCGGCGCCTTGGTGGGAGTCGGAGTCTTGGTCGGCGTCGGCCCGGGAGTGATCTCCGGCGTGGGAGAGGGAGTCGGTGTCGGCGGTGGGGTCGGGGTCACGAAGACGACCAACGGCGTCTTGGTGGCGCCGGCGCAACCTGCCAGCGCGGCGCCGAGCACCAGCGCTGCGATCAAGCCGATTGACGCCGAGCGGGCCACTCTGCGTTCGGTGGATCGGCGGGCTGGGAGATGGGCGTGCATCATGTCCTCCACGAGAGTTGTCGGCCCACAGGGTAGCGCAAAGCCGCCCGCGTCCACCTGCATTCGTGTCCGCACGAGATCACGGCAGTCGCCGAGCCCGGAAAACCCGACGCGATCTGGGTTCGCGGAAGCAGTCCTAGACGAGGTTGTAGAGGACGCCGCCCGTGGCCAGCAAATAGAGTTCCCCGTCGGCGCCCTCGCCCCAGCCGAAGACGTTCAGGTGAGGGGACAGGAGAAGCTGGCCCGTTTGCGAGGAAGATCCGCCTGCGGCGAGATCCCAAATCCTGCCGCTGCAATAGTCGCTGTAGAAGTAGCGGCCGACGAGCTCCGGGTGGGCGCTTCCCCTATATACGAAGCCGCCGATGATCGAGCAGCCGACCGAATCGCCGGCTCCATGGTTGTATTCGGCCACGGGGCGGACCTTCCCGGCCGTGTTGCAGCGCGACGCCGGATTGAAGCAGTGGGTCGCCTCCAGAACGCTCCAGCCGTAGTTCGCGCCACGGCCGAGCCCATCGGCTTTCGTCGCTCGGTCGACCTCCTCCCAGTGGTCCTGGCCGACGTCGCCGATCCACAGGTCGCCGGTCTCGCGGTCGAAGCTGAAGCCGTACGGGTTGCGCAGTCCGAAGGCCCAGATCTCGCCGAGCTTGCCGGCCTGGCCCACGAATGGGTTGTCCGACGGGACGGCGTAGTTGTGGCCGGCGGCCGCGTGGTCCACGTCGATGCGGAGCATCTTTCCGAGGAGCACGCTGAGCTTCTGGCCGTTGGAGTATGGATCGCCCGCACCGCCGCCGTCGCCCGTGCCGATATACAGGTAGCCGTCAGGACCGAACGCGATCGTCCCGCCGTTGTGATTGGGCTGCGTTCGATGGGGCACGTTGACCAGCACCTTCTCCGAGGTCAGGTCCGCCTTGTTCGGATCGGCACTGACGTGGAATTCGGAGATGCGGACGTCGCCGGACGAGACGGTGTACCGGACGAAGAAACGCCCGTTCGAGGCGTAGTCCGGATGGAATGCGAGCCCCAGGAGGCCACGCTCGCTGCCGTTGGTTGAGACGCGGGAACTGATGTCGAGGAACGTGCCCTTCACCGCACCGCCGTCGACGATCAAGATCTTTCCGCCCTGATCGATGACGAAGAGCCGGCTGTCGCCGGCATTGGCGAGACCGATCGCCCGCGGGAGGCCTCCGACGACCTTCGCCAGCGAGATCTTCACGGGCGGCAGGGGAGTGGGCGCTGCGATGGGAGTCGCGGGAGAGGTCGCCGATGCCTCCGGGCTCGTCGCGGCGTCGCTCGCGGTGGGCGATGCCGTCTCGGGTGGCAGGACGGAGGTCAGACCGCCGGCCGGTGGCGACGAAGTCGGCTGCGTACTACCGCACGCGGCGACGAGCACCAGGCTCAAAGCTGCTGCCGCGAGCGCTAAGGGCACCCTGCGGGGCTTGCGGTCGGGACGCGGCATCGGTTCATCCCCGGCAAAGCGAAAGTTCTGACGGATTATCCGCCGGGTCGGGCGAAGTCGCACCCGACATCGTTCCGGGTTCCGCGCTCAGGCGCGGCGCGCGCTCCTGACACCGATCCTAACCGCACCAAACCGCCCCGTACCGCCCATAAGCCGTGTCTTCCAGCACGGGCGAGACACGCCCCACCCGGCGCGGTTATGATCTGCCCAATGAGCGACGAGACTGTTACGTCGTTCCGCGAGGGACATGCGGCTTGCCCGTTTGTCGCATTCGAGGACGACCGCGACCATCGAGCCGACGATCCGGACTACCGCCACCGCTGCTTCGCTGCGGCCGAGCCGGAGCCCCGGGCCCTTCCGCACCAGGAGCGGTTCTGCCTATCTGCAGCCTTCGCGCAGTGTCCGATCTTCCTCGACTGGGCGCGCCAGGAGGCTGCCGGCGTCGTGAGCAAAAACGCCGTTTCGGCTTCGCCCGTGGCCAGTCAGCCCAGCGCGACCGCCGCTAGGGCGGCCTCCGTCGAGACGCCGGCATTCCTTGCCAGCCGCGGCCGCACGACTCCCGCCGAGGCCGGGGCCGTGGCTCCGCATGCCACTTCGGACCCCGGCTCCGGTCTGTGGGGCTTCGAAGGCGCGCCGAAGCGGACGATCGCTCCAACTATCGCCCCGGCCACGGCCGCTACGCCTCCGGCTCCGGGTACGCCCGCCTACGCCATGGCGCGGCGCCAGCCGAGCCACCCGGATTGGGAGAAGCCGCCACGGCTGGAGAACTATCCTCGGCTGCGCGCGCGCGAGGATCGCAACAACAACCAGCCACTCTTGCTCGCGGCGATGGGTGTCGCCGTGGTGATGGTGGCGTTGATACTGCTCCCTCTCCTGACCGGCAACGGCGTGGGCACTGGGCCAAAGCCAACTGCCTCCGGGTCGCTCATCGCGGGTGGTCCTTCGTCTTCCCTCGTGACCGACGTCCCGGTCGATACGCCCGTGGCCACGGCCACGATGAAGATCTACTTCATCAAGAAGAACGATACCCTGCAGCACATCGCGGACAACAACAACATCTCGCTTCAATTGCTCATTGCGGCCAACGTCGTGCAGTACCCCAACATGGCCAAGAACCCGAATATCATCCAGATCGGCCAGCGGATCCAGATCCCGCCACCGGATTGGGTCCCGCCGACGCCGGTGCCCACCCCCACGCCGACCGCGCTCGCTACGCCCACGCCGAAGGTCACCTAGTCGCAATCGGGGAGCAGGAAGTTCGACTGAGCCGATGCGCTCGCCCTTGAGCCGAGATGCGCGATCGGGTGCGCGGCCTTAGCCGGATCAGCTGGGTGTTGGCCGGACCAGCGCGGCGTGTCGCCGGATCAGCGCGGCGTGAGGTTGATCGCGGTGATTTTGCCGGCTTCCACGCGGAAGCTCGAGTCCAGCTGCTGAGTTGGGGCGCCGGGGCGGACGATCAACAGGTTTGCCTGGTACGTGTTCCCCATGTCCCGCACGTCGCCGGGGATCATGCGGAAGCCAGGCTCGGCCCGCAGGAACCAGCCGCCAACCTCGCGCAGCCCTCGCAGCGTCCGGGCGTTGCCGCCGACGTGGACGCGCATCTCGGCCTTTTCGTCCATGAGGGCTACGGCGCCTTCGCGATCGCCGGCGTTCAGCAGCTCGAAGAACATTTCCATCGTGTCGACTGCACCCATGGTGCGATTCTAGCCGACGCCGGGGCCGGTCGACTGGCGGCCGGGTCAACAGTCCCGGCCGCCCTCGATCCGAGTGGCCGGACCGCGGTCAGAAGCCACCACCGGCGCCGCCGCCGCCTCCGCCGCCGCCGCCACCGAAACTGCCGGCGCTGCTGAACGAGCCGCTGCTGCCGCCGCTGCCGCTGCTGGCCGGCGATGACGATGAGGCGATCGATCCGAGGGCGGCCATGATCGACCCAGGGTTTGGAATCGGCGACGAGGAGAAGAGCCCGGCGGATGCCCGCGAGAAGGACACTGAAGGGCCGGCGTGGCTGCCGCTCGAATGGCTGGCAACGGTCCACCACTGCGGGTACCAGTAGGTCGAGGATTCGGCGTCCTCTCCTTCTTCGGGTTCGGCGGCGCTCGCCGTGAGCGTGCGCTTCAGGATTTCCTCGACCTCGCTGTCCAGCCCGAAGGCGACGCCCCAGACCATTGCCTGGTCGGGCGTGGTGATCCACGGTAGGGCGTGGCTCTGAACGACTTCGCCCATCGAGTTCGACTGACTCATCGTCGTGGCGAGAGTCCGCTTGTAGGCGGAAAGCATCGCGTACAGCATCGCCCCCTGGCGCGTCCGGGCCGGCATGAAATAGGCCAGGCTCAGGGTCACCACGCCGGCCACGATCAGGCCCACGGTGAGGACGAAGAGCATGCTGGCCATGAACATGAGCCAGACGAAGCCGACGACTATCGCGATCGACGTCTCCGCGCATCCGATCTTGGCCCAGCGTGAGACCACCTTGCTGGGCGGCTCCTTCAGCCAGCCGTTCGCGACGGCGGTCGTCTCGAGTTGCTTGTCGAACGCGTCGAAGTAGCTCTTGAGCCGATACAGCCGATTCGACCCAATGTAGTTGCCGAAGCTCTTGGAGCGATCGACGATGCCGTCGAGCAGTTCATGTTCCGGATCCGCCAGCGGCTCCCGCCCGGCGCCGAGATACGTGATTCCCGTGTGGAGCGGGTTGTCTCCGACCTGCCTGCGCTCCTGCTTGAAGGCGATCGCGCCGTTCGCCGCGAGGTCCAGCAGGGCGGCGGTGATCGTTCGATCCGACGTCCGATCGGCAAGCAGCAGGGTCGCCATCGCCGGCGTCAGCCCCGGCGGCGGACCGGCCATCAGGATGGAGTTGTCGTCGATGTAGACCGGATCGCGGCCGTGGAGCAGCCACCGCAGGACCGCCGCCATGACCAGCAGGAAGCCTAGGAGCAGCGCCACGACGACGGCGACGGCGTTGATCTGGCGGTCGCGCTGGAGGGCATTGGCATGATCCGGCGTGGCGTTGGCATCGATATCGCGTAGGCCCGCCAGGAGGCCGCCGTCCAACTCGCCATAAGCCAGCAGCGGTTTCATGTCGTTGTCGAAGATCGCCTGCCGATCGGAGTCGCTCAGGAACGCGGCACGGTATCCGGCGCCCGCGTACAGCGAAACCTGGCCGTGCAACAGGCTCGGCCGCATGTCGAACAGGATCACGAGGCCGTCGTCGAATCCCTTTCGGCCGACGCCCCACTGGTCCATCAACGCTCGAGCATCGGCATTGGCCAGGTCCAGCGTGTCGCTCTCGGGTTTGACCTGGGTATAGACGGCGACTTGAGCGCCGGTCCGCCTCTCGATGCCGGCGATGATCGATTCCGCGGTCGAAATCGTCTCCGGAGAGAAGATTCCGGCGTAGTCGTACACGCGCTGACCGGTAACCGGAGCCGGGTAAGGCGGGCCGGCCGGAGGCGCCACCGCCACCGCCGGCGCAGCCAGGACCAGCCAGAGGCCGACGGCTACGGCGCCCAAGGTGACGAAACGCTTCACTGGAACCTCCCTGGCCGGCTGGACGACGGCCGGTTTCGTTGTCCGCTCGCTTGTCTAGAAACCGCCACCGCCCCCACCGCCGCCACCGCCCCCACCGCCGCCGAAGCTGCCACCGCTGCTGCTGCTCGAGGCAGAAGAGCCGATCGAACCGAGGGCGGAAACCATCGAGCCGACATCGGGGATCGCACTCGCCGAGTAGAGACCGCCGCCGCCGCCTCCTCCTCCGCCGAAGAAGCCGCCGCCCTGAGGCGTAGACCACCAGATCGGATACCAGCCGGTTGCGCGGCCCGCGGCCCTGGTCTGATCCACGGTCCGGTGCATGACCGCGTCGATCTCGGCGTTCAGCCCGAAAGCGACTCCCCAGGCCATCGCCGCGTCCGGAGTGTCCACCCACGGCAGCGGCTTGCGGCGGGCCACCTCGTCCATCGAGGACGACATGTTCATCGTTGCGGCGAGCGTTCTCTTGTACGCAGCCAGCATCGCCCGCAGCATCGAGCCGAGCGGGGTACGAGACGGCATCAGCTGCGCCATCGCGATCGTGAACATGCCGGCCACGAAGAGGCCCGCGCTTCCCAGGATGCCGCCGCTCGCCTCGAGCCGGAGCGTCCACCAGATCAGCACGCCGCCAACGGCGAGCTCGGCGATCGCGACGGCAATCCATCGCCACACCACGCTCGAGGGCTTGGCGGTCAGCCAGTCCTTCTGGACCGCGAGGCCCTCCAGATCGCTCTTGAACTGCTTGACGGCCGGCGCCAACTCGTGCATGGAGCTGTGGTCGATGTAGCCGCCGTCGACCGACCAGGTTTCGATGGCGGCGAAGACGCCGCCTTCCGGGGTCGAGATGACCTCATGTTTGCCGGTCGCGCCCAGCTCGGTGGTCTTGCTCAGGAATGCCGACTCCTGCCGGAACTGGACCAGCCCGCGCGCGGCCAAGTCGACCATTGCGGCGGAGACCGTCTGGTTCGACGTCTTGTCGTTCATGACCAGCGTGGCCATGGCCGGAGTCAGACCCTCGGGTGGGGCCGGCATGAGAACGGAATTGTCGTCGACGTAGATCGGGTCGCGCCCGTGCGTGAACCAGCGCAGCAGGACGAAGACGATCAGCCAGATCGAGAGCGCCAGGAAGCCGATCCCGACGGCGGCGTTGATGATGCGCGCCTGATTGAGCTGGTCGGCGTGCGCCGGGGTGGCGGCTGTGTCGACGTCCTGGATGGCGATCGCCAGCGCCCCGTCGAAGTCGCCGTCGACGAGCTTCGGCTTCATGTCGTTGTCGAAGATGGCCTGGCGGTCCGCGTCGGTCAGGAACACAGCCCGGAAGCCGCTGCCGGCATATAGGGAGACTTCGCCGTGACGCAGGTTGTCCTGCATGTCGAAGATGATCACGAGGCCGTCGTCGAAGCCCTTGCGCCCCACGCCCCATTGATCCATCAGCGCCCTGGCGTCGCCGTTGGCCAGATCGAGGGTGTCGCTGTCGGGCTTCACCTGCGTGTAGACCGCCACCTGGGCGCCGGTCCGGGCCTCGATGGCCTTGATCGTCGCCTCGGCGGAGGAGATCACGCCGCTCGAGAAGATGCCGGCGTAGTCATAGACGCGCTGGCCGGTCACCGGCTCCGGGTACGGCGGGCCGGCCGGCGGGGCGACGATGCCGGCGTTGGCGGCGGAGGCGAGCGACGCCAGGGCGAAAAACGACCACAGAGCGACGGCAACGATCCCGACGGCCGCCCGGTGACGGTTGGGCCTCATGGCGATCCCCTCCGTGTAGCTAGTCCGCGGATCTGGCGGCCATTCGGGCGCGAAGTCGCCGGACGAGCTCGGCCGAAAGCTCGTAGCGACCGAAGCTTGGCATGATGTAGGTGCCCTGTACCAGCTCCTCGGTGCGTTCCAGCAGGTCCATCGCCATCTCCAGGCCGACCTCTGCGCCGCGGGCGCCGGCATCGCGCATCGCGGCGCGCTGCTCGTCGGGGATGGTGATCCCGGGAACTTCGTTGTGGAGGAACTCCGCGTGGCGTGAGCTGTGGAGCGGGAGCACTCCGAGAAGCAACGGAACGGGGAAGCCGCCCGGGCCGAAGGTGCCACGCGCCCGATCGAGCATCGCCTCCACCTGGGCCAGCGAGTAGAGCGGCTGGGTCATGATCACGTCGGCGCCGGCCGCGAGTTTGCGCTCCAGGCGCGACCACTCCTTGTCCGGGTCGGCCGCCGTCGGGTCGAGGGCGCAAGCGACGGTGAACCCGGCCGCCTGACCGATTGCCGTGCCGGACTGGTCCTCGCCGATGTTCAGCCTCTTGATCACCTCGATCAAGCCGATCGCGTCGACGTCCCATACAGCCGTGCTGGTGAGCTGGTCGGCGGCCCGGGGCGGATCGCCGGTGAGCGCCAGAATGTTGCGGACCCCCAGCGCGTGGGCGCCGAGCAGTTCGGCTTCGAGGGCCATCAGGTTCCGGTCTCGAGTGGTCAAGTGGACCAGGCATTCGAGGTCGAGGTCGTGCTGGATGCCGAAGGCCACGGCCATTGCGCCCATTCGGACCCGTCCCGTCGCCGAGTCGCTGATGTTCACCAGGTCCACGCCGGCCTGCTGCAGGAGCCGCGCAGCCTCCAGCGTGCGGTCGATGCGGATCGAGCGCGGAGGATCGATCTCCACCGAGATGACGTACGTTCCGGCGGCGAGCTTGCCGGCCAGCTCCGTCGGCGGCGGCGCCCCGCCGTCGAGGCCGATCTCGCGGCGCGGCGTGCGCGGGGCGGATGCGGCGGCGTTCTCACGCTCGGCGTCTTCGGGGCGCGGCGCGACCGAAGCTCCGCGCCGGCCTTCGTCGGCCAGCGCATCGATCGCGGCCCGCATCGCGGCGGTGTGCGCAGGCGTCGTGCCACAGCAGCCACCCACGATCGTGGCCCCGGCGGCGAGCATGCGCGGAACCATCTCCCCGAAGTACTCGGGCTCGGCCGAATAGACGAGGCGGCCTTCGACGCGCTGTGGGAGTCCCGCGTTAGGTTGCAGGGAGCGCGCCACGAGGGCCGTGGGTGGACCGGTGCGGATAAGCGCTTCGAGGCAGGCGAGCGGGCCCGCGCCGCAGTTGACCCCAATGGCGTCGACGTGGGCCTCGGTGAGCGCAGACGCCGCGGCGGCGGGAGTGGTGCCGTCGGCCAGCAGGAGGTCTTCGCCGAAGGTCATCTGCGCGATCACCGGCAGGTCGCAGGCTCGCTGGATCTCTTCGATTGCGGCGAGCAGAGTCTCGAGGTCGCTGAACGTCTCGCACAGGAGCAGATCGACGCCGCCTTCGAGAAGCCCTTCAACCTGCTCGCGGAACGCGGCCCGAGCCAGACCCGGATGCGGTCGATCCTGGGCTCGGAGCGACGCGCCGAGCGGCCCGATCGAACCGGCGACGAGCGCCTCGCGGCCGGCGACGTCCCGCGCCTCGCGGGCGAGCTGGGCCCCGCGCCGGCTGATCTGGCCGGCCAGCTTCTCGAGTCCGAACTCGGCCAGACGGAAGCGGTTGGCGCCGAAGGTATTCGTCTCTATCGCGTCGGCGCCGGCCTCCAGGTATTCGCGATGGATCTCGGAGACGACATCGGAGTGGGTCAGCACAATCTCGTCGAGGCAGGCCCGCTGCGGGATGCCGCGGCTGTAAAGCAGTGTGCCCATCGCCCCGTCGAAGAGCAGCGGCTTGCGCCGCAGCTGCATGCGGAACCGCTCGCGTTCGGTCAGCGCCCCGGGAATGCCGGCCGTAGCCTGGCCGGCCGTCGGGTTCCGGGCAGACATGGCAAGTAGTTCGAACGGTGACGAGGTGCGCGTTACGGGCATGCTGAAAAGCCTAACGGGTCCGCCGCCGTTGGGACAGTCGCCCGCGTTCGATGGGCGGCCCGCCTCTGCCCATTCGAGGGCTATATGCCGAGGATCTTGCGCGGCATGAGCAGCAGATCGAGGAGCGTGGCCACGATGCTGATCACGATCGAGGCGACGACCGCGACGCCGATTGCTTCGTAGCCCCAATGCGGCGGATAGCCGCCCACGCTGAAACCGATTTGAAGCTGAGCACTGGCCTGATTCACGAGCCAGGCCGTTCCGAGCAGCATCGCGGCGTTGATCGCGAAGGCGACCAGGCCCATCGTCAGGAATCCGATCGGCATCGCCAGGACCTTGAGGATCGGCTTGAGGTAGCTGTTCACCAGCGCAAAGACCAGGGCGATGATTGCGATCTTGACCCAGTCGGTGGGATTGTCGTTGCGGAACGTCAGATTGAACTCAGGGACCACGAAGGCCGCGGCCAGGAGCGCTGCGGCGTTCACGGCGACCTTGACGAGCAGGTCGATCATGAGCGATTCCTCCGAGGTTGGGCGTCGCCGGGCGGCGTACGTCGGATGGTCGGATCGTAGCGCGGGCGTCTATAGGCCGTCGCCGTTTTGCGGCACTCTGCGCGCCGGGATTGGGGAGGCGGGTGGCCGGACGCACCGCATTACGTCTCGGTTCGGCGATCCACCGTCCGCTTCGACCGCTACACTCCAGCAATACCCCGGAGGAGATGGTGGCTATGTTCGCTGAGCGTGTCGATGCGTTCCTGGGCGATTTCTTCCGACTCTATCCTGTGGCCGCGACGGCCGCCGGCAATCATGCCCACGACGGTGAGTGGCCAAATCTGACCGATGCCGGTCAGGCCGACAGGCTGGCCTGCATCGACGAGTGGACGGCCGAGCTCGATGCGATGCCGGACGCGTCTCTGACGCCCGACGACCGCATCGATCGCGACCTGCTCATCTCGGAGCTGGCGGCGCTGCGGTTCGACGAGACGGAACTGCGCGAAGCCCAATGGGACCCGCTCGGCTACATCTACCTCCTCGGGGGCGGCATCTTCCCGCTGCTGGCGCGCGAGTTCGCGCCGTTGCCCGTCCGTCTCGCCAGCGTGGCGTCGCGGTTGGAGCGTCTGCCGGCGGTCCTCACGGCCGCCCGGAGCCAGCTCGGCCGGATCAACGAACGGCCCGTTTCGAAGCTGCACCTGGACATGGCGATGCGGCAACTCCCGGGGATCGGCTCCCTTGCGGACGACGCCCTGGCCCAGGCCGCGGCTGCCGCGTCGGACCCGGCCGTTGCGGCCCTCCAGCCCCGACTCGAGGCTGCCGCCGCAAAGGCGCACAAGGCACTGGACAGCTTCGGCAGGTACCTCAAAACCGATCTGAAGCCGAGGTCGCACGGCGAGGGCCGTCTCGGACGCGATCTCTTCGGCCGGAAGCTTCGCCACACCTTCCGAACGAACCTGACCGACGAGCAGATCCTGACCCAGGCGCGCCAGGAATACGAAGCCGTTCGCGAAGAGATGATCCGGATCGCACGGAGGATCTGGAAGGAGTGGGTCCCCGGTCAGCCGCTGCCCACCGCCGCGAGCGAAGGCAGCCAGGTCGCGGCCGATCAGAAGGTCGTCGGGCGCGTGACCTCCGCCATCGGTAAGGCGCATCACCCCGGCGCCGAACTGGTGGATGCGTGCAAGGAGTCGTACGGCGACATCGTCGAGTTCTGCAAGCGCAAGAACCTCATCGGCGTCCCCGACGAACCGCTCGAGATCGATTGGACGCCGCCTTTCCTGCGGGAGTTCGCCGGCGCCATGCTCGACTCGCCGGGACCGCTCGACAAAGGCCAGAAGACCTTCTACTTCGTGACGCCGCCGCCCGACGACTGGAACGCCGAGCAGATCGAGTCATTCCTGGCGGAGGAAAACGACCGGCAGCTGGCTTTGACCACGATCCACGAGGGGACGCCCGGCCACTACCTCCAGCTCGTCTATTCGAATCGCTGCCCGTCGGTGGTGCGGGCGGTCTTCGGAAGCGGGGTGTTCGTGGAGGGTTGGGCCGTCTACGTGACCCAGGTCATGATGGACATGGGTTTCCACGCGGACGACCCGGCGCTGCTGCTCATCCATTGGAAGTTCTACCTGCGCGCCATCACCAACGCCATGATCGACGTCGGCATCCATGCCGGCTCCATGACCGAGGCCGAAGCGATGGAGCTGATGGTCAAGGGCGGCTTCCAGGAAGAGTCCGAAGCCCGCAAGAAGTGGGATCGGGCGCGGCTGACGTCCACACAACTGTCCACTTACTTCGTCGGCTCGATGGAGATGTGGAACCTGGAGAAGGAACGCCGCTATCGTCTGGCCGCCGCCTCGCGCGATCCGCGCGGCGCGTCCGCGGTCCCCGAGCCGCGCCTCGTCGGCGGCTTCGGCAAGACCCCGGGCTTCACCTATAAGGAGCACCTGGAGTCGGTCATCGCCCACGGCTCGCCGCCGATCCCGCTGATCAGGCGGATCCTCCTCGGGGAATAGCCGGGCGGAAAGGTGCCCGGTCCTGCCCGCTCAATGAAACCTCGGCCTGCGCGGGTTGCCCCGGGTTCGCCTCGTGCCCGATCAGCGTGTCGCCCGGGTGACGCGTAGATCTGGGCCAGGACTGGGTCGCGGCCGTCTTCAATCCCTCGTCTGCTTGCTGAACGCGAAGTGCTTGTTGCCGATGTACGCGGCAATGACCGCGAAGATGCCGAACAGAGCCTGGACGATGTAGGCGTTCAGGTTGGTATAGGTCAGTGCCAGCGGCAGAGCCACCAGGTTGACCGCCAGGATAGGCAGGTAGACCGCTTGATAGCGCAAATAGCCGACAACGGCGTGCCGAACAGGAGTGAAGACGATGTACCGGAAGGTGAGATACCCGTTCACCGAGGCCGCCGCATATCCGATCGCCAGGATTACCGAGGGCGCGAGGTACTTGTTGAAGAGGTAGTACAGGAGGGCGAAGCACCCATAGGAAATGAACGTGTTCCACCCGCCGACGACCAGGTAAAGCGCCTTCTCGCGGTGGCGGGGCCAGTTCTCGATCGCCCAGCGCCGAAGAGCGTGCATCGGTGGCGACAGGACCCCAGATCAGCGCGTGCCCGTCGGCGGCGTGCCGACGGTGTAGCCCATGCGTGCGTACTCGCGGGTTTCGCCGGCTCCGGCAGAACTCTGCACTTCCAGCGCGAGCGCCTGGAGCAGCATCTGTATGCCGAGGATCAGCGGCACGACGGCAACCATGACGGTCCCTGTCGTTGCAGGGATTCCGGTATTGATCGACAGGATCCAGTGATAGAGCCCAAACAGAAAACCGAACAGCGTGAGCATGGCGCCCAGGATCGCGAGGAAGCCGATGAGGCCGAAGTCGTTCATCAGATGGCGTCTCGTGAAGCGCCAGAGGAATCCGCGTGCGAGTCGTGGGGGGAACGTCCGACCGACTCGCCCGATGTTCACGTAGGACTTCTCGTCGCCATACAGCGAGGAAGTGTCCACATCCACGACGCGCGCGTCGATGACGTTGAGCCGGATGAGCATGTCGTTCTCGAAGAAGTAGTCCCTGGCTAAGCCCTCGAGCTTGAGCCGGCGCAGGGTGGGCGCGGTAATGGCGAGGAAACCGCACTGCGGATCGAACACGTGCCAGTAGCCACTCGCGATCTTGGTGAGAAACGACAGAACCACGTTCCCGAACCATCGGCGGCGCGGCATCGACGATGGACGACCGGTGCGGCGGAAGCGATTTCCCTTGACGTACTCCGCCATGCCCAACTCGATGGGCCGCACCAGCGCAGGCAGCTCCACGGCGTCCATCTGGCCATCGGCATCCATCTTGATCGCCACGTCGTACCCGCCATCGAGGGCCATTCGGAATCCGGCGGCCATGGCCCCGCCCACGCCCTGATTCTTTTCGAGGTGGTGGACGCGGACCCGGGTATCGGTCAGCGATTCGGCCACGCTTAGCGTGTCGTCAGTGCTAGCGTCGTCGACAATTATGATGCCGTCGACCCAGTCCGGGATACCGCTCACTACCGTCCCGACGTGGCGACCTTCGTTGTACGACGGCAGGATCACGCAGTACTTGAGGTTCTCGCGCATGCTTCAGCCACATCATAGAGTCGAGGAGAGATGCCAAGGCTGAGGCCACCCACCCAGCCACTGCAACGGTGGTGATGGTCCAGGCTCTCTGCAGGGGTAGGGTAGACGATCGGCGGGCCGTACGGGCATCGCCCAGGTAGCAACGAGCTCCAGTTGCCCGGGATTAGCCAACCCGATCGTAGGAGTAGCAGCAGGACAAACCCGAGCGCAAACGGCATCGAGCGAGATGGGCCAGCCAAAGCGATTCAGCCCGAAAGCGTAGCGGGCCGCGTTGACCCGGACATCCGGCGATGAGTCTTGTTCGACTCGGCGTCTCGGCGGCTGTTGGGGCGCTCCTGGTGGTGGTCAGCGTCTATCTGATCGTGCGTGCGTGGCGAATGGAGCGGGACCGCGACCCCGGCCTCGAGCCTTCGGGGAATGCCAGCGGCACCTTGCCAATTCCGACGAGCACCTGATCCGGCGTCTAAGTGGTGGCCCCGCCCGCGGGACGGGCTTGCCGCTCAGGACTCGGCAGCAGCGTCCTCGAGCTTGTCGAGCTGGTAGCTGCACGCTTCGCCGGCTCGGGCGAGTATGGCGGTCAGGCGATCTGCCTCGGTGAGTCGCGCGCCAAGGCGGGCT
>JADGQJ010000009.1 GCA_017881885.1 Chloroflexota bacterium
AGCGGGGGCACGCCACGGTCCGAGCGTACAATCGCGGCCATGCCGATCTACCTCGACCACGCCGCCACGACGCCGCTGAGGTCCGAAGCCCTCGCGGCGATGCTGCCCTACCTGACCGAGAACTACGGCAACGCGTCTTCACCCCACGGGTTCGGGCGGCGGGCGCGAGCCGGTCTCGACGAGGCCCACGAACGGGTTGGGCAGGCAATCGGCGCTCAGCCGCGCGAGATCGTCTTCACCTCGGGCGGCAGCGAGTCGAACAATCTCGCCATCAAGGGAGCGGCCTGGGCCGGTAAAGCCCGCGGTCACCGAATCCTGACGACGGCCGTGGAGCATCACTCCGTCGGCCACACCCTGCGCTACCTCGAGAAGTTCGGTTTCGAGGTCGTCGAGCTGCCCGTCGACCGCTACGGGCGGGTCGACCCGAGCGATGTCGAGGCCGCAATCACGCCGCGAACGATCCTGGTGAGCGTCATGCTCGCCAACAATGAGGTGGGCACCGTGCAGCCGCTCGCGGAGATCGCGGCCCTGGTGCACAGGCACAAGGGAGTGCTGCTCCACACGGACGCGGTCCAGGCCGCCGCACATCTCCCGATCGACGTGGCCGCGCTGGATGTGGACCTGCTCTCTCTTGCGGCCCACAAGTTCGAGGGGCCAAAGGGCGTCGGCGCGCTATACGTCCGCCACGGCACGAACATCCTGGCGCAGCAGCAGGGCGGAGCGCAGGAGCGCTATCGCCGGGCCGGTACGGAGGACGTGGCCGGGGCAGCGGGTCTGGCAGCCGCGCTCGAGCTGGCCGGGGTAGATCGCGCCGGCGCCGGATCCCGAGTCGGGGCGCTGCGTGATGCTCTGGCGGTTCGACTGCTGGGCATCGACGGCGTCCAGGAGACGGGTCATCCGGTCGAACGGCTGGCTAACAGCCTCTCGATCGTCGTCACCGGGCTCGACGGAGCATCGCTGGTGATGGCGCTCGACCTGGCGGGTCTGGCCTGCTCGACCGGCTCCGCATGCGTTACCGGCTCTACCGAAATCAGTCACGTCCTGACCGCGATGGGCTACCCCGACGATGAGGCGAAGGGCGCGCTCCGTCTCAGCCTGGGCCGGACCACGACTGCCGAAGAAGTCGCCGACGCGGGGCGTCTGATCGCTGAGGTGATCGAGACCCAGCGCGCAGCGCGCAGCCGGTTTGTTGCGGCGAGCCCGACGGCCGTATCGGCCCAGGACGCTGCGCACGCGGCGTCGGAGGCGACGGCCGGGTGACCCGCGTCCTCGTCGCGATGTCCGGCGGCGTCGATTCGTCCGTGGCGGCGGCGCTCGTGCGAGCAGCCGGGGACGAGGCGATCGGCGTGTGGATGCGACTCCACGATGTGGCCGACTCGTATTCCGAGTTCAAGAAGAGCTGCTGCTCCCTCGATGCCGCCGAGGACGCCCGGCGGGTTGCGGCCCAACTCGACATCCCGTTCTACGTCATGAACCTCGAGCCGGAGTTCAACGAGGGCGTGCTGCAGCCGTTCCTCAAGGCGTATCTCGAGGGCCGCACGCCGAGCCCGTGCGTCGACTGCAACAACGCGGTCAAGTTCGGGGCGCTGCTGGGCCGTGCTCGCTTCTTGTACGACTGCGACTCGGTGGCGACGGGCCATTACGCTCGAGTTGCCGAGCCGGCCGCCGACCCACCCAACGCGCCGGGAGCGGCCGTGGCAGGGTTCGAGCTTCTCCGAGGCCGCGATCGCGACAAGGATCAGAGCTACTTCCTCTACGGCCTGGGCCAGGAAGAGCTGGCGCACACCCGTTTCCCGCTCGGCGAGATGACGAAGCCGGAGGTTCGGGAGATGGCGCGTTCGTTGGGTCTGGCGACGGCCGACAAGCACGACAGCCAGGAAATCTGTTTCGTCCCTCGTGGCGACTACCGTGAAGCACTGCGAGAGCGCGCCGGATGGCAGGCCGAGCCCGGGCCGGTCATCGACTTCGACGGCCGCGAGGTCGGCCAGCACCACGGGGCCGCTTCGTACACGGTGGGCCAGCGGCAGGGGATCGGCGTCGCCCTCGGTGAGGCGCGCTACGTGCTCAAGATCGACGCCGCGTCGAACATCGTCCGCCTCGGCCGCCGGGCCGATCTCGAAACCCGCACATTCGAGGTTCAGGAGATGCGTTTCGTCGCGGGCGATCCGCCCGGGGGAGCAGCGCCCTTCCGAGCGGAGGTCCAGATCCGCCACCGCGGGCGCGCGGTCGACGCGACCGTGAAGCCATCCGGCGACGGTCGGTGGGCCGTCGAGACGGACACGCCTCTTTGGGCTGCCGCACCAGGCCAGGCCGCGGTCTTCTATCGGGGTGAGGCGGTTGTCGGCGGTGGGCGGATAGCCCGTTCGCAGGATCCTGCGGACGCCTGAGCGGTCCTCGCGCGGCGCCGCATTCACAGCGGCCGCCCCGGCCGTCACTTCCAGCGGCCTCCTATACTCAGGCCGTCGTCGCCGGGTATCGGCGCCAGCCCGATGAGGAGCGTGAGTGGCTCTCGGACCCGCGCATGTGCTGGCCGTCCTGGTCGGGCTCTTCCACGCCGCGTTGTTCGTCTTCATTCGCGGCAGGGCAGGCGGAGGGACGGTGCTGGTGTTGCTCGCGTCGATTCTGGGGGCGTGGGCTGGGGATGCCGTCGGTGGGCGGCTGGGCGTCGATCCATTGCGTGTCGGCGACTTTCACGTCGTGTCCGCGTCCATCGTGGCCTGGATCGGTATCGCATTCGTGGCGGTGATCGCGGTCCTGGGGCCGGCGCCGTCGCCCGAGAAGCCGGAATGATCCGGTCGGTGGCGTGGCTGATGGATCGCCTGCGAGGCGGGTCGGACAGTAGTGATCGGCGGCTGGTGGCCTTTGTCCGAGGCTTGGCACTGGGCGCGCTGGTCGGATCGGCCATCGCCGGCTCGACTCTGTGGAATCGGCGGCGAAGCCGGGATTGAAAACAGCCGGCGCCGGCGCCGGCCTGCGTTTGGTACCGTTAGCGACGATGCCTGATTTGCCGATTCCCTACCTCACCGCGGCCGAAGTACGCCGCCGCTACGTCGAGTTCTTCGCCCAGCGCGGTCACACCGAGGTGCCGAGCGCCTCGCTCGTGCCGGCCGGCGACCAGACGCTGCTCTTCACAAACTCTGGGATGGTGCAATTCAAGGACGTCCTGACGGGCCGCGAGAAGCGCAGCTACGTCCGCGCGACCGACTACCAGCGCTGCCTGCGCGTGGCCGGCAAGCACAACGACTTCGAAGAGGTCGGCCGGACGACGCGGCACCACACCTTCTTCGAGATGCTCGGCAACTGGAGCTTCGGCGACTACTTCAAGCGCGAAGCAATCCATTGGGCCTGGGAGCTCCTGACCAAGGTCTACGGAATTCCGGCCGATCGGATCGGCGTCACCGTCTACAAGGACGACGACGAAGCCTGCGACGTCTGGCACGACGAGATCGGGATCCCTCTGGACCGCATCGCCCGCTGGGGCAACGTCGAAGCCGGGGACGACGCGAACTTCTGGCGGATGGCCGAGACGGGGCCGTGCGGCCCGTGCTCGGAGATCCATTTCGATCGTGGCGCCGAGCTCAGCGAAGGCCCGCACTGCATTCCTGACCACTCCGAGAACTGCCCGCGCTGGCTCGAGGTCTGGAACCTGGTCTTCATGGAGTTCGAGCAGCGTGCCGACGGCACGCGCGTGCCGCTGCCGATGAAGTCGGTCGACACGGGGATGGGCCTCGAACGCCTCACGAGCGTCGTTCAGCAGGTCTCGACCAACTACGACACGGATCTCTTCACGCCCATCCACGCGGCCATGCGTGAGTTGCTGGGCCACGACCCGGAGGCCTTCGAGGCGGAGCGGTTCAGCTACCAGGTGATCGCCGATCACTCGCGGGCCGCCACGTTCCTGGTCGCCGACGGCGTCGCGCCGTCCAACGAGGGACGGGGCTACGTGCTTCGCCGGATCATCCGCCGAGCGGTCCGGCACGGCCGGCTCCTTGGCCGGCGCGAGGCGTTCATGGACGTGACCGCCGGTGTGGTCATTGAAACCATGGCCGAGGCCTATCCGTACCTCGCGGACCAGCGCGAGAAGATCCTCAAGGCGATACGCCAGGAAGAGGCGCAATTCGCGCGCACCCTGGAAACGGGCACGATCCACCTCGAGGCGGCCCTGGCGCACCTGGCGAAGAGTGAGCGAGTCGTCGGCCGGCTCCCGGACAGCCTGCCTGCCGATGCCCCCGAGCTGGCCGGCGAAGTCGCGTTCCGCCTTCACGACACGTATGGCTTCCCGGTCGATCTCACCGTCGACATGGCTGCCGAATACGGCGTCCGCGTCGATCGGGAGGGCTTCGTGGCCGCGATGGCCGAACAGAAGGAGCGCAGTCGCAAGGGCACGAAGGCCGAGCTTGCGCGCCACGCGGAACTCGGCGACCTGTACCAGGCAATCCTCCGCCGAGCCGGCGAGACGCGCTTCCTCGGCTACGACGGAACCGAGGCCGAGGTACGCGTCGTGGCCATCGTCCGCGACGGCATGGAGTACCAGGAGCTGACCGGCCACGGCGAGGCCGAAATCGTGCTCGACGCCACGCCCTTCTACGGCGAGGGCGGCGGGCAGGTCGGCGACCGCGGCGAGTTGCTCGAGGCCGGCGGCGGGAGCGCCCTCTTCACGGTCGAGGATGCCCAGAAGCCGATCGCCGGGCTGACCGTTCATCGCGGCAAGTTGCACGGCCGGCTTCGTGTTGGTGAAACCGTCACTGCCCGGGTGGACGCCGAGAGGCGCGCCCGGACGATGCGCAACCACACGGCAACGCACCTGCTCCACCGCGCTCTACGGAATGTAGTCGGACCGGACGCTCACCAGGCCGGATCGCTGGTGGCCCCTGAGTACTTGCGCTTCGACTATCCGATGGATCGAGCGCTGACGGTGGCCGAGAAGCGCGCCATCGAGGACGAGGTCCGGCGGATCGTTCGCGAGAACCGGCCGGTGACGACCAAGGTCCAGCCGATGGCCGACGCGATCGCGGCCGGCGCCGACGCCTTCTTCGACGAGAAGTACGGCGAGAAGGTCCGGACGGTGCAGGTGGAGGGTTACTCGTTGGAACTGTGCGGCGGCACGCATTGCTCCGCGTCCGGCCAGGTAGGGGGATTCGTCATCACCGGCGAACGGAGCATCGGGGCGGGTACGCGGCGCATCGAGGCGATGACCGGCGACGGAGCCGACGCCCTGCTGCGCGAGCGAGCTGATCTCCTGGACCGCATCGCCGACGCCGTAGGGGCAACATCGGTGGACGCCGTTCCCGATCGCGTGACAGCACTCCAAGAGGAACTCCGCGAGGTTCGGCGCCGCCTCAAGGCAGGCGGGAGCAGTTTGCCCAAGCCCGCGGACCTAGCCGCTCGCGCGGAGGAGGTAGCGCCCGGCGTCAAGCTCGTCGCCCACTCCGGCGCGTTCGACTCGCCGGAGCAATGGAAGGGCTTCGTCAAGGAGATCCACGCCGCTCTGGGTTCGGGCGTGATCGCCGTCGTCTTCGACGCCGACGCCCCGCAGATCTTCATTACCGTCAGCTCGGACCTGCTGGAGCGTGGCATTTCGGCCGGCGAACTCGTCAAGCTGGCAATGAAGTCGATGGAAGGCCGAGGCGGTGGCCGCCCGGAGATGGCCCAGGGCATGGGTACCCGGCGCGAAGGAGTGGGTCCTGCCCTGGCCGCGATCGCGGATACACTAAGGACGGCGGGCAAGTAGCGCGCAGCTAGGGGAGCGGCCGTGGCATTCTGGCGCAAGATCTGGGGCCGCGAAGAGACCTCGGCGCTGGCCGCCTGCACGGCGCTGGACATCGGCACCGAGTTCGCAAAGGCGCTCGTCTTCGACATCGATGAGGCCGGCCTCGGCACGGTTCGAGGCGTCGGCCGCAAGCGCCAGGGCCTGGCTCACATGCAGTCGGGCACCGTCACCGATATCAGCGCGGTCGTCGACAACTGCTCGACCGCGCTCCAGGAAGCCGAGGAGATGGCGGGCTTCCGGCCTACGCAGTGCGTCATCGGGATCGCCGGGGAGCTGGTCAAAGGCTTCACCACGGCGCGCGCGCATGAGCGCAGGCGCCCGGACTCGCCGATCACGGAAATCGAGCTGCAGAAGCTCATCGACGGCGTGCAGCACGACGCCTTGCGCGAGGCGGAACGGGCCATAACCTGGGAGACGGGTCTGGCCCAGGTCGACGTGCGTCTGGTTCATGCCGCGGTTACGGGCGCTCAGATCGACGGCTATCCGGTCACGAACCCTACCGGCTTCAAGGGCCGGAACGTCAAGATCAGCATCTTCAACGCATTTGCGCCGCTGGTTCATCTCGGGGCGCTGCAGAGCGTCGCCGAGCAGCTGGACCTGGAGCTGCTCGAAGTGGTGGCGGAGCCGTACGCGGTGGCCCGGGTCCTCGCCAGTGAGCAGGTGCAGCAGTCGGGCGCGCTCTTCATCGACATCGGCGGCGGCACGACGGACGTGGCTCTGGTGCGTCACGGCGGCATCGAAGGGACACGCATGTTTGCCCTCGGGGGCCGGGCCTTCACGAAGTCGATCGCCGACCATCTCGATCTGCCGTTCCCGCGGGCCGAAGAGATCAAGGTCGACTATTCGAAAGGCGGGAAGGTGGCGCACCGGGCTGAGCTGGCCAAAGTGGTTGCCGATGACGTGGCGATCTGGTCGGCCGGCGTCGAGTTGGTCCTCGAAGAGCTGGCCGAGGGAGATCTACTGCCGAGCCGGGTCTACATGTGCGGAGGCGGGTCGCACCTGCCAGAGATAGGGTCGATGTTGCGCAGCGAGGAGTTCTGGAAGCGGCTCCCCTTCAGCCGGCCGCCGGAGGTCTTCGTCATGTCCCCGGCCCAGGTCGAGCGGATCAAGGATGGGACGCATCTTCTCGTCGACCAGCAGGACGTCACCCCGCTCGGTCTGGCCTACCAGGCAATCGAACTCCAAACCAACGAGGACCCGCTGGATGTCGCTTTGCGCCGGGTCCTCCGTGCGATGAAGATGTAGCGCCATGGCCATCTACTACATCGACGTCGACGACGAGATCACCTCGGCGGCGGCGCGGCTCCGCGATTCGAGCGAGACCCGCATCGCTCTGGTCATCCAGGGCGGCTCGCGGCTGGCAACGTCGCGCATCAACTTCCGCCTCCTGGCGCGGGAGGCACAGCGCCATGGGCGGCGCCTCGCGATTGTCGCCGCCGATGCCTCGGTGCGTTCGCTCGCCCAGACGGCCGGATTGCCCGTCTACGTCAGCGTGGCCGAATACCAGCGCGTAGAGGCTGCCCGCCCTCCGGGCAGTCAGCCCGGCGGCGCCGACGCCGTCGGGGATGCCATGGACGAACTTGCGACGACCGTGGACTCCGGAAGCGGTCGGTCGGCGCGGCTCGCGGGCACATCGGGCGCGGTTCGCGTTTCCGGCGTGGGCCAGGGCCACCCGCTCGCGGTTCAACGATCTGGGCCCGGCGTCGCGGTCTGGCTGGCGTTGGGGCTCGTGGTGGCCCTGGTTGTCGCCGGTTTAGGGGCGTTTCTGCTGCTGCCGAGCGCGACCGTCGTCCTGACACTCAAAGAAGAGCCGGTCGGGCCGCAGAACCTCACAATCACGGTGGATCCTGGAATCGTGACTGCGAACGACGCCACGCTCACGATCCCCGGCGTGTCCCAGAACTTCTCGGCTCAGAGCGACGGAACCTTCAGCGCCACCGGCCAGAACGTCGTTGACACGGCGGCCACCGGAACGGTGACGTTTACCAGCGTGAACACCGGCAGCGCGGTCCAGATCCCGGCGGGGACGCAGATCGAGACCGCAAGCAAGATCGCGTTCGCGACCACCTCCGCGGTGACCGTTCCGAGGGCGGGACTCTCGGGCCTCACGGTCATTCCGGCAACTGCCGAGGTTGCAGTCACGTCCGTGAAGAAGGGTCTGTCCGGCAATGTCGCCGCCGGAGCCATCGTCAACGTGCCGCCCTGGCTGGCGACGGCACTCGTGACCCACAACCAAGTGACCAACAAGAAGGCCACATCGGGCGGAACGCACACCGTGACACCGTTCGTTCAGCAGTCGGACATCGACGCCGCCGAAACTAGTCTCGCAAGCCAGCTCGACTCGTCACTGCGGGCCATGATGACCGACCCGGCGTCCGTTGCGTCGGGCTTCGAGCTCTTCCCGAGTACTGCCCGCCTGGGGGAGCCCAGCTTTACGCCGGACCCGACGACGCTCCTCAACCAGGCGGTCGCCAACTTCGATCTCTCCGCGTCAGGCAGCGGGACCGCCACGGCCGCCAACCTGGCGACGGTGCGCGGCCTGGCCGAGCGCAAGATCCGGGCCAATGTCCGGATCGGCCACACGTTGGTCGACGGCTCGGTAGTGACCACCCTGGGGTCCCCGACGACGACCGGAGACTCGATCTCGGTTCCCGTGCTCGCCAGCGCAAGTCAATCCGCAACGATCGATGTCGACCAGCTGCGCGCCGCGATCAAGGGCAAGTCGGTGGCGGAGGCCAAGACCTACCTCTCCCAGTACGGCGTCGCGGAGGTCTCCATCTCGCCGTTCTGGGTATCGACGATATCCGGGTTCGACTTCCGGATCGACGTGCAAGTCGTGGCCCCGGCGGCAAAGCCCGCATCGACGCCGGCGCCCATCATCACGCCGCGAATCACGATTCCGCCGGCTCCGATCGTGACGCCGGCCGACTCCACGACCCCGGCCGACTCGGCATCGCCCGGCCCATCCGGGTCGCCGGCGCCCACTTCACCGCCGACGGCGGTGCCCACGGCCTCGAGCGAGGCGAGTGCCACGGCAACGCCGTGAGCGGCAACGACGGCCGGGGCGCCCGGCCGGGGCCGCGACGCCTTCTGGGGATAGACCTCGGTGAGAAGCGCATCGGCGTAGCTCTCGGCAACGTCGAGACGCACTCCGCTGCGCCGTTGCTGACACTCCGACGGGCCAGAACCATCGACGATGATGCGCGCGTCATCGCGCGCCTCGCGGCAGAGCGGCAGGCGGACTGCCTGGTCGTCGGCTTGCCCCTGAACGCCGATGGGACCGAAGGGCCGCAGGCCGCCATCACTCGGGAGTGGGCGGAGGCTGTCGCTGCCGCAACCGGATTGCCGCTACGCTTCCGCGACGAGCGCATGTCGAGCGTTCGGGCTGAAGAGCGCATCGGCGGCCCCGCGAGAGGCAGGTCGGGCGGCCCTCCGAGCGCGCCGCAACGGGACGCGCACCGTGCCCGGATCGATCGTGAGGCGGCGGCGTTGATACTTCAGGACGAGCTCGACGCCACAGCCGGATTGACGCAAGAGTCTGCCTCCCGTCCGGGTCAACCGGCGGAGCGAGGACAGGAATGACTTCACCAAACGGACAGGATCCGCCGGACCACGGTCCGCGTGGCACGAAGAGGCGGTCGTCCCCCTCACGGCTGCCCTTCGTAGACACGGGCTGGGACGACTACGACCGGGCCCCGACCGACACTTCCGGAGTGCCCACCAAGCGGGTCTCGGGCACGGAGGATCGCCGCAACTACAAGTCGACCCGCTCCGGCGGCCTCGGCACGGTCCTGCGCTTCACCGTATTCACGCTGGTTCTGGCGAGCCTCGTCCTCGGCGGCCTCTACTTCTTCGCCCGCCCGGTTCTGTATCACGCCGTCGCGGACTGGGGCGCCGGCAATCCGACCGCCCTGAAGCTTCCTTTCGTCGCCGACATCGTGCGCAGCGATCTAGGCTCGAGTCTCACCGAGCCCGCCGACGTGACGGACGCCCGGGAGATCGTCTTTCAGATCAAGTACGGCGAAACGATCTCCGAGATCGGCGGTGCGCTCCTCACGGCGGGCGTCATCACCGACGGGCGGGCCTTTGAGTTCGAGGCGATCGAGCGGGACGCCACCTACAACTTCATCGCCGGTCGTCACGTCCTCACGAGGGCAATGACGGTCGATCAGATCATCGACGTCCTGACCAAGTCGCCGGTATCGCCGCCCACCATCCGCGTCACGTTCCGCGAGGGTTTGCGGATAGAGCAGATGGTTGCCAAGCTGGAGTATCTCGAGGCAAACCCAACAGATCCAGCAGTGAAACTCACGATCGATATCGCGCAGTACTACCAGCTGGCGACGAGCCCGCCGGCTGATCTGCTGGCCCGCTACACCTGGCTCAAGTTGCCGTCCGGGGGCTCGCTGGAGGGTTTTCTGTTCCCGGCCACGTACAACCTCGACCCGACGACGACGGCTCTCCAGCTGATCGAGGCGCAACTCGATGCTTTCGTTGCCCAGGCGCCGTCACAGTTATTCGACCTCGCCCCGGACCAGATCTACCGGGCCGTGCAGGTCGCCTCGCTCGTCGAGCCAGAGGTGGTCCTCGACTCCGATCGACCTCTAGTGGCCGGCGTGTACGTGAACCGGCTCGACAAGAAGAACTGGCCGACGGGTTTGCTCAACTCGAACCCCACGGTCAACTACGCCAACGACTCGGTCTGGCTGCAGTCTCATTCGATCACGACCTGGGTCGACTATACGTTCTGGTCGCCGGTCGGGGGCAGCACGCCGCTGGCCCAGATCGACTTCCCGGAGAAGATCGCCCCGTACAACACCTACCGGCAAGGCGGCCTGCCGCCGACGCCGATCTGCTCGCCCGGGCTGGCCTCGCTGCAGGCCGCAGTCAAACCCGATACGGGCGACGGCTTCTACTACTTCCTTGCCAAGAACGACGGCACCGGCGGGCTGGCGTTCGCCCACACCATTGCCGAGCAGAACGCGAACCTGAAGAAGTACGGCTACATCAAGTAGACCCGCTCGACAAGTAGACCCGCTCGACCGGTGGATCAGGGGTTCGGCCGGCGGGTAACATTGACCGATGACCTCGATCGTCCCGCGTTTGCCGCATCCAGCCGACTTTGCAGCGCCTCCGGGAGCAGCCGATCTGGCCCGCTGGGCCGAATCCGATGAGGCCGCAAGGCCGGCGCGCCTGGCTCGGCTACGCGCTCGATTCTCGGCAGAAGGGATCGACGCATACTTCGGCATCCGGCCCGAGCACGTGCGCTATCTGACCGGCTTCAGCCTCGAAGACGGGGAAGACCGGGTCGCCGGGAATTCGGGGCGGTTCCTGATTTCGGGCGACGAGGTCGTGGTCCTGGCCGATTCCCGCTACCGATTGCAGGCGGGCGCCCAGGCGCCCGGCGCCCGAATCGAGGCGACAACGTACGACCTCGGTTCCATCTGGCCGGCACTCGTCAAGGGCGTCGGCGCGAAGCGAGTCGGCGTCGAGGGTGGCTTCGTCAGTCACCAGCAGTGGGGCGAACTGCAGAAAGCCGCTCCGGACGTAGAGCTCGTGCCGGTGGCCGGTTGGATCGAAGGGGACCGCGCGACCAAGGAGCCGGCCGAGATCGAACGGATCCGGGCCGCATGCGCCGTCGCCGATCGGGCCCTGGCCTCCATCGTGCGGCGGATCAAGCCCGGGGTCACCGAACGTGAGCTGGCGCTGGCCCTGGAGTGGGAAATGCGCACCGGCGGGGCAGACGCGCTGGCGTTCGGTGTGGCTTGTCTCACCGGGCCGGATGCCGCGCTTCCTCACGGATCTCCTTCTGAGCGCGAGGTGTGCAGGGGCCAGGTCCTGCTCTTCGACTTTGGGGCGATGGTGGCGGGCTATCGCAGCGATATGACAAGAACACTCTTCGTAGGCGAGCCGACCGCGCGAGACCTCGCGATTTACGAGATCGTGGCGGCGGCGCAGAAAGCGTCGATCGAGTTGGTCGCGGCCTCGGCGCGCGGCGATCGGCCGGCGGCGAACGGCCGTGAAGGCGACGCCGCGGCCCGGCAGGTAATCGAAGCCGCCGGGCACGGTGAGTATTTCGGGCACGGCACGGGGCACGGCATCGGCCTCGCGACGCACGAATTGCCGTCGCTGAGTCGCACGGCGTCCGAGGACCCGCTGCCCAGCCCAACGGTCTTCAGCGTGGAGCCGGGGATCTACCTGGACGACGAGACGGGCGTCCGAATAGAGGATCTCGTCCTGTACGACACCACGGCGCGCAAACTGGAGCGGCTGACATGCTTCCCCAGCGAGGTGCTCGTCGTCGGGGTTTGAGCCGAAGACCGTCCGATTGGCCGGCGGATCGGCCGGTCCGGTTTCCCGCTCCGTTACAATCGTGGCGCATCACATAGACCGTTTCAGTCGGCGCCCGCCGGCCCGCCATTCAAGGAGCCTTCCTCGACCATGATTTCCACCAGCGACCTGCACAAGGGCGTGACGATCGAGCTCGATGGCGACCTGTGGCAGATCCTCGACTACCACCACCTCAAGATCGGCCGAGGCTCGGCGCAGGTCCGCATCAAGCTCCGCAACGTCAAGCGCGGCCAGACGATCGAGCGGTCCTTCCAGGCCGGCGATCGGTGGCCCCGCGTCCAGCTCGAGCATCGCCAGATCCAGTTTCTCTACAGGGACGGCAACGACTTTCATTTCATGGAGACCGAGAGCTACGAGCAGTTCCACTTGAGCGCGGAGCAGCTCGACGACGCCGTGAATTACCTCAAGGAATCGATGCTCCTCGATCGGACCAGCTACGAGGGCGACACGATCGGCGTGGAACTGCCCGTGACCGTGGACCTCAAGGTGGTGGAGACGGAGCCGGGATTCGCGGGCGACACGCAGACGGGCGCGCGCAAGGCCGCCAAGCTCGAGACCGGCCTTACGGTCCAGGTTCCGATCTTCGTCGACGAGGGGGACACGATTCGCGTCGACACTCGCACCGGCGAGTACCAGACTCGGCTGTAACGGTCGAGCTGGATCTGCCTTGAGTCGCGGCGGGCCTCCGCAGAACGAGCCCCTGTGGGGCGACTTCCCCGACGACGTCGCGGCCGTGACCGACGGTTCCAAGCCGCCCGATTGGGCGCTGCCGTCGTGGGATTCGATCCCGGCGGAGGAGACTGCCCCCTCTAGGCGGCCGAACGCTGCCCCGGCGCGCCTGCCGGACGCAGCCCGGGCCCCGGCGAAGGACGCTGCGCCGGCGGCCATTGAACCGAGGGCCGACACAGCCCGGCCGGCGCTCCACGCGCCCGTCGGCGGCTTCGAAATGCGCATCTTCCAGGTCAGCGAGATCACGCGCGCCGTACGAGACGCCATTCGCGCCGACGCCGGACTGCGCGACGTCTGGGTGGAGGGCGAAGTCGGACGGGTCACCGTCTCCTCGGCCGGCCACGCGTACTTCACGCTGAAGGACGAGCGCAGCCAGCTCGCCTGTGTCTTCTTTCGTGACGACCGGCTGAGCTCGCCGTTCGAGCCGAGAACCGGGTTGCGGGTCGTGGTTCACGGCCGCGTCGACCTGTTCGAATCTCAAGGCGTGTACCAGCTCTACGTCACCGCGATCCAGCCCGCTGGTTTCGGGGATCTGGCGCTCCGATTCGAAGCTCTGAAGGCGAAACTCGCGGCCGAAGGGCTCTTCGACACGGCTCGCAAGCGATCCCTTCCGGATCGGCCGGCCGTGATCGGCGTTGCCACGAGTGCCACGGGCGCCGTCTGGCACGACATCTGCCACGTCGTGGCGCGCCGCTGGCCAGTGGCCCGACTGCTCCTGTCGCCCTGCCAGGTCCAAGGGGAGGGATCCGCGGCGAGTGTCGTTACCGCGCTGGATCGGCTGGCCCGTTGGGGCGAGAAATGCCGCGCCGAAGGCCGCCCGGAGGACGCCCCGGCGGTCGTGATCCTCGCGCGTGGCGGTGGGTCGCTCGAGGATCTGTGGTCTTTCAACGACGAACGAGTGGTGCGGGCGGTCGTGGCCCATCCCGTACCGGTCGTGTGCGGTGTCGGCCACGAAGTCGACGTCACGCTGGCGGACTTCGCGGCCGACGTCCGCGCCCCGACGCCCTCCGCCGCGGCTGAGCTGGTAGTGCCCGACCGCACCGAGATCCTGGTCGTTCTGGGCGAGCTTTCGCGGCGCGCGGGCGGGTATACGGGTCGGACCCTGGCGGGTGCCCGAAGTGAACTCGCGGCCGAGGGCCGCGCTCTCGATCGGCTGCGGCCGTCGGCCCAGCTGGCCCAGGCGCGTGAGCGCGCCGGATATCTGCTCGATCGGGCGACCAGGGCCATACGAAGCGAGATCGGCCGGCGAGCCGACGCGGAAGGCCGCCTTGCCGCGCGGATGCGACCGGTGTTGGTTGCGCAATTGGCGGCGCGGCACGTGGCCATGGAGCGGAGTGGAGCCAGTCTCGCGGCGCTCGGCCCACAGGCCACGCTTGACCGCGGGTACGCCATTGTCAGGCGACGATCGGATGGGTCGATCGTACGCGCGCCGGCGGAGGCGCCCCCGGGTGAGCACCTCACGGTGCGTGTCGCCCAGGGTGAGGTCGCCGCAACTGTCGACGCGGGTCCGGCCACGGGCCGCGTACCCGCAAAGAAACGTCCGGCGTGATGGAGGCGCTGCCGGTCGCCGTATTGCTGGTCGCGGCCGGTGTCCTCGGATTCGTCCTTTCGATCCGGGTTGGTATCCTGCTCGGAGTGCGTCTCGACCGCGCCATCGAGGCACGCGCTGCTGCCGACAAGCCCGCGCATGATGAGGAGGCAAGCGCCGATGAGTGACCAGACAGCGGCCACCCCGGCCGTGGACGTCGGCTCGCTGACGTTCGACGAGGCGCTGGTCGAGCTGCAGCGGACCGTCGCCGAGCTGGAGCAGGGCGGCCTTGCTCTCGAGCGGTCGATCGAGCTGTACGAGCGCGGCGTGGCACTTCACGAGCACTGCGCCGGGCTTCTCGGCCAGGCCGAGCTACGAGTCCAACGCCTGCTGGAGCATGCAGCGGGTCAACTGACCGCGGTCGAGGCCAGGTCCGAGGAAGAGGCGGACTAGCTGTAGACTGCCCGGCAGACAAAGAGATGGCGCTCGGCCGACCGGCGAGAACGCCTCCCAAGCTAGGGCGAGTCGGGGTTCGCCCAGGAGTGAAGATTTGGCAATCCTGCCCACTCTGCAGGGCCCGAGTGACTTGCGGGGCCTCAGCTACGAAGAGCTGAGAGGCCTTGCGGCCGAGATCCGAGAGTACATCGTCGCCACCGTCTCCAAGACGGGCGGTCATCTGGGATCCTCCCTCGGTGTCGTCGAGGTTTCGATCGCTCTGCATCGGGTCCTCGAGTCGCCGCGCGACAAGATCGTGTGGGACACCGGCCACCAGGCCTACGCCCACAAGCTTCTGACGGGGCGCTATGCCAGGTTCGGCACGCTGCGCCAGCTGGGCGGTATCGGTGGGTTTCCTCGACGCGTCGAGTCCGAGCACGACGTCTTCGACGGAGGTCACGCCGGCACGGGGCTCTCTATCGCTCAGGGGCTTGCCACGGCCCGCGATATGCGCCACTCCATGGAACGGATTGCAGTGGTCGTCGGCGACGCCGCGCTCATCAGCGGGCTTTCCCTCGAGGCCCTCAACGACATCGGCCACCGCCAGACACAGCTGCTGATCGTCCTCAACGACAACGCCATGTCGATCAGCCCCACGGTCGGCGCCTTCAGCCAGTACTTCTCCACGCTCAAGCTGTCGAGCGCCTGGAAGCAGAGCAAGACCGCCTACGACCGAATCGTCGAGTCGCTGCCGGTCGTGGGCCGGCCGGCGCTGAGCCTGTCGCGCCGTATCAGGCGGATGGTCGTCAACTTCGCCCAGCCCGGCCAGCTCTTCGAGGATCTCGGCATCACATACCTGGGTGTCATCCCGGGGCACAACATCCGCGGCCTGGAGCACATCTTCCGCGCCGCGTTGGATGTCCCCGGGCCGGTGATCGTCCATGTGCGGACGCACAAGGGACGCGGTTATCGACCCGCAGAACGGGACCAGATCGGCTTTCACGGCGCGGCCCTGCCGCCGATGCCGGAGCTGGTCGACGCGCCCGCACCCGACGTCTCTATCGCCACGGGTCATCAGGCCATGACGGGCGCCGCACTCTCGAGGAAAGACAGCGGCATGCCGGCGCCCGGAAACCCGGACGACGCCCCGGTCGAACCGTCGGGCAACGGCAACTCCGTCGCCGGCGGTGCCGACATGGGCACGCCGTCAGAGGCGGCCAGGGCGGCCGCGACATCGAAGCCGCCCAACTACACGTACCACTTCTCCAAGGAGCTCATCGAGCTGGCCCGGATCGATCGCCGAATCGTGGCCGTGACGGCCGGAATGCCGACCGGGACCGGGTTGCACGCCTTCCAGGCGGAGTTCCCCGACCGCTTCATCGATGTCGGCATCGCCGAGCAGCACGCCGTGGCGCTTTCGGCAGGCATGGCCCTGGCCGGTGAACGGCCCGTCGTGGCGCTGTATTCGACCTTCCTGCAGCGGGCCTTCGACCAGGAAGTTCACGACGTCTGCCAGAACGACCTGCCGGTGGTCATTGCCGTCGATCGAGCCGGTCTCGTAGGCGAGGACGGAACGAGCCACCAGGGAATGTTCACGCTGCCCACGCAGCGGCCGCTCCCCAACATGATCATCGCCAGCCCAAAGGACGAACAGGAGCTGCGTTCGCTCGTCCGCACCGCGTTCGCGCAGTCGCACCCGTTCTCGCTGCACTATCCGCGCGATCCGGGCTTCGGCGTTCCGGAGCGGACTCCTGAGATTCTTCCGATCGGCGTCGGGGAGGTTCTGAGTGAAGGCAAGGAGATCCTCATCGTCGGCTTCGGTCCGATCGTGGAACGCGGTCGCCAGGCTGCCGAGCTGCTCGCCAAAGATGGCTGGTCGGTCGGTGTCCTCAACGCCCGTTACGCCAAGCCGCTCGATCGCCAGCTGATCCTGGATCAGGCGCGCGGCAAGAAGCTACTTGTGACCCTCGAGGAGAGTGTCGTGACGGGCGGCTTCGGGGCCGGGGTGCTCGAGCTGGTCGAGGAGGCGCGGGTGGCAGACACGGCCTATCGCGACGTGACGGTGCGAATCGTCGGAATCCCTGCCGATAAGTTCGTCGATCACGGCTCCGTGGACGACCTGCGTCGCCTGCTGCGCCTCGATTCGGCCGGCATCGCGGCGCAGATACTCGAGACGCTGGCGCGAATGCGCGTCACGCCTGCCGGCGGGGACGCCCAGACAGCGAATACCGGGCGCTCGGCGGCGCCCTCGGTCTGATCTCGCAGCCCGCGACGCCGGCGTCGTCCGGGCGGTTCCCGGCGAAACGCAGCCCACGCTCCAGCGCAGCGCGAGATAATCCCGGTGTGCCAGGATTGAGGGCATGAGCCCGGTCGCCCGTCCCGCCCGACAACGCCTCGACCAGCTTCTGGTCGAGCGCGGTCTTGCCGACTCTCGGACGCGGGGACAGGCGCTGATCCTGGCCGGCCACGTGCGGGTCGGCGAGGGGGAGGCGGCTCGCACCGACCGCAAGCCCGGCGATCTGGTGGAGACTACGATCGCGTTGGAGGTCGAGGCGCCTCCACCTTTCGTCTCGCGCGGCGGGATCAAGCTGCGTGCGGCGTTCGACGCGTTCGGGGTGGAGCCGGTCGGGCTCGTATGTCTGGACGTGGGATCCTCGACGGGTGGCTTCACGGACCTCCTATTGCAGCGGGACGCGAGCCGCGTCTACGCCGTGGACGTCGGCAGAGGACAACTCGCCGAAACCCTCCGCCACGACCCGCGCGTCGTGTCTATGGAGCGGACCAACGCCCGCGGCCTCGGGCCCGGCGCGCTGCCCACTGCCGTGGATCTGGCCGTGGTCGACGTGTCGTTCATCTCGCTGGATCGGATCCTCGGTCCGGTGGCAACCTGCTTCGGGCCATTGGGCGGCCTGATCGTGGCGCTGGTGAAGCCCCAGTTCGAGGCCGGGCGCAAGCAGGTCCGGGACGGCGTCATCCGCGATCCGCAGATACACCGCCAGACCCTGGAGGCGGTTGGCCGCCACGCACTCGCGATCGGGCTGAGACTGCGCAATGCGGTTGCGTCGCCGATCACCGGACCGGCCGGGAATCGCGAGTTCTTCGTGGAGTTGGAAGTGCCGCCGGGTTATGTGCCCGTCGATGGCCGGACTATCGACCTGCCCGATGAATGGGTCCTCAGGTTTGGGGAGCTGGCGGGCGCATGAAGCTCGAGCGGATCGGTTTTGCGTACAACCCCACCAAAGAGGCGGCGTTGGACCTGCGCGAGCGCGCCGAAGGCTGGTGCGAGGTGCGCGGCATCGCCCACTGGGCGGCTCCTGCCGGCGATACCAAGGCGGTTGTCGGCGAACTCGCAAACACGGGCGCGCTCGTTGTGCTGGGCGGTGACGGGACATTCCTGAGGGCGGCCCGGGCCGTCTCGGAAGTGGACGTGCCGCTGCTGGGAGTCAACCTGGGCAAGGTCGGCTTCCTGTCCAAGGTCGAGGCCGGCGGAATGGAGGCGGTGCTGGGCCAGCTCGTCGCCGGCGACTTCGCGCTCGAGGCGCGCATGGCGCTGCACGCGGAGATCCATCCGGGCGGCGCTCCCGAGGCCAGCGAGACCTTCTTCGCCCTCAACGACGTGGCGGTCGCACGAGGAGCACTGGCGCGTGTTTGCCGGATCGAAGTCGAGATCGGCCCCTCGCATCTGGCGACTTTTACCGCCGACGGACTGGTCGTCGCCAGCCCCACGGGTTCGACCGGATATTCGTTCTCGGCCGGCGGCCCGATCGTCGATCCGACCAGCCGCAACCTGATCGTGACCCCGATCGCCGGTTATCTCACTGCTATCAAGTCGGTCGTGGTGAGTCCACGGCACACCGTTCGCGTTCGCATCCTCGACGCGCACGACGTCCTCATGAGCATCGACGGGCGGGATGACCGGCGACTCTCCGTCGGGGACGTGGTCTGCGTCTCGGAGCTGCCGGTGCCCATCCGCTTCATCGAGCCCCGCGGCGCCGTGCCGTTCTGGGACCTCCTCCGCCAGAAGTCGGAACTGCTGCCGTCATGACCGAGGCTGCGGAGGCCGAGGGCATCCTAGATCCGGTGTCGCCGGAGGCAGACGGAGACGCCGCGAGTGCGGATCCAGGTTCGGAGGCCGCCCTGCCGAGCCCCGAAGCCGTTGCGGCTCGACCGATGCCTGCCGGCCGCCTGGCGGAGCTCTCGGTGCGCGACCTGGCGCTGATCGAAAGGCTGCGCATCTCATTCGAGCCCGGGCTGAACGTGCTCACGGGCGAAACCGGCGCCGGGAAGAGCCTTCTCATCGACGCCCTCGGGTTGGCCGTAGGCGCGCGCGCCGACACTTCGCTGGTGCGGCACGGCTCGGACTCAGCCCGCGTCGAGGCGCTGTTCGATCGCGTCCCGGAACCGCTCATCTGCGTGCGGGAGGTCTCCGCGGCAGGTCGGTCGACCGCCCGGATCGACGACGAGTCGGTCACGGCCGCTCGACTGGCGGGTGTCGCGGGACGGCTCGTGGAGATACACGGCCAGCACGACCAGCAGCGCCTTCTCGACGAGAGGTGGCAGCGCGAGCTTCTCGATGCGTTTGGGGTCCTCGAGGCGGAGCGGGCGGCAACGGCCGGCGCAGTTGAAGCCTGGCGGGCCAACCACGCTGCCCTCGCCGAATTGGCGCTCGACCCAAGAGAACTCGCGCGGCGGCTGGAATTGCAGGAGCACCAGCTGGCGGAGATCGTCGGCGCGAAGCTGCGGGCAGGCGAGGCGGCGGAGATCCGCGGCCGTCTTTCGTCGGCCCAGCACGTCGAGTCGATCGCGCGGGGCAGCGCCGAGATCCACGACCTCCTTGCGGGGGAGGGGACCGGCGCCCGCGAGACGGCGGCCGAGGCCGCGCGTCGCGCCCGCGACCTGGCCAAGCTCGACGAACGCTACGAGCCGGTGGCGGAGAGGCTGTCGGGGCTTGCGGCCGAGCTGGAGGATGCCGCGGCTGAGACGGCCGCCCTCGCCGAGCGCGTCGAGCACGATCCGGCGGCGCTGGCGCTGATGGAAGAGCGGCTGTCGGCCATCTACTCGCTGGAGCGAAAGTACGGCGAGGATGAGGCGGCGGTCATCGCATACGGCGAGAGAGCCGCGGCCGAAGCGGAAAGGCTGCGCAATCTCGAGGCCTCTCGTGAGAGACGCCAGGCGGAGGCAACGCGGCTGCTCGAGGTGGTCGCGAGCGCATCTTCCGCTCTGTCGCGCGGCCGCCAGACGGCGGCCCAGCTCCTGGCGAAGGCCGTTGAGGAAGCGCTCGGCGGTCTGGGGTTCCGGGAAACAAGCTTCCAGGTTGTCGTGACGCGTCGTTCGGCGGGTCCTGCCGAGCCCGCAGTCGAGGTGGATGGTGAGCGGGTGGCCTTCGACGGCTCCGGGGTCGACTCGGTCGTATTTCTGATTGCGCCCAATCCGGGCGAACCTGCTCGGCCGTTGGCCCGTATCGCGAGTGGCGGCGAGCTGTCGCGCGTGGCCCTGGCAATCAAGCAGATCCTGGCGGAGGCGGACCACACTCCGACGCTCGTCTTCGACGAGATCGATTCGGGCATCGGCGGACGGAGCGCGGAGCCGGTCGGCCGCAGCCTCTGGGCGCTGGCCCGCTCACATCAGGTCCTGTGCGTCACCCACCTGGGCCAGATCGCCGCCTACGCGGACGCTCAGTTCCGGATCGAGAAGCACCAGCGGGACGGCCGCACGGTGACCGAAGTCCACCGCCTCGGCCCCGACGAGCGGGTCGGGGAGCTGGCCCAGATGCTGGCCGGAGCGGAGGGCGGCGCCGGAGCGCGGGCGAGCGCCGAGGAGCTCCTAGACAGAGCGGAAACATGGCGTCGCTCCGCAAGGGGCGAATGAGGTGGCCGGTGCCGCTGCGGGCCAGACGGATCGGCTGCAGGCAGCGGTAGACGAGTTCCTGGTTCACCTCCGCTTCGAGCGCGGGCTGTCGGATGCGACTTTGAAGGCGTACCGCGGAGATCTCCTGGACTTCGCTGCGAGTCGCGGCGCCGCCGCCGAGTGGGACGCGTCCGCCGACATCGCGGTGAGATACCTGGCCATGCTCGGCTCGCCCGGGAAAGGTCGCCGCGCTGCGCTGCGGCCCACCAGCCTTCGCCGCCGAGCGGCGTGCCTGCGCGGCTTCTATCGGTTCTGCTACACCGAGGGCCTGATTGCCACCGATCTGGCGGCTCGGTTCGATTTGCCGCGCCAGCCGCGACTGTTGCCGGAAGTGCTGACGATCGCCGAGGTGGACGGCCTGCTGGAGGCTCGGACGGACGACACGCCGGCCGGCATACGCGATCGCGCCCTGTTGGAACTCCTTTATGCGAGCGGTTTGCGTATCTCCGAAGCCGTAGGCCTGGATCGAGACGACCTCTCGCTCGAAGACGCGTTGGTCCGCGTCGTCGGGAAGGGCGATCGGGAGCGCCAGGTCCCGGTAGGAGAGGTGGCGATCGGTTGGCTGCGGCGCTACATGAACGAAGTCAGGCCGGCCTGGCTCGCTCTGGCGTCCGAGCCGCTGCCCCACGGCGGACCGATCTTCCTGTCCGTTCGAGGTGACCGTCTGGACCGCCGGCGGGCCTGGGAGATGCTGGTCTCGACGGCCCGTTCCGCCGGGCTTCAGAATGGCGTCAGCCCGCACACCTTGCGGCATTCATTCGCGACTCACCTATTGGAGGGAGGCGCAGATCTGCGTATCGTTCAAGAGCTGCTGGGGCATGCGAACATCAGCACTACACAGCTGTACACGCATCTGACCGGCGAGCGGATCAGGGACGTCTACGCCCGCGCCCACCCACGGGCCTAAGAGCGGAATCGCCCGACGGTGGACGGGCGGTGAAGGAGACGAGGATGAGCTACGCGGACTCGTTGATGGCGAAAGACGAGAGTGCTCTCTATCGAGACCGGCAGCATTGGCTGGCGCCCGTATCCGACGCCTTGCGGCCGATTGTGCTCGTGGTCGTAGGGCTGGTCATCTTCTTCTTCGCGACGGTCGTCAAGGCAGACGGCATGGCCTGGCAGCTTCTGGCCGGATTGAGCGCCATCATGCTGATCATCGGCATCGTGTGGATCGCGATCGTGTACCTGACCTGGCGCGCCGAGGAATACATCATCACGAACCGGCGGGTCATCAAGATCGAAGGCCTGCTCGACAAGAAGAGCGGCGACAGCTCGCTCGACAAGATCAACGACGCCGTGCTGAAGCAGGGGCTGCTTGCTCGGATGCTCCACTACGGCGACCTGGACATCCTGACGGCCAACGAAGAGGCCATCGATCGCTACCAGATGCTGGCGCACGTGGTCGAATTCAAGAAGGCCATGCTGAACGCCAAGAACGACATCGAGGATGGATATCGCGGGTCGCAGAGCGCCGTTACGCCGGCCGCCGCCGGGGCGGCCGCTACGACCGGCAGGTCGTCGAGTTCGGACGACGTGACCGCCACCCTCGCCCGCCTGGCCGAACTGCGAGACAAGGGCGCGATCACTCCCGCCGACTACGAAGCCAAGAAGGCGGAGCTGCTCGGGCGGCTGTAGACGTAGCTTCAAGCGAGCGGCGGGGTACGATACCGCCGCTCGCCAAGCCTTCCCAATCGAGGATCAGCCTTGTCTCAACTGGCCGACGTCGCCATCTTCATGGGTCTGTTCCTGTTGATTTCGGGCCCCGTGCACGAATGTGCCCACGCCTATACCGCGTGGCGGCTCGGGGATGGGACGGCCAAGCTCTACGGTCGGGTCACTCTCAACCCCATCGCCCATCTGGACCCGTTCGGCGCGCTGATGATCTTCATCAGCTCGCTTGCCGGGTTCGGCGTGGGCTGGGCGAAGCCGACGCCGGTCAACCCGTATAACCTGCGCGGTCGCTACGCCAGCACGATGGTTTCCGTCGCCGGGCCGCTCTCAAACCTGGTCCTGGCGATGGGTTTTGCCGTGGCGTTGCGGCTGCTGTCGGACTCCTGGACGATCTCCGGCCAGACCTTCGTGTATGCCCCGACGGTGCCCGGGGGGGTCAGCGTGATCCTGTGGATCGGCGTCGAGTTGAACGTCATGCTCATGCTCTTCAACCTCCTGCCGGTGCCGCCCCTCGACGGCTCGCACGTCCTGTTCGACCTCCTGAGCAGGGAGACATCCGCGCGGATCCGGCCGATGTTCGACCAGTACGGGATCTTCCTTCTCGTACTGCTGATCCTGCCGATATTCCCCGGGGAGACCAGCATCGTCGGCGTGGTCTTCGGGCGGGTTGGGCTGCCGATCATGGGCCTCCTCGTCGGCGTACCGGTCGGCTAGCCGCGTGCCTGGATGGTGGGCCGCCAAGATCCGGCGGACCCGGGCGTATATGGGCGCGCGGGTCACAGTTGCGGAGCGGGATGGTCTTGCCGGCTGGCTTAGTCCGGCTCAACTGGGTCTCTTCGATCGAATGCACGTGGCGGATCGCCGGCACGGCCTCGCGGTGGTCGCGGCGTTGCGTACGGATGGATCGACGGATCCTGAGCTCTTGGTCGCAGGGCTTCTTCACGATTGCGGCAAGGGACCGCGCGTGCGCCTTGTTCATCGAGTGGCCTGGTCGCTCGGGCAACGCTACGGAGAGTGGATCTGGCGGGCGTCGAGCCACATGCCCACCTTCCGCTATGGGTTTGTCCGGCTGCGTCACCACGCCGAGCGTTCGGCCGACATGGCGGCCGAGGCGGGCTGCAGCGCGCACACGGTGGAGTTGATCCGCATGCAGGAGAATCCGGTCGATGAAGCGGGCCGGCTCTTGTACGCGGCCGACGAGGCGAACTGATGACGGCACCTGAAGCGACGTCTCCGGAACGGTATTCGCTCGCCGCCGCGGCGCGCGTGGCCGCGCTGGCTCGGCTCGGTGCGGCGCCCGAGGTCGTCTTCGACGAAGGCCGGCTCGAAACGGCCACGCACGTTCGAACTGGCGATTTCGACGGCCCGCTGGCTCTCCTGCTCGCGCTGATCGAAGCCCGCCAGCTCGACGTTCTGACCGTGCCGCTGGGAGGGCTGGCGGAGGCTTATCTCGATGCTCTGGTCACCCTCGAGGGCGACCGGCTCGGCAGCGTATCCGGGTTCGTGGCCGTGGCCGCGCAACTGATCCTGATCAAGAGCCGAGCGATCCTGCCGCGGCCGCCGAAGGTCTCGGCGATCCCGCTCGACCAGGAACCGGATCCTGAAGCGGAGCTGCGGGCGCGGCTTATCGAATACCGGATCTACCGCGACGCCGGCGCCGCGCTCGGCGAGCGGTTGGGCGTCCATCGCCTGTTCCGCCGCGACGCTGAGGTCGCCGCCCACGCGGGCAAGGCCGGGGCCCGCCCGCCGGAGAGACCGCCCCTGCCGCCCTCGGCTCTGACCAAAGCGCTGGACAGGCTGGCAAAGATCGTCCCGCCGACGATTCCCGCCGCCGAGCTCGTGGCTCGGACGGTCACTCTGGCAGAGCGAACGGCGGTCATCCGCGCTGCGCTCTCCAACACGGATTGCATCGTGCTGCAGGAACTTCTCAGCGGCGTGAAGGACCGCGTCGTCGTCGTGGTGACATTCCTGGCGATGCTCGAGCTTTCGAAGCGGCGCGAGATAACACTCGAGCAGGCGGAGCCGTGGGGCCCGATCTTGGCTCGACGGGTGATCGAGCCGGCGCCGGTTGAATTTGACACCGAGATCGACGAGAGTCTGGGTTCGTTCGCGTGAGTTCGGAGGATGTGACAGGTTTGGAGATCGAGGTCGGGGCGCTCGGCATCGTCGAAGGTGTGGAACCGGAGGTGGACGGGGACGCCCCGGGCGCACTGTCCGGCGAACCGGCTCAGCCCGGCGAGCTGACGGAGAATCAACTCGAGGCGCTGCTGTTCGTGGCCGAGAAGCCGCTCACGCGGGCGGAGATTGCCGCGCTTGCCGGCGTGGACCGCGAGACGGTCGACGCTCGCATCGGCGATCTGGCGGTCAGCCTGAGTGCCCGCGGCGTTAGGCTCGTGGAGGCCGGCGAGAAGGTCGAGCTTGCCACCGCACCCCAGGCCGGAGCGCTCATCGCACGGTACGTGGGCGCGGACGCGCCGCGGCTTTCCTCGCCGTCGCTCGAAACGCTGGCAATCGTGGCCTATCGCCAGCCCTGTACCCGCGCCACTGTCGAGTGGATCCGAGGCGTGGACTCGGAATACACGATCCGAACGCTGCTTCACCGCCGCCTGGTGGTGGAGCTCGGCCGCTCCAACGCGCCCGGCCGGCCGATCCTGTATGGGACCGGCTTCGATTTCCTGGAGCGCTTCGGGATGACGAGCATCGACGACCTGCCGCCGCTCGAAGCGAACATCGCCGAGCGGCTCTTCGTGCCGGGCGACGAGGAGGAGGCGCCGACGGCAGGGGCCGGTATGGCGGCCACGGCAGCGGCAGAAGCGCGGCTCGGAATCGGCTGAGATGACACGGGAGCGGCTGCAGAAAGTGCTCGCCTCGGCGGGTGTGGCGTCGCGACGTTCAGGCGAGGACCTCATCCGCGCCGGTCGGGTCACGGTCGACGGCCGCCTCGCCATCATCGGCGAGCAGGTCGATCCCGAGATGCAGCGCGTCGTCGTCGACGGAATACCACTGCCGGCCATCGAGCGCCAGCGTTCCTATTGGATGATGAACAAACCCGCCGGGGTAGTGTCGACCGTGAAGGACCGCCACGCCGAGCGGACGGTCATGGACCTGCTTCCCCAGAACGCGCGACGAGAAGCGCGTCTGTACCCGGTCGGCCGCCTCGACGAAGGGTCGGAGGGATTGCTGCTCTTCACAAACGACGGCGCCTGGGCAGACCTGCTGCTGCACCCCCGTTACGGCGTCGAGCGCGAGTACATGGTCGGGCTCGATCGATCGTTGACTAGACAGCAGAAGCTGGCGCTTCGCGACGGCATCGAGCTCGAAGAGGGGCTGGCCCGGATGGACCTCCTGGAGGACGCCACACCGGCCCAGGTCCGAAAGCTGCTCGACATGCTGGCCCCGCCCCACGCGGAGTTGCGCTGGTACCGCGTCGTGCTGGCGCAAGGCTGGAAGCGCCAGATCCGCCGGATGTTCGACGCCGTGGACACGCCGGTCCGGCGTCTGGTTCGGGTCCGAGTTGGCTCGCTCAAGCTCATGGACATCCGTGCCGGCGAGGCGCGGCCGCTCGTCCACACAGAGGTCACGCAGCTTGCTTCGTGCGCGCGAAGGCCGACGACAACGCGCCCGCCGAAGCCTTCCCGGCAAATAGTCGAACCGGCAACCGCCGCTGACCACGGTTCGTCCGAGTAGCTTGGCCCGCGGAACGGGTATCCTCCGGGCCGTGACCACAAGCCCGACACCAAAGACCAGAGCCCGCCTCGTGGTGGCCGTCGACGGTCCGAGCTCGAGCGGCAAGAGCACAGTCGGCGCCGAGGCTGCCCGCCGGCTCGGATACCGCTTCTGCGACACGGGCCTGCTATATCGCGCTGTGGCGTGGCTGGCCGTGGAGCGTGGCATCGCGCCGGATCAGACGGCGGCGCTCGTCGCACTGGCCGGAGAGGTGCATCTCGTCGCCGATAAGCGTGGCCGCCTTCGCAACGTGGAGGCCGCCGGCCGCGACGTCACCACCGAAGTTCGGGGTCCTGCCGTCGATCGCGCCGTCTCCGACTACTCGAAGGTTCCGGAGCTTCGATCTGCGCTCGTGCCCCGCCAACGGGCGCTGGCTGCGAATGGCGGGATCATCATGGCCGGCCGCGACATCGGGACCGTCATCCTGCCCGACGCCGACATCAAGGTCTACCTGTTCGCCTCTCCCGAGGAGCGAGCTCGCCGCCGCGCCGCCCAACGCAAGTTGACTGCGGACGAAACCCGGGAAAGCGGCATCCTCGACGACATGCGCCGTCGCGACGCCATCGATTCGGGGAGGGAGACGGCGCCGCTGCGCGCGGCGGAGGACGCAATCGTGCTGAAGACGGACGGCAACACATTCGAGCAGACGGTCGCAGCCGTAGTTCGGGCAATCCTCGACGCCGACGCCCACGCCGCCGCCGACGCCGACGCCGCCCGGGGGGCGAACCGTGGCCGATAGGGGGCTGGGGCTCTTCCCGAGGTTCTCCGGCGCCGTCCTGCGGGTCGCGGCCGCCTGCCTGTCGGGCGTGAAGCGAGAAGGGTTCGAGAACATACCCGCCACCGGGCCGGTGCTCGTCATCTGCAACCACGCCTCGAACGCGGACGGGATGCTGCTGATGGCCTACGTCGTCCCTGCGATGAAGCGGCAGATGCGCTGGCTCGGAAAGGAAGAGGCGCTGCGGTGGCCGGTGTTCGGCTGGGCGATGCGCCAGAACGGCGTTTTCGGGGTCCGCCGCGGCGCCGGCGACCTGGAGGCGTTCAAGATGGCAAAAGGGGTGCTGGACGAAGGCGGCATCCTGACGATCTTCCCCGAAGGGACGCGCTCGCCGACGGGAGCGCTTCAGGAGGTCAAGGAGGGCGCCACGGTGCTCGCGGTGCGGAGCGCGGCGCCGATCCTGCCGATCGCGATCGTCGGGTCTCAGCGCTTCTGGCCGAAGGGCAAGCTGCTGTTCCGCCCGGGCCGGCGGATGACGGTCAGGGTAGGGGAGCCCTTCACGTTGATCATGCCCAAAGGGGCCGACCGGCACGAGTCGTTGCGAGCCGCGACGGCGCAGATGATGCGCCACGTGGCCGAGCTTCTTCCCGAAGAGCAGCGAGGCGTATACGCCGATGAGTGCGATACTTAAGCGCGATGGGTAACGTTCGAGAAGTCAGAATCGCTCGCCGCACGGGGTTCTGCTACGGCGTGCGCGAAGCCATAGACAAGGCCAAGGAAGCGGCGGCGGCCGGCAAGGTCACCCACACCCTCGGCCAGGTCGTTCACAACGAAGGCGTGATCGCGGCGCTGCAGGCGCAGGGGATCGAGACGGTCGACTCGCTGGATCAGGTAACCGAGGGTGCGGCGGTGGTCATTCGCGCCCACGGCGTCCGGCCGGACGTGCTGCGCCACGCCGAGGAGCGTGGCCTGGACGTCATCGACGGCACCTGCACGTGGGTGATCCAGGAGCAGCGCGAGATCACGAAGCTCGTCGAAGAGGGTTACGTCATCGTCCTGCTGGGCACGCCGCGCCACCCCGAGGTCGTCGGCTTGCTCGGCTTCGCCCCGGACGCGATCGTCGTGGACGAGGAAGAAGACTGGGAGCAGATCCCGCGCCGCAAGAAGATGGCGCTTCTGAGCCAGAGCACCCAGCCGCCCTGGAAGTTCGAGAAACTGGCCGCCTTCATGGTCGGCCGTTGCCACGAGCTGAAGATCGTCAACACCGTCTGTCCGGTCACGATCCACCGCCAGCAGGACACGATCGAGGCAGCGCGAGATGTCGACCTGATGCTCGTCGTCGGCGGCCGATCGAGCGCCAACACGAAGGAGCTCACCCGACTCTGCGGGATCGTGGGAACCCGAGCGATCCAGATCGAGTCGGAGGACGACCTCCAGGACGCGGCCGTCTTTGGAGATGCACGCGTCGTCGGCGTTACGGGCGGGACGTCGACTCCGATCGAGGATCTGCGCTGTGTAGCTGAACGGGTGCTGCTGCTGGCGGGCACTCCGGACGCCAAGGCGAACGCTCAAGAGCTCGCCAATTCGGCGCTTGCGGCGGCCGCCACGCCGGCCGGGCGAACGACCTCGCTGCCGTCGAGCCCATCGTCGGCGGCTCCTGCAATGGCGGACGTCGCCTGACCGATTTCATCGCCGAAGCTGCCCGACTCGGCGGATCGGCCATAATCCCTGCGTGACCTCACTACCTATCGTCGCCGTGGTCGGTCGTCCGAACGTCGGCAAGAGCACCCTGTTCAACCGCATGGTCGGCCACCGCGCCGCCATCGTGGAAGACCGCGCCCGGACCACCCGCGACCGCATTTACGGCGATGCCGAGTGGAACGGCCGGCGCTTCATCGCGGTCGACACCGGCGGGCTCGAGATCAAGCCCGGCGATCCGATCGAGGAAAAGGTCCAGGAGCAGGCCCGGATCGCGATCGCCGAGGCGGACGTCATCATCCTCGTGGTCGACTCCATCAGCGGCATGACGCCGGCCGACATCGAGGCTGCCGATCTGCTCCGGACGGCAAAGGCGCCTGTACTCGTGGCTGCCAACAAGGCGGACAACGAGAAGCGCGAGCTTGAGGCGGCCGAGTTCTACGCCCTTGGCTGGGAAGAGACATATCCGATCAGCGCCGCCCACGGACGCGGCGTGGCCGATCTGCTGGACGCGATCGTTTGGGTGCTTCCGCCGGAGAGCCCCCAGGAGATCGAACGCAAGCGCCGCGAGAAGGTCGCCGACGATTGGGCTCGCGACATGGCCGAAGGCAAGCTGGCGCGTGTGCGCGACGGCGAGGCCGAGGCGGTCGTGCTCGAAGGCGTCGATGGCGAAGGTCCGGAGGGTATGGCGCCGGACTTCGACGACGGCGAGCAGAAGGTGTCGATCGCCCTTGTTGGACGGCCGAACGTTGGAAAGTCGAGCCTGTTCAACTCGCTGCTTGGCGAAGACCGGGCAATCGTCAGCGACATCCCCGGCACGACGCGCGATGCCATCGACACGCACCTGCAGTGGGGCCGCAGCGACATCGTCCTGATCGACACCGCCGGCATGCGCAAGCCGGGCAAGGTGGCGAGCGGTCCGGACGCGGAGCGCTACTCCACGCTGCGCGCGATCAAGGCCGTGGATCGGGCCGACGTGGCGGTGTTGATCATCGACGCCTTCCAGGGCTTGACGGCCCAGGACGCGCACGTTGCCGGCTTCGTCGTCGAGGACGGCCGTGGGCTCGTCCTCGCACTCAACAAGTGGGATCTGCTGGCCGAAAAGACCGACCGGAGCTTCGATGAGTACGCGGCCGCCATTCGAGCCGAGGTGCCGTTCCTGGATTTCGCGCCGATGGTCTCGATCAGCGCCAAGACGGGCCAGCGCATCGGCAAAGTGCTGGAACTCGCCGTGGACGTGTGGGGTGAGCGGCGCAAGCGTGTCTCGACTCCGGAGCTGAACAGGGTCATGCGTGCGGCAGCGCTGCGTCAGCCGCCGCCGCCCGGGAAGCTCGGACCACCCAAGATCTTCTACGCGACCCAGGTGGCCGTCGCGCCGCCGACGTTCGTCTTCTTCGCCCGCCACGCCGACCAGGTCCACTTCAGCTACAAGCGTTTCCTCGAGAACCAGCTGCGCGCGGAGTTCGG
>JADGQJ010000168.1 GCA_017881885.1 Chloroflexota bacterium
GGCAAGCGCCACCCGCAGTTCGGCCAGCGGCTCGAGGCTGCCGCCGAGCCGGCTCTTCGTCCGCCGGACACCCTTGGCGATCGCCTTGAACTTGCCGTGAACGGGCGTGAAGAGCGTCATGATCCGATCCGCCTCGCCGTAGTCGAAGCGGGAGAGGACGATGGCGTCGGTCACGTACAGGCGCGAGCTGGGCACGGATCCACGCTACCACGCCGACGGCGAGTCGCAGCACGGGCCATCACACCGCCACTCCGCGCGGCCGAGGCGCCCCGACGCGGCCCGGCGGTGCGTCGAACCACGCACCTTCCCGGATGCGGACTTTCTCAGAGGCTAAGCTGGCGCCATGGACGACAATACAGCCCGCCACGACTACCCGGTCCCTCAGCCCCGCACCGACAGGACCCGCATCCGTCGCCATGCCGACCGGGGCGTCCCCGACCGGATCGAGGAATTCCTGCGGGCAGGGATGATCGCCCACGTGTCATACGTGGAGAAGGGCTCACCGTTCGTGATCCCGTTCCTGTACCACTACGAAGCGGGCCACATCTACATCCACGGGTCCCCGGGGAGTGTCACGCTCCGGATCCTCCAGGACGGCCGCCCGGTTGCAGTGTCGATCGTGCTGCTCGACGCCCTGATCGCGTCCAAGACCGCCCCCGACCACTCCGCCAACTATCGCAGCGTGATCCTGTACGGCCGGAGCCATCGCGTGTCGGACCTGGCAAAGAAGCGGCGCATTCTCGACGCGACGACCGACCGCTATTTCCCGGGACGGCACTCGCCGGTGGACTACACGCCTGCCACCGACGACTCTCTGACGCGCATGGAGCTGGTCGCCATCGAGATCGAAGAGGCGCAGGCTAAAGCTCGAACCGGCGGCCCAATGGGTCCGAGCGACGAAGACGCCGACGCGCCGGGCACGGCCTTCGTCCTGCCGGTCTAGGCCTTCGGGCGCCCAATCGGACCGCCAAGCGGGCGATCGACGCCGCGCACGCCGCGACGGCCCGGTTTCTGAAAGCGGGTTGTTATGATTCGCCCGTGCATAGCCCAGCCACCCTGCCCGACTTGCTCGCCGACACCGAGCAGGAGATCCTGCGCCTGATCTCCGTCCACGACGGTCCGACCGCGGGCCTCTACGAGATGATGCGCTACCACCTCGGCTTGGACAATTCGGGCTCCTCGGGAAAGCGGATGCGCCCGCTCCTCGGCCTGCTCGCCTACTCATCCATAAAGGGCGATTACCACCTCGCACTGCCCGGGGCGGCGGCCGTCGAGCTGGGCCACAACTTCAGCCTGGTCCACGACGACATCGAGGACTCCGATCGCGAGCGACGCCACCGCCCAACGCTTTGGGCGCTCCACGGCATTCCGCAGGCGATCAACGCCGGCGACATGCTCTTCACCCTCAGCCGGGTCGCCCTCCATCGCCTGACCGAGCTCGGCTTCTCGGACGCCAAAGTCCTGCGGCTGATGCGCCTGTACGACATGACATGCCTGGCCTTGTGCGAGGGCCAATATCTCGACATCTGGGCCAGCGAGAGCTCCGAGCCGATGTCGGTCGAGCTCTATTTCGACATGATCGGCCGCAAGACAGCGGCTCTCATCGCGGCATCGGTCGAATCCGGGGCAGTGCTCGCCACCGACGACGAAGAGGTAATCACTCGGTATCGAGCCTTCGGCTGGGCGCTCGGCATCGCCTTCCAGCTCAACGACGACCTGCTCGGGATCTGGGGCGAACAGGCCAAAACGGGCAAGGAGCCCACGGACGTGGCCCGACACAAGATGACGTTGCCCGTGATTTACGCCTTCGAGCACGCGAGCGCCGAGGATCGGGCCCGGTTGGAGGCGGTCTGGCGAACCGATGCGCCGCACGACGGCCAGGTCGCCGAGGCGGTGGCCCTGATCGAGCGGCTCGGGGGTCGGGACTACACCCGCGACCAGGCGCGCCGGCATCGCGACCGGGCTCTGGCCGAGCTCGACGCCGCCGGCGTCGTCGATGCCCAAGCCCTGGAGTCGCTACGCGGCCTCATTGTGAGCGTCATCAAGGCGTAGCGGGCGTCGTAATCCTTCGGCGCCCGGCCCAGAGCGGGCGGCGGCCGACCTCTTAGTGCTCGTTCGCCTCGTCGTCGGAGCGCGCCCGCCCGTTCTCCTCTGTCGCCGGGTCGCGGACGGCCAGGACCTTGCCGACGCGGCGGCCATCGGTCGACTCCACCGTGAGCGTCAGGCCCTGCTCTTCGAGTCTCACCTCGTCGCCGGGTCGCGGCACACCGCCGATGCGGTGGTAGATCAGCCCGCCGACCGTGTCGTATTCCTCCGAATCCTCGAGTCCGGCCAGCTCCAGGCCGAACAACTCGCCCAGGTCGTCGACCGCGGCGCGGCCGTCGATGCGTGCCCGGTCGTCCGAAAGCCGGACCGTCATCGGCTCCTCTTCGTCGTACTCGTCCTGGATCTCGCCCACGATCTCCTCGATCAGGTCCTCGATCGTGACCATGCCGGCCGTGCCGCCGTACTCGTCAAGCACGATCGCGAGGTGGACCCGGCGGCGCTGGAGCTGGTGGAGCAGGTCGTCGATCGACATCGACTCAGGCACGAAGAGGGGCGGCCGCAGCAGCTTGCGCAGGTTGGGCTTCTGATCGACGCCCTTGAGGAACGGCAGCAGGTCCTTGGCGAGGAGGATGCCGACGATCTCGTCGATCGTCTCGTTGTAGACCGGGATCCGGCTGTGACCCTCGCGAACGAACGTATCGATGACCTCGTCCATGGTGGCCGTGACCGGCACAGCGGTCATGCCGGTCCGCGGAACCATCACCTCGTGCAGCCGGCGATCGCCGAGCTCGATGACGGCGCTGATCATCTGCTCTTCTTCCGCCTCGAGGACGCCCTGCTCGCCGCCGCGCTCGACGATGAGTTTGAGTTCCTGGGTGCTGATCTGCGCCTGCCGAACATCGGCGCCGAAGCTGCCCGCGATCTTCCGGGTCAGCCAGGTGAGCAGAGCCACCAGCGGACCCAGGATCCGGCCGATCACGTCGAGCGGGCCGGCCAGCGCCAGGGCAAACCGATCCGGGTGCGCAAGGGCCAGAGTCTTGGGAACCAACTCCCCGAAGATGATGAAGAACAGCGACATCAGGACCGTGACGATCAGGAGGGCAATGCCCTCGGAGTAATTCTGGATAATCGGGACATCGACGAAAAGCTTCGCCAGATTGGCGGCCAGGTTCACGGCCGCGTATGCCGATGCCAGGAAGCCTACGAAAGTGACCCCGATCTGGGCGACGGCGAGGAAGCGTCCGGGGTCCTGGACGAGCCGCCTCACGCGACGCGCGCCGCGGTGACCTTCGTCGATCATCTGCTCGATGCGGCTGTGCCGGAGGCTCACCAGCGCGATCTCCGCAGCGACGAAGACCGCCTCAACAAAGACGAGGAAGACAACGACCAGCAGCTGCAGGACGAGGTCGCTCATTTGGCCTTGTCCGGAGGCGCGTCGTCGTGCTCACGAGGCTTTCGATTCCGGGCCGGCACGCCCACCGCGAGCATCCCGGCAGGCACGTCTTTGGTCACCACGGAGCCGGCGCCGGTGCGGGCGTCGTCGCCCAGCTCAAGCGGGGCGACCAGCATCGTGTCCGACCCGAGGAAGACGCGCTTGCCGACCCTGGTCTTGTGCTTTCGGAAGCCGTCGTAGTTGCAGGTGACCGTGCCGGCGCCGACATTCGTCTTCTCGCCCAGGATCGCGTCGCCGATATAGCTGAAGTGGTGCTGCTGGACGCCGGCTTCCAGGCGGCTGGCCTTGACTTCGGCGAAGTTGCCCAGCCGCGCCTTGCGCCCGATCGATGACTTGGCCCGAAGGTGCGAGAACGGCCCGATCTGGACCTCATCCTCCACTTCGGAGCATTCGAGGACGCTGGCCCAGATGACGCAATTGCTGCCGATCACGGTGTCGATGATCTGGCTCCCGGCGCCGATACGTGTACCCGAGCCGATGCGTGTACCGCCGCGCAGTATCACGTTCGGCTCGATCGTGACGTCGCTCCCCAGCTGGACTGAGGCATCGATGTATACCGTGTCCGGGTCGACCATCGTCACCCCGGACATCATGTGGGCCTCGTTGATCGCCATCCGGAGCTCGAGTTCGGCTTCGGCAAGCTGCGTCCGATCGTTGATGCCGTTGAGAGTGCCGTCGTCCTCGACCACGAGAGAAACGACCGGCCGATGATCGTCGCGCGCCAGCTGGACCAGGGCGGGCAAGTAGAATTCGCCCGAAACCGGCGACGGCTGCACGTCACCGATCCGCTTGCGCAGCCAGGCCGCATCGAACGCATATAGGCCGGAGTTGATCTCGTCGATCTCGAGTTCCTCGGGCACGGCGTCCTTCTGCTCGACTATGCGCAGCACTTGCCCGCCGTCGTCGCTGCGGATCACCCGGCCGAGGCCCTCCGGGTCGAGGGCATGGACGCTGACGATGGCCATGACCGCGTCTCGAGCCCGCCGCAGGTCCAACAGCTCCGCCAGAACGTCCGGGTCCACGAGCGGCACGTCGCCGCTCAGGACCATCACCTCGGCCACGTCCGCCGGCGCTGCGGCGAGCGCGGCCTTGACCGCGTCCGCCGTGCCGAGCGGCATCGCCTGCAGGGCAAAGTCGGCGCGATCGGCGAAGACCTCGATGATCGCCGCCGTCGGCGGGGAGTAGACGACCAGCGGCCGGCGGCGGCCGACCTCTTGCGCCGCGTCGAGCACGTACGCGAGCATCGGGCGGCCGCAGAGTTCGTGGAGGACCTTGGGCTTGCTCGACTTCATGCGCGTCCCAAGGCCGGCTGCGAGCACCACCGGAAGAACGCTCTGGGCAGACTCACTCATCGCAGCGGACGGTAGCACGGAACTGCGCCACTGCGCGAGGGGCC
>JADGQJ010000169.1 GCA_017881885.1 Chloroflexota bacterium
CGGCTACGCCCTGGCTTCGACCCTGCCGTACATGCTCACGGTCATCATCACCCAGGCGATCGTCGTTCTGATATTCATGTTTTCGCCGCTGACTTTCCTTCCGGACAAACTGCCGGGCTGGTTGGAGACGATCCACCAGCTGCTGCCGATCCAGGCGATGGGCGAGGTGACTCGAGGGACTCTCGCTCCGAACGTGTTCCCGCTGCCGGCCGGCGCGTTCCTGACGCTGGCCGTCTGGTGTGTGCTCGGCTTCGCGGTGACGTACGCGGCGATGACGCGCAGGGCGTGACGGCGAGCTAGGCTTGGCCAATGAAGCGGCCGAGCGATGTGACGGGGATCCGATGAGCGGACAGCCGGGCAAGTTGCCCGCCCGCGATTTCGAGGAGATACGCCTGGCCGAGGCTCTGGAGCGCGGGCGCTGTCCGATCTGCGATGCCCGCCAGGAGTCCTCTTTCGCCGCGCTGCGTGGCCTGGCGCGGGAAGGTGCCACGGACCGAGGATTGCGGGCCCAGATGGACAAGGGCCTGGGCTTCTGCCGGCCCCACAGCGTCGGCCTCTCGAAGATGGAGCTCCTGCAGACGAGCAGCCAGCTCGCGACGGCGGTTCTCCTGGACGCGGTCCTGCGGCGCCGGCTGGCGACGCTCAAGAAGCTCGCCGCTGCGGATGCTGGGGCGCAAGGTCGTGGGTTGGCGGACGTCGCCGAACCGAAATGCCCGGTCTGCGCCCGGGCCGCGGAGGCCGAGCGGACGGCTGTCGACCGGCTGCTAACGCTCTCGGCCGATCCGGCCTGGTCCGCTGCCCTGGGAACGGCCGAGCTTTGCCTGACCGACATCTACGCCGTGTGGGCGGCCGCCGCTGCGGGTCCGAAGGACGTCCAGGCGCGCTGGAGTGGGATCCTGGCCTCGCAGCTCGCGCGCCTCGAACAACTGCAGAAGACGCTCGCCGAGTACGCGCACAACAGCACCGTGGACCGGCGGGGCCTGATAACCGCCGAGCAGCAGGCGGCCGGCGCGGCTTCGATCCGGCTCTTCGGCGGCTCCCCGGATCGCGATCGAACCCGCTGAGGTCGCCGGTCGGCCGGCGCATTCCTTCGTTGGCGCCTGCGCTCCTCGCTCACGCACCTTGAGGTGCGCTCGCTCCGGTGCTCGACGCCGCCTCGGACTGCATCCGGCGGCCCGGCGACCTGGACGCGATGACCGGTCGGCCGGCGCATTCCTTCGTTGGCGCCTGCGCCCGGCGCTTCGGGTCTTAGCGGGGATCGGCGAATAGCCGCTCGAAGCCGGGGGTCCAGACCAGGCGACCGTTCGAGCCGTCCGGGTCGGCGGTGATCGTGCAGCCCGCATATCCGGCCAGCCCGGCAACCCAGGCCAGGCCGGTCTTCCCCATGGCGAAAGCCGCAGTGGCGTAGGCGTCGGCGTAGGTGAGGCTCGGTCCGGCGATCGTGACGCTCAACACGCCGTCGGGGGCCCTGCCGGTGAAAGGATCACGCACGTGCTCGCCGCGTTCGTAGGCTCCGGACGTGGCGATGGCGCCATTTCGGACGCCGACGACGGTGGCTACCTTGTCGGCCTGGAGTGGGTGTCTGATGCCGATCCGCCAGGGAGTCGTAGGCGCTGCCTCGCCCCGGACGACGATGTCGCCGCCGCCGTTGATGCAGTAGTTCCTGGCCCCGGCGGTCTCGAGGATCAGGCCGGCATTCTCCAGGGCCCAACCCTTGACCAGACCGGACGGGTCCAGGCCGCCATCCGGGCGGTGTGCCCTGATGTCGAAGTAGCCCTCGCTCGTGGCACGGATCTCCTCACAAAGATCGAGGACGTTGCGCAGATCGGGGCTGCAGTCGTCCTCCGAGATCTCGCCGCGGCTCAGCCGGCTGACTTCGCTCTCGGGCTTGTACGTGCTGAAGCGCAGGTCGATGTCGCGCAGGTACTCGAACGCCTGATCGAGCGCCGCCGGAGATACATCCGGGTCGCGGACGTCGAAGCTGATGGCCGTGCCCATGATCTGCTCGACCCTTCGCAATCCGAAGAGGGGCGCGGTCCCGGACAGTGGCGCAAGCGGCCCTATCTGTCCTCGATCCCCAGTCATGCCAGCATTATGGTGCTGCGGCCGAAAAGGTTCGACGACGAATCCGGCGCACGGGGCGGCTCTGGTCGGTGGGCTTGGGTTCGCCGCCGGGGCGCGCCAGCAAACCACCTACTCCGCAGGATCCGGAGCCGTCACCCGGAGTCGCCGCGAGGCTCCAACAGCTCTGCGAATTGCCCGCGACGGGTCAGCGAACCGATCCGGAATTCGCCGCCGCGACGAGCCGGCTGCTGGAGCACCAGGGTTGGGTAGCGTCCGGCCGTTGGGCGCAGGCAAACGTTTCAGAATTGTGCAATGCTGCGCGCCAGCGGCGGCGCAGGCTGACTGGCAGCGTCGCCGCCGCACCCCCCAGACTCGTCCTCGGTTATTGTTGCCTTGTGCCCGGTGGCCCGCCTTCAGGGTAGCCGCCGCCCAGCCCGGCTGGGGGTTGAAAAACTAGATTCAGCTGCTTAGGATTGCTAACCCCGGAGTCCGGGCCAAAGATCGGCCGGGTTCGGTCGGGTACGAACAAGGGAAGGCGAGAAATGGCCATCTCGGTGGTCGTCGATCCTCGACTGCGCCCAGCCACGCGGACGCAAGACATGTGTCCCGCGGCGCTCCGGGCCATGGTCATCTGGCCGCGCCTGGACCGACGAGCCCTCGCAAGATGCGGCTGCGACCCGGCTCGCATAGCGAACTACGTGTCCCGGCGGACACGGATGCCGATCCGGTCCATCGAGGCTCTGCTGAAGCGGTCGTAAGCGGCCCGCGGCGATCTCGCGCCACTCCGGGGAAACCATTCCATCTGTGCCATCCAGGCGGGCCGCCTGAATGGTGCGCACCCGCGTCCGGCGGCGGTCAGCCGCGATAGCGGAAGCAGCAAGGTATGTGGTCGTCCACCAGGCCGACGCTCTGCATGAAGCTGTACACGATCGTCGAACCGACAAACCGGAACCCATGCCTGCGCAGGTCCGCAGAAAGCGCGTCCGACTCGGCCGTGGTTATCGGAACGTCGTGCCTGCCACTTCCCGAGTTCATGGTCGGAGCGCGGCGGGGGAGTCTGGACGCCAGGTAGGCCTCGAACGAGCCGTGCTCCTTAGCCAGGGTCAGCAAGAAGGCGGCGTTGGCGATCGTGGCGTCGATCTTGGCCCGGTTGCGAACGATGCCGGCATCCACCAAAAGGCGTTGGCGATCCACGTCGCCGAAGCCCGCTACGGCCTCGGGCTCGAATTCGGCGAAGGCTCGCCGGAACGCGGTGCGCTTGTGCAGGATCGTCGCCCACGAAAGACCGGCCTGGAATCCCTCGAGCGCCAGCCGCTCGAACAGGGCGCGGTCGTCCGAAACCGGCACGCCCCATTCGGTGTCGTGGTACTCGACCATCTCGGGATCGGCACCGGCGAGACCGTCCGGCCACCAGCAGCGCGGCGCGGCGTCGGGCTCGCTCCAATTCTGGCTCATCAGGGGTTGCGTTCGATGAAGCGCACGACCGCGTCGCGGAAGATCTCGGCTCGCTCCACGGCCGTAGCGATCGAGGCGAGATCGACCGGCAGATTCAGGTCGCCGCTCGAGGCCTTGCGGAGATCCGCGGCGTCCAGCAACCAGCGGTGGTAAGCCGAGTACATCCTCCCGCTTCTGCCGAACTGGCTGCCGTATGCGACACAGACGGCCTGAGTCGGACCTGGAGCCAGGCCATCGACATCGAGGCAGGCTTTGGCCAGCCGGAGCATGGCCGCGCAAGCTCGCTCGGCGGCGGCCTCTGTGTCTTCGGCGGCGAGTTCGCGGTGCGCCGAGGCGATGGCGCGCTCGGCCCCGTCGATGAGTTCCACGGCCCGTTCGCTCATCCGGACATCGCCTCCGATCGCATGACACGGAGGCGGCCATCGATTCCGCTCTGCCAGGTGGCCTCGGAAACGAACACCCGACTCACGACCAGCCCCAACTCGAGCGAGAGGCCGGCAAAAGCTGCGCCGGTCCGCTCGAGCTCGTCGCCGTAGCGGTCGATCGTGTTCAGGACGACGACGATCTCCACGTCCGCGTCCGGTTGGGCATCCCCGCGAGCGCGGGCGCCGTAGAGGAACATGCCGGCCAGCCGATCGGCGTATAGCGGACCAAGCACCGCGACCAGGCGCCCGAGGACACGGAGACCGAGGGCATCGGGGCGACGTGGATTCGTCCGGTCCGGTGCGGAGCCTCGTATCGTGCGCGGCGGTCTGGCGGGTTCGGGCGTGGCAGCGCCGGGCGCGATGCCGTTCGCAACGTGATCTGGCGCCTGGACCCCCGGCACGAGGAGCAGTGTGCGGACAATCGTCGCGAAGGGGGACGAGGTCGGCCGAAAGTAGACCTGGTGCCCTTCCGCCTCACGCTCGACCAGGCCGGCGGCCACGAGAAGTGCGAGTTCGCGGCTGGCGGTGCCCGGGCTGGTCCGGACCCGCCGCTGGATCTCGCGCAGGTGGAGGCGCTGATCGGGCCCGGCCATCAGAAGAGCCAGAATCCGGCGTCTGATCGATGACTTGCCGACGGCTAGATCGGCCGCAACGCTGTTCTCAATCACGTGAACGCTCGTTCTCACCCATGGGAACAATCGTACTCGGATCCGAGAACGGGTCAAGGGGCGGTTCTCGGGCGCTCGCGGGCCCGCGCGGGCGCTGTCCCGGCCCGTCTCGGACGTCCGGAGGCCTCTGCGGCCGACCCTGGACGCCTGTCACGCCAGCTTGGCATACTCATTTCATGAACGCACGGCAACTCGGTGAGCCGGGCTCAGACACATCGGACAGGGGAGCGACCGGCG
>JADGQJ010000010.1 GCA_017881885.1 Chloroflexota bacterium
CGCGAGGCCGCCGGGTGGATGCGCAGCAGCAGCGAGTCGAAGTCAAGCCCGTCCGGTCCCGCGATGACGACCTCCCCGTCGAGGACACAACGGTCGGGCAGGTTGGCCCGCAGCGCCGGCGGCAGCTCGGGGAAGTAGCGGTCGAGCGGCTTGAGGTCGCGGCTCTGGATGAACACCTCGTCGCCGTCGCGGAAGACAAGCGCCCGGAAGCCGTCCCATTTCGGCTCGTACTGCCAGCCGGCTCCGGTGGGAATCTCGTCGGTGAGCTTCGCCAGCATCGGCTCGATCGGCGGCTGGAACGGCAGGTTCACGGCGCGACTATAGCCGAGGCGGTCGGGGCGGCGCAGCAGGCCCCCCGGCGGACGCGGTGCGCGGGATCGCGCCCCGGTTTCCGTCATTTACGTGGTAGGCGTGTCGGACGCGGGTCGGACTGATTCAGCCGGGGCGGACCTGCTGCGCACGGCGCGCGCCGGTCAAAGCCGCTTTTCGTAGCCCAGGGCGCGCATCGCCTCCTCGAATTGGGCCTGTGTGATCTGGCCGCTGGCGAACCTGTACCGCAGCGCGTCGGCGGCCGGGTCGCGCGGCGTCCAGCGCGGTCCGGGCCCACCCGTGACGTTCCGCATCACGACCACGAGGAGCCAGCAGATCGCGATCGGGATGGCGAGCGAGAAGATCACGGTGATCAGGATTGTCAGCCCGGCGAATGCACCAAGTCCCATCGGCATGTCATCTCCTGGACCCGAGTCGGGCCTCAGCCCTCTTTGGCGCCGGCCCTCGCGCCGACGGCGCCGGCCGAGCGGTGTCGTTCCCGTGTCGTTTCCCACTCGGTGATCGCCTTGCGGACGTGGGCTTCGGCGGTGTCGACATGGAACGATTCGTCCATGCCGCCGAGCAGCGGGGAGACGTCCGGGGCGTAGTGGCCGCCGGGCGGCAGCGGGCCGCACTGCGCCGTGGCCCGAGCGAGCCGCTGAGAATCGCATAGCGCTCCGGGAGCGACGAGGAGCTCGCCCAGGAGCTCATCGAGATCGCGGCCGAGCAGGAACACCTCCATCGTGTCCGGCATGAACAGTTCGGGCAGGGCGACGTTGCCCTGCCATCGGAAACCGAGTTGATCACCGAACGGCGTCTGCCCGAAGAAGAAGGGGCCGCCATCCTTGGGATGCGCGTAGACCGATCGCCACCACTGGGCTCCATTCCACGCGAGAACCTCGGGCCCGGGCAATGCGGAACGGGCATCGCCGAAGATGTAGATCTCCCCGCCGCCGAACACACCCGCCCCGACTTGAAGCCAGAACAGCTGCAACGCGGCCGGAACGGCCACCCCGAAGCGCTCCTCGATCGCCTCGGCCAGCGACACGCCGTCCACAGGACGCGACTGACCGGGCGCCGCCGGATAGGCGTCGAGAAACGACCGGAAAGAAGCGTTCCGCCTCATCAATACCCCGCTCGGGCGACACGGCCTCTAAGCCCACTGAGTCCGAATGTCCTCGGAGAATCTACTCCGTCGGCAGGATCAAGTGGCGGCGAATGCACGGGACCGGTGCCACGACGAACCGCATCGATCGATTGCCGGCAGCCGACGGGCTATCCGGGAAGCCTCGCGCGGACGTGCGCCAGCCTCGCGTGGAGGCCGTGGCGGCGCGGGCCGGCGATCACGAGCGCCAGGGTCCAGGCCACAAGTGACGCCATGACCACGCCGTAGACGGGCCAGTAGTTGCCCAGCCGGTCGTAGAAGATGCTTCCCACGTTCATGACGATGATCCCGCCGGTCGGGTAGGCGACGGCGATGATCCCGAAGATCGCACCGAAGTTGTGGCCGCCGAAGACGTCGGAGAATGCGGCCGAGCGAATCGCTATCGTCGCCCCGATGCCGAACCCGTATGCAATGTATCCGGCCGCGGCAAGAGCCGGTGTCGCTCCGTTGGAAGCGAAGATCGCGGTCGCGCCTCCTGCGATCATGGCCGCGCAAATGAGACCGATGTATCGGCGCCCGTAGCGATCGGATAGCCCGCCGCCGAGAACCTGGCCGACGACATACGCATAGCAGGACACGGCCAGCAGGATGGCCGCGTAGTCCACGCCGATTCCCTGAGCGACGGCGTGGCGCGGCGACAGCTGGTAGATGCCTTCGTCGATGCAGCCGATGCCGACTGCGCCGACCAGCAGGATCAGGAAGCGGCGGGTCCGCAACGTGCGCCGCAACGCGTCGGGCCGCGAGCGGCTACCGGCCGGGAGAGGCTCCTGGGACGCGGCGATCGCTCCTGGGGCCGAGGTTTCGTGTAGTCCCCTGCCCGTCTCGCCGCCCCGTGGCGGAGTCGTGCTCGTGACACTCCGCAGGTCCCTCGCCGGGACGACGACCGCCGGTCCAGTCGTCATGAGCCATACGAATGGGACGGCGAGCAGCGACATCGCTGCGAATACCTGGGCCATGGAGCGCCAGCCGAACTCCGGAATGGCGCCGGCTACGAGAGGCAAGATGACCGCCACGCCGATCCCCGGACCCGCGTAGGCCACGCCCAGCGCAAGCCCGGCGACGCCGGCGTAGCGGCGGGCGACCGCGGTCGTGACGCCGACGAAGGTCAGCTGCAACCCGAGGGCCAGGAAGACCCCGTAGGCAGCAACGAGGAAGGCGACGTCCGAAGCCGAAGATGCGACCAGCCACCCGAGGGCCATCAAGAGAACGCCCACGGTCAGCAGCAGCCGATCCCCGATGACGTCGAATGCGCGGCCGAGAAGGGGCGATGCCATTGCCGAGACCAGCAGGAACATCGTCCAGGGCATCTGGCCGAGCTCGCGCGAAGCGTGGAAAGTGGTCTCGAACTCGGGCGCCAGGAGCGGGAAGCAATAGAGCGGCGCGTAGCCGATCGCGCCCACCACGAAGGCGCCGAAGATCGGCAGGCTGCGGATCAGGCCTCGCTTCGAGGCTGCGAATCTGGGCACGCCGTCATCGTACGAGGTGCTCGTAGGAGCCGCAGCCTTCCATCGGCCGAGGCCGGAAGGATCGCGCGAATCGCGGAACCCAGCCGGCTGCCGGTCGGATCTCGCCGCGCCGAACGGCCGGTCGGTTACTCGGGTCAGGCCTCGGGCGCGGGCTTCCCTTCGGCGCCGGCGGCGGCAGCGGCGGCAGCGGCAGCAGCGGCCTCTTCGGTTGTCTCTTCCACGACTTCGGCAACAGGCTCCTCGACCACGTGCGGCGTGGCCACCTTGACCACGATCTCGTCGAGATCGGTCAGCAGAGTCACGCCCTCGGGTAGGGGAAGGTCGCGCAGGTGGATGGCCGCCTCGAGTTCGTTGAGCGAGTCGATCGAGACCTCGAACGACTCCGGCAACTTCTCAGGCAGCGCCCTTACGCGGACGTGATCCAGGTTGTGGAGGAGCATGCCGCCCAACCGGGCGACCGCATAAGACTCGCCGGTCGTGTGGACCGGGATGTCGACGGTGACTTCCTCGCCGGACTTGAGGGCGAAGAGATCGACGTGGAGGAGGCGGCGGTAGCGGGGATCGATCTGGATGCCGTGGACGAGGACGCGGTGCTTGTCCGTGCCGTCGATCACGAGCGAGACGATCGAGTTCGAGTGGATGGTCTTGCGCAGGTGATCGAACTCATGCGCGTCGAGGGATACCGGAATCGACTCGATGCCGTGGCCGAAGACGACGGCGGGCACCCTGCCGGACTTGCGCAGGTGCGCGACCCCTTTGCCGATTTCGGTCCGGCTGGTAGCGGTCAGGACTGTAGGGGTGGCGCTCACTGGTTGGATCCTCCTGCGCGGTTCGATCGACACGCGGCCGAAAGAACCGGTCGCGAGGTTTGGGCTTCTTATGTCGCGGCTGAGCGCGACCTCGACTGCGGAGCCTACCACGCAGCCGCCCGAATCGATTCGCTCACGTGCGCGCGGCCGTCCTCTCGGGCGATCCGGCAACCTCGAAGCCCCGGATTGCGCGCCTAAGTTGTCACGCCAATGCATGGCCCGAATCCGCGACAAGCGTGGGAAACTGTGCATTCGCGGAGTCGGCCGCCTTACGGTCGAGCTGCTGCGCGGTCGGGTTACGGTCGGAGATAGTCTCGCTCCATGGCCAGCGTGTTCATCAGTCTGATTGCCGTGATGGCCGTCCTCTTCGGACAGGCCGCCACGCCGGCACGGGCGACGTACGTATACAACATCTACGACAGCCGTTCGGTGCGCTACCAGAACCCGGACGAGACGGCCTGCACCGCCACCGCGGTGATAATCATGCTCAACACGGCCTACTACTCCGCCGCCTCCAAGGCATCGATAGGTGGATCGGGCAAGGCGTCCGAGACGGCTCTCGTTTGGAAGCCGACCGTCTCCTACAAGTCACAGGAGTCGATTCTCAGGTGGGAGCGAGGGCATATGACCATGCCCCTGTACAAGCCCGGGGCCGACGTGCACGGTTGGCGTAACGCCGTCAACTACTACGGCTGGGGCAGCACGACCGCCGGCGTTTACGCCGACTTCTCCTACAAGACCATGAGCCAGGCGGCGATGGCGACGGTCCGGTCGATCGCGCTGACCAACATGCCGGTCGGGATCCTGACCTGGTACGGCGGCCACGCTCAAATCGTGACCGGTTACTCGGCTACTGGCGAAGACCCGCGAACCGGATCCACCAACTTCAAGATCAACGGCGTGTACCTCACCGACCCGCTCATCGAGCGCCGGCACAGGAACGAGTACGTGACGTACCAAAGGTGGTTGTCCGGCAGCATGGATGTGCGCTTCATGCCGTACTACCAGGGCGAGAGTATCTACAGGGACCCAGTAGACGGCAGGGTCGGCAGGACCGAATGGTGGGGCAAGTTCGTGATCGTCGCGCCCGTCCTGCCGAAGTGAGGCCCGCCGCCGCAGGGGCAGCGAGCCGGGCGATTCTCCCGACAGCCGCCCCGGCGGCGATCCGTACCCGGCGCGGGGTGTAGATTCCCGATCGTGGCAGCCACCATTCTCATCGTCGAGGACGAATACGCCGTCGCTCGCGGCATCCAATACGCGCTCCAGCAAGAGGGCTATCAAGTCGCCGTGGCGCGTTCGGGCGAAGAAGGGCTCGAGTTCGCCCTGCGCGAAGCGCCCGATCTGGTCGTCCTGGATGTCCGCCTGCCGGGCATCGACGGCTTCGAGGTCTTGCGCCGGATGCGGATGAACGGCTCGAAGGCACCGGTCCTGATCCTCACGGCGCGCGACGAGGAGATGGACAAAGTCATCGGCCTGGAGCTCGGCGCCGACGACTACGTGACCAAGCCTTTCGGCCTGCGCGAACTGATGAGCCGCATCAAGGCCCTCCTTCGCCGCGCCTACGGCGACCTGGCCGATGCGGGCGGGGGACGGATGTTGCGTCACGGAGATCTGCTGATCGACCTCGAGCGAAGGCGGGTGCAGCGCGGCGAGCGGCGCATCGGCCTGACGGCCACCGAATTCGAGATCCTGCGCCACCTGGCGAGCCGGCCCGGACGCGTCTACTCGCGACGCGAGCTGCTCGAGTTGATCCGCGACTACGATGCCCTGGATCAGGACGAAAAGACGATCAACGTCCACATCAGCCACCTCCGCGAGAAGCTCGAGGACGACCCATCCAGCCCGAAGTTCGTGCTGACGGTTCGGGGCGCGGGGTACGCCTTCGCTGAGCGTTGAGGCCGATGCGATGAGTCCCGAGCGACCGATCGAACCCACCGCCGCAACTTCTGCCTACGAACCGCCGCGCAAGGGCACGACGGCGCCCGCGGACGGTGGGGAGGTCGACGGCGGCGGCGAGGGCGCGCCAAAGAGCAAACGATCGATTCAGATACGTCTGCCGCTGCCGCGAACGTTCCAGGGCCGCCTGTCGCTCGCGTTCGTGACCGTCTTCGCCGTCGCCGTCGGGATCGTTTCGGCCTTGACCGTCTTCGTTCTGGATCGCGACCTCCGACAGCAGGATCAGGCGACCCTGGAAGCCCGAGCCAAGGCTGTTGCGGCGGTGATGCGCGTCCAGGCGGAGGACATTGCGGCACGGGACCCAAGTGACCAGACCATCGTGTCGGCCGGTGGAGCGCTCAACGACAACGTCCGCGTCGTCTTCGAGACCACGCTCACCGAATACGCCAACGAAGTCGCATTGGCCGACCTGCGCGTGCGCTTCGGGTTCGGGTCGGAGACGTCCAGGGGCACCGTCTTCATCGGGGCGAACGAGCCGTCCACGTTCACGGCTCAGCTGACGAGCAAACCCGGACGTGGGCAGACGCGCGACACCATCAGCTACACGGAGGTCTTCAACTTCGTCGACGACACCGGCGTGAAGCCGCCCTGGGAGCTGGAGGTCAGCCTCTCGGCCCCCTACACGACACGCGAGAGCACGATCGCGGTGGTCGTGGGCTTCCTGACACTCTCCGCGATCCTCGCCCTTGTATTTGCCGTGGTGGTCTCGTCGCTCCTGGCTCGGCGATTTACGGCGCCGCTTCGGCGGTTGACAGAGGCAGCTCGAGCGCTTGCCGAAGGCGACCTCGATCGCCGCGTGCCCGCGGACCGGGCCCGAACGGGAGCTGCCGAGATCACCGAGTTGTCGCGCCAGTTCAACGCCATGGCGGCTCAGGTCCAGGAGACGATGGACGTCATCGTCCGCGACCGGGACCGCAGCCGCGAGTTCCTGGCCGATGTCTCGCATGAACTGCGAACTCCGCTGGCGGCGCTCCGAACCTTCAACGAGCTGCTCCGCGAGAAGGCCGGCGAAGATCCCGTGGCGCGGGCCGAATTTCTCGAATCGAGCGCCCAGCAGCTCGAGCGGCTCGACTGGCTGGCCCAGAACCTGCTCGAGCTCTCCAAGCTCGACTCCGGACTGGTGCGCCTCGACCTGCGACCCGACGACCTCCGCGCGACGGTCCTCTCGGCCGTGGAGCAGGCTGAGGCCGCCGCCAGGCGTCGCGGCGTCAGCCTCACGACCGAGTTGCCGGACGGGACTCTGATCGTCCGTCACGATCCGCCGCGCATCGGCCAGGTCGTGAGCAACATCGTCGGCAACGCCCTCAAGTTCACGCCCCGCGGCGGATCGGTCACGGTCAAACTCGCCCCGCATCGTCAGGGCGGCGCTCGGATCCAGGTCACCGACACGGGCGTCGGCATCGACGCAGCCGAGCTGCCCCACATCTTCGATCGTTTCTATCGCGGGTCGCGGGCCAGCGAGGCGCGGAGCAGCGGCAGCGGCCTCGGGCTGGCGATAGTGCGCTCGATCGTGGAGATGCACGGCGGCCGGATCGCCGTCGAGAGCCGCGTCGGATCCGGGTCCACGTTCACCGTCACGCTTCCGGCAGACCCGCGCACCCCGGCGGAACGCACGGCAGCGGCCGTCGCCGAGGTCGCTGCCAAGGCCGCAGAAGGCGCGGCAAAGGCCAGGAACAAGGACGCAGTCAAGGGCTCGGGAGCCGCAAAGCCGGCTGCTACGGGCGCTTCGGCGACCCGCGCGGCCGGGATGGCCTCGCCGGCCGGTGCCCCGGCCCCCACGGCCGGCGCGCCGAAGCCTTCCGAACGAGGCGAATAGCCCGCAAAGCCCGAATCGGCCCTGCTGAGCGGCAATCGACCGATTCGATACGTGGCGGATTCTTCACCGTCCCCACGCTGGAACGTGAACCACAGTGGAGCATGCTGTCCCACGTCGCGCCGGTTGCCGTTGGCGTGATTCTTCGCCTCCCCGTGGATTCCTTCCCCGGCCACCCACCAGTTGCCAGGATTCGCCAGTCCCGATGACCGAAGCCAACCATTACGAACCAGTACCCGAACAGCGTCCCCAATGGCCGGTCGGCAGCCGGCCCGAAGGGTCGACGCCGGAGCGCTGGTTCGAGCCCGCACAGGATCTCCCGCCGGCCGACCATCGTTCCTCCGCGGGCCGCGGCTTGATCGTCGCCCTGCTGGCAACGTCCCTTTTCGGCGCCGTAATCGGCGGCGGCGGGACATTCATCGTGCTCAAGGAGACCGGGATTCTCGATGGCCCGGCCGCCACCGCAATCCCTGGCGGAGCGGTCAACGTATCGATCCAGTCCGAATCGGGCGCGATCATCGACGCCGTCGCGAAGGTCGGGCCCTCGGTCGTCACGATCATCGCGAAGCAGGCGACCGGTGAGATCGACGGCACCGGCATGATCTACGACGCCGCCGGCTGGATCCTCACGAACAAGCACGTGGTGGCGACCGCGACCGGCATCGACGTCCGGCTCAAGGACGGCCGCTCATTCAAGGGCGCGCTGTACGGCGTGGATACGCTGACCGATCTGGCAATCGTCAAGGTCGACGGCGCGACCGGACTTGCTGTCGCCCCCGTCGGGACCTCGTCCGGTCTGCAAGTTGGCCAGCTCGCGATCGTGATCGGCAATCCGCTCGGGGTCGACTACCCCAATAGTGTCACGACCGGCATCGTCTCGGCCCTGGGTCGCGACATCACAGTCACAAGCGACACGGGCCTTTCCGGCGGACTGAACCTCCACGGCCTGATCCAAACCGACGCCGCCATCAACTCCGGTAACAGCGGCGGCCCGCTTGTGGACGCTTCCGGACGGGTGATCGGCGTAACCACGGCCCTGGCCGACCAGGCGCAGGGGATCGGCTTCGCAATCCCGATCGACATCGCCAAACCGATCATGCAGCAGGCCATGTCCGGCACGAAGCTGTCGCGGCCGTTCATCGGCATCAGCTACATCGCTGTGAACGCGGGCCTTGCCACGAAGTACAGCCTGACCCTGGACCACGGCGCGTGGGTGCACAAGGAAGACGGCAACGGCAACTCGGTCGACGCGGTGGTCACCGATGGACCGGCCGATCAGGCGGGCATCAAGACCGGCGACATCATCACCGAGATCGAGGGTCAGGCGATCGACGCGACGCACCTGCTCGAAGACACGCTGGTGCAGTTCGCCCCCGGCAGAACCATCAGCATCCAACTGCTTCGCGGAAGCCAATACCTGACCGTCCGCGTCACCCTCGGCACCCGGCCCCCCGCCGCCACCTGAGCCTGCCCGGTTGGCTCAGCGTTCCCGGCTGCGAGTGATCTCGACGGCGGCGTGATCGAGGCGGCCGGGCAGCGGGGCATTGGGCTTGCGGACGCGGACCACGACTTCGGCGGCGCCGAGAGGCTCTGAGCGGGCCAACAACTTCTGGGCGATCTCTTCGGCCAGAGCTTCGATGAGCAGGCGGCTCGGGCCTTCGATGACGGAACGGCAGATCTCGAACACGTCCCGGTAGTCGACGGTCTTCGACAGGTCGTCGGCGAGACCGGCCGGCCGCAGATCGAGATGGATCTCGACATCGACTTCGAACGGCTGAGCCCGTGCACGCTCGAGTTCCGGAACCCCGTGGCGGCCCTGGAAGACCATGTTCGAAAGCTCGACGCGGTCGGTCACGGGAAGACTCCTCGGACGATGGCGTCGCTCATGCGAGCGGCCCGAACGTTGGCCAGGACGTCGTGGACTCGGACGATGTCGACGCCGCCGGCGATCCCGAGAGCAGTTGTTGCCAGCGTCGCCTCGAGACGCTCCTCCGGCGGCACTCCACCGAGGACGCGCCCCAGGGTCGATTTGCGCGAGGTCCCCAGGAGGACGGGAAAGCCCAGCCCGCGGAGCTCGCCCAGGTGGCGCATCACCTCGAGATTGTGCTCGGGCGTCTTTCCGAAGCCGAAGCCCGGGTCGACGATCAGGTTCCCGCGCGGGACCCCGACCTTCTGCGCCCGATCGAGCGCGGCCCGTAAGTCGGCGAGCAACTCGGCCACGAAGTCCGTGTAATGGGCCGCTTCGCGATTGTGCATGACGACCAGCGGTACATGCCGCTCCCCGGCGAGGCGGGCCATGGCGTCGTCGCGCCCCACACCCCAGACGTCGTTGAGGAGCACCGCGCCCGCGTCCAGGGCGGCCGCCGCCACTTCGGTCTTCGTGGTGTCGACGCTGACGGGAATCTGCGGCAGCGCGGCGTGGATCGCGGCGATGACGGGCACGATGCGGGCCCTCTCCTCCGCCTCGGACACGGGCTCGTGACCGGGTCTCGTGGACTCGCCTCCGACGTCGAGGATGTCGGCGCCCTCCTCGACCATGCGCCGAGCCTGGATGACGGCCGCTTCTACGGCAGCACCGCCTCGGCCGGCGACCGTGGCCAGCAGGCCGTCGCCCGAGAACGAATCGGGCGTGACGTTGACGACGCCCATCACGTAGGTGCGGCTGCCCCACTCGAAGGTGCGCGGCCCGACACGAGTCGGGGGTAGCGGCGAGGGCGCCGCGCCGGTGGCGAGCGGGGCACTCATCGGGGTGGCGCCTCCAAAGCATGTGGCGGATCGGGCACGAGAAGCGGGTCGTTCACGAGTATGGCCCGCGCGGCGCCGACCAGATAGAGGGAGCCTGCGACGATCACCGGGCCACTTCCGGAGCCACTCCCCAGGGCCGTATCCAGCGCGGCGCCCGGATCGGCGACGGCCTCCGGATGCCGTGCGGCGCCGGGAATGGCCGACCAGCGCGCCGCGAGCTGATCGGGTGGCAGCGCGCGGCCGCCCGACGGGGCCGTGCAGATGATCCGCGCGTCCCGCAGAAACGCCGCCCCGGCCAGGGCGGCCAGCACTCCGTCCACGTCCTTGTCGGCCATGATCGCGAGCACCAGGGTCGCGCGCCCGGGCGAAAGGAACGGGGCGAGGTCGTCGAGCGCTTCGGCGAGGGTCGCGGCCCCGGCCGGGTTATGGGCGCCGTCCAGGAGCACGTCGCGCCCCTCAACCGAGATCAGCTCGAGGCGCCCAGGCCAGCGAACCGCCGCGTACCCGGCTCGACGGGCCTCGTCTCCGACCCGGGCAATCCCCGCCGCTTCGAGCGCGTCCAGAGTGGCGTCGGCAACGGCCGCGTTGGCCGCCTGATGGCGCCCTCGAAGCCCCACGCGGACCACACCCAGCCGCCCGAGCTCGACGTCGATGCCGTCACGGTCCAGGCCGCGCAGCGGCGCCGGCGGCGTCACGGTCAGCGGAGCCGCAACTCGCCGGCTTCGGCGCTCGATCACATCGAGCGCCCCACCAGTGGCTCCGGTCACCGCCAGATCGCCGCGCATGATGATCGCCGCCTTCTCGTGCGCGATTGCCTCGACCGTGGACCCCAGCCGATCCATGTGGTCGAGCGAGACGTTCGTCACGACCGCCACGCCGCCATCCCAGGCGTGAGTGGCGTCGAGCCGCCCGCCGAGGCCGACCTCGACGACCGCCAGATCGATTCCGGCCTCGGCAAACCAGCGGAACGTGATAGCGGTCAGCAGCTCGAACTCCGTGGGTTCGCCGTGGCGCCGCGCGACGCGGTCCGCAAGCGCCAGCACCTCGCTCGCGATCCGCGCGAACGTCGCCTGATCCACGACCGCGCCGTCGATCTGGAGCCGCTCGCGATAGGTGACGAGATGCGGCTTTGGCGTCTCGCCGGTCCGGTAGCCCGCAGCCTGCAGCGCGGAGCCGACCAGCGCCAGAACGCTGCCCTTTCCGTTCGTTCCGGCAATCAGGGCGCCGCGGAAGGAACGCTCAGGATGGCCGAGAGCTGCAAGCAACGCTCGCGTTCGAGAGAGCCCGAGATGGATGCCGAATCGGCCTCGCGAGTCGAGCGCGGCAAGCGCCTCGACGTAACCGAGCTTTCGGCCGGTCAATCCTTCGTCAGCTCGTCTTCGTAGAAGACGCACTGGTTGAACCTCGGCGTAAGGCAGACGTCGTTGACATAGCCCTGCTCGAGGTGGACTCCGCCGCGCAGCTGGCAGCGCGAGACGTTCTGCTCCTGGCGAATCAGGGCCTTGAGCAGATGCGGAGCCTGGATCGGGATCGCCCCCCGGCTGCCCGTCATGTAGAAATGGGGGCAGACGTTGCGGCGCAGGTTCGGCAGCCCGAAGCCCGCTCTGACCCCGGGCATCGACGAGTAGCGGTTCGGCGCTCCGGGTTCCGAGTGGGTGACGACGGGAACAGTGCGCGGCATCGGGCGCGTGGCGATTCGGCTCGAAACCGGGAACGGGTTGGCGGGATACGGTCCGCTTGGAGTAGAGGGCATTGGCCCGGGCCGGCGTCTGGCAGGCATGACGCCCCCTCGCACGACCGAAGCCTGACGTCCGACGCCGGCGTCAGGGGTGCGCGGCCGATCGGGCTTGGGGTTGCGAACCTCCACGGATAAGCCTCGTACCGTAGCGGACATTCCTGCACGTCCGCGCTCTGCAGCAGAGTACATCCATCCGCACGAAACGCGCACGCCCGTCACGCGGAGGGCTCGATGCTCGTACTAGAGGGTTGTCGGCAGTGGCAAGTCGAAAACAAGCGAGGAACCACCGCCCCGGACGACGCCCGGCAGATGCGACAATGGAGCCATGCCGATGCGAGAACGCCGAGCGGCGCACGTTCGACCCCTGCCGCCGTCGGGCGACCGGTTGCGGTCGCATCAGATCAAGGCGTTGGCTCCGTCACGTGACCTGGTCCGCCGATACCGGCCGATCCGGACGAACAAAGGAGTCCCGGCCCCGATTGGGCTGGGACTCGTTGCCGTGTTCCTCGTTCTGGGCATCGCGGTCCTGATCGTGGGCGGCAATCTCCTGGTGAGTGTCGCGGGCCAGCTCGCGCACGCCTTCGATAGCGCGATCTCGCAGGTCTCGTCGATGCCGCCCGCCACCATCGCGCCTTCGGGCGTGGCCCTCGATACTCCGGTCTTGAACACGCCGGACAACGGCGGATACACGAACCAGGCAGCGGTGTCGCTGTCCGGGAGCGTCCCGGGCTCGGCAATAGGCAAGACCGGGTACAAGGTCCGGATCTACGGCATCGCCTCTGACAAGTCGCGCAAGCAGGTCGCGGAAGTGGAGGTCGGCTCGACGACGCACTTCAGTACCGGCGCCGTGAGCCTCGTCGAGGGCCCGAACACCTTCGCCGCGGCACTCGTGACGCCGAGCAGTGAGGGACAGCCGTCGCCTGAAGTCGTGTACATCCTGGACACGAAGCCGCCCCAGCTGTCGATCGCGTCCCCGGCGGATGGCAGCTCACAGGCGGGCAGTTCGGTCGTGGTCTCGGGCAAGAGCGACACGGGCTCGACCGTCACGATCCGCAACAGGCAATCGCCTGGAGGCGTTCTGAGCAGCAAGGTCGTCGGCGACGACGGCCGATTCGCGATCACGGTCGGCCTCGTCGCGGGGTCGAACTCCATTCAGGTGACGGCGACCGACCAGGCCGGCAACGTGACGACGAGCCAACTTACGGTGAAGCGGTCATTCGGGAATCTTGCGGCTCACCTGACTGTGTCGCCGGCCAAGTTCAAGGCCGCCGGTCCTACCACGATCAAGCTCACGGTCCGCGCCACATCCGCTAACGGCGGTCCGTTGGCCGGCGCAGAGGTTGTCTTCACAGTTACCGTCGCCGGACTTGGACCGATCGTCTCGCCCTCGCTGATAACGGACCAAACCGGCACCGCCACCTGGAAAGTCACGATCACCGGAGCGACTCCGGGGCTCGGCCAGGCTGCGGCGCTGGTGTCAACGGGCGATGGCAACCAGATACCGTCATCGCCGACGACTTTGACGACGACCTGACTTCTAGGCGGACGCCCGTGAGCCGGACTGCGGTTGCTACGCGGTCGGAGTTGGGGTCGGGGCGTGTGTGGGCGTCGGCGTCGGCGTCGGCGCGGGCGTGGGAGTCGGGGTGGGCGCCGGAGTCGGGCTCGGCGTCGGGGACGGCGTGGGCGTCGGGGAAGGCGTCGGGCTCGGCGTTGGCTCGGGACCCTTCGAGACGACGTAGTCGACCGTCGAGCCCTTCAGGACCGTCAGGCCTTTCTTCGGGTTGCTGCTGAGGATCTGACCCTCGGGGATACTGGGGTCGTAAGCCTCAGTGCGATCCCCCGCCGCCAGACCAGCCGACGTGAGGGCGTTGATAGCATCGCTTTCGGTCAGGTTCCGGATATCCGGGACTACCACCTGGGCGGTTCCGCTGACGACGGTCACGAAGATCGTGTCTCCCTTGTTCATCGCGAACCCGGCGGACGGGTTCTGAGACACGATCGTGTTGTCGGGCTGGCTGCCGTTGCTGGGGGTGGTGCCCGATACAGAGATGGACAGACCGACGGTCTGGGCGGTCTGCTGAGCATCGCTGAAGAGGACGCTTACGAGGTTCGGGGCGTAGACAGTCGAGCCGGTCGAACCACGGCTGATGAGCAGGTAGATGGTCAAGCCGAGGAGCGTGACCAGGAACAGCGCCAGGAAGCCCGCCACCCAGGCCCAGGTGCTGACCGGTGACGCGTCGTCCTCGTAGTGCTCCGGCTCCGGCTCGACCGGATTGATCCGGCGGGTCACGCGACTTGGGACGACCTCGGGCGAGTAATTGCTCTGGGCTCGAGGCTCGACCGGATAGTCGTCGTCGACGCCGGGGCGGGTCGCGTAGTCGTCGGCGGAGTAGGCGACGCGCGCGGTCGGGTTGGGGCGCCGCGATAGGGGCGCAGTCGGCGGGGTCGGCGGCGGCACCACAGGAACGATGGGCGGGACGATGGCGCGCACGACCGGAGTCGGCGGCACAACGGGCGCGGGCTCGGGTTCGAACTCGGCGGCTGCGACGGCTTCCGGCTCCATCTCCGTTTCTTCCTGAGACGCGCCCACCGCGTACTCGGCGTCGAGCCGCGTGATCGCGGTGTCGAGCGAGTCCGCGAGCATCCCCGCCGAATCGAACCTTCCCGCCGGCTCGGCCGTCATCGCCTTGCGAGCGATCATGTCGATATCTGCCGGAATACCGTCCTGGAAGGTCGACGGCACCTGCTTCGGATCGGCCAGCCTGGCCTTCGCGACCTCTTCGGCCGTTTCGCCGTCCCACGGCCCGCGGCCCGTCAAAAGCTCGAAAAGCAGTACGCCCAGAGCGTAGACATCCGACCCATCGGTTGCGCGGCGGCCCCGTGCCTGTTCGGGGCTCTGGTACCAGGCCTCTTCGACGGACAGGGGCGGTCGGACCGATGACTCGTCGAGTGCTCGCGCGAGGCCGAGGTCTGCGAGTTTGATCTGCCCGTCGCGAGTGACGATGACGCTGCCGGACCTCACGCCGCCGTGGACGATGCCGCGCTCGTGGGCAGCTGCCACCGCCGTCGCCACCACGCTCGTGACGTTGGCGGCTCGGCGCGGCGGAACGGGGCCGTTGCGCTGCAGGAGCGACCCAAGCGCCTGACCGTCGATGAACTCGGTGACGAGGTATGCCTCCGAGGCACTCGCCCCGAAGTCGTAGAGGGCGACGATGTTCGGGTGGCTGAGGCCGACCGCGGCTCGCATCGCGAGGCGGAACTCGGCGACGAAATCCGCGTCCGCAGCGAGCTCGTGATTGAGGACTCTGACGGTGACGACGCGCCCGTTCTCGGAATCGGTCGCGCGGAAGACAGTCGAGATGGCATCCTCGCCACGCAACTCCATGAGCCGGTAGCGTCCTGCGATCACCTGTCCGATTTCGGCCACAAGAGTTCCTCGTTTGATACCGGCGCCCGCTGCGCCGGAGCTTCGATCAATGCCGCCGACGACCGATCAGCCGGCCCGTCCGGGCAGCTACGTCAGGTCGAGCCCTTGCAAGTATCGCCTGAACTCGGCGCCGATGTCCTGACGCTGCATTGCCAACTCGACGGACGCTTTGAGCCAGCCCATTGTGGTGCCGGCGTCATAACGCCTGCCCTCGACGGCATATCCGTAGACGTCCTGCTCCTGCATCAAGGCTTCGATCGCGTCCGTCAGCTGGATCTCTCCGCCGGCGCCGCGCTGCGTCTGCTCGAGCTTGTCGAAGATCTTGGGGGTCAGAACGTAGCGGCCGATGATGGCCAGATTCGAGGGCGCCTCCGCCGGATCCGGCTTTTCGACCAGGCCCGACACCTTGTAGAGGCGCGGGTCGAGGCCGCCGTCCGCGAGGTGCCCGTCGATGATGCCGTAGCGGGACGTCTCCTCGTGGGGGACTTCGGCCACGCCTACGACCGAAGAGTGGGTCTGCAGATAGGCGTGGATCAACTGGCCTATGCAGGGCCGCTCGCCGACCACCACGTCGTCCGGAAGGATCACCGCGAACGGTTCGTGTCCGACGAGCTCTTTGGCCACGAGAACCGCGTGGCCCAGGCCGAGCTGCTCTTTCTGGCGAACGTAGGAGATCTGAGCCAGGTCCGAGATGGCCCGGATCTGGCGGAGCATCTCGATGTCGCCGCGCGACTCCAGGAGCTGCTCGAGCTCGAGGTTCAGATCGAAGTGATCCTCGATCGCCCGCTTCTGACTGCTGGTGACGATGATGACCTGCTCGATGCCGGCCGCAACCGCCTCCTCGACGGCGTATTGGATGACCGGTTTGTCAACGAGCGGGAGCATCTCCTTGGGCAGGGCCTTGGTGGCCGGTAGAAAGCGGGTTCCCCAACCCGCCACGGGAAAGACCGCCTTGCGTACTCGCATTTGCCCTCAGCTTCGATCGGCCGCTACGGCGGCCGGGTCCACGAATTCGTGGTCGTCGCGATGAAGGCCGTCGCACAGCCCCAACCGGCGCGGCTCGACGGGCAGCCAGACCGGTCTCATGATTTCGCGGACTTGCGAGCGACGGCAGAAGTAGATGCCTCGCGCCGACATCCAGGTCAGCACGTGGCTCGGATCACCATGGAACTCGAACGGGCCGGGATTGAGGCCGGCGGTCTCCGTCCAGGGTACGGGCGCCTCAGGCGCCACGACATCGAGGATGCTGACGCGCCACGGTCTCCCTCGGATGACTTCACCGCAACCGGCACATCGAGCGGCCACGTTGTCGGTGACGATCGTGGGGATACGGACGCCGTAGAGTTCCATCTGTGCCGGATCGTAGCAGGTCGGTCGAAGAAGGTCCGGTGCGTGGAGATTCGACGGCGTGGACGAGGAACAGATTTCGGCGGCCGAAAAGGCCCGTGAGAAGAGACGCGATCGAGACGCCGACGCGCGGGCGCGGGCCGGCATGCGAACCGGTCTGGCGAAGCAGTTCAAGCAGGTTCTCGACGTGCAGCGGCAGCGCGCCGACGAGGTGGAGCGGCGCGAGGAGTCGGACATGGGGACCGATGCTCACGGCAAGCGCAAAGGAAAGACGCGCGGGGCTTAGGTTCTCCCGGCATCGGCACGCGGTGGCCCGGCCTCAGCTCATCGTGAAGTAACCGGAGACGTCGAACACCACATCCGCATGCGCTCCGGCGGTGCCGACGAACGTGACCCACATCCCGCCGTCTCCTCCGATGGGAAGCGTGACCGCATTCGCGCGAGTGTCGGCCCTCGGGAAGTTGACCGTCGAGGTCCCGCGCACGGCGCCGGGGTCGGCCGGCGTCAGGGCTAGATATCCGGCGGAGCTCGCGCCGACGGCCGTGACGTTGCCCGTGATCCCGATTGCCTCCGCGGGTACGTTGAGCGCCACGTCGATCGACCGGCCCGTCACCCCGAAACGGACCGGATGATCGGATGTAAGTGACGCGGAGAGTCCAAGCCGCGTCGGCGAACGCGAGTCGACCAACCGGTTGAGGGTCAGGGCCACGAACGTTGCACCGCTCGTGTTCGGAACGAAGTACCCGGTCACGTCGAAGAGGACGTCTGCGTGCTTACCCGGGGTGCCGATGAATGTGACCCAGAGCACGCCGGCGGCGCCGAGGGGCGCAATGACCGAGTTGGCTCGAGTGTCGCTCCTGGGGAAGTTGATGGTCGATGTCGTCGGTGCGCCGGCGGGCCTGGCCGGTGTCAGGCTGAGGTAACCGCCCGAACCTTCGTTGACCGCGGTCAGATTGCCGACCACCGCAACGGCGTTGGCCGGGACGTTGAGTTCGGGGTCGGCCGACCGGCCCGTCACCTGGAAACTCGCCGGCGTGCCGGAGGTGAGCGACGCCGTCATCCCGAGCCGCGTGGGACTGCGCGAGTCCAGCACCCGATTCGGCGTGAGCGGCAAGTACGTCGCGCCGGTCGTGTTGCCGACGAAGTAGCCGGTGACATCGAATATGACATCGGCTTTCTTGCCCGAGGCGCCGACGAATGTGATCCACAGCTGTCCACCGGCGCCCAGTTGAACGACCACGGCATTGGCCCGGGTGTCACCCGCTGGGAAGTTGAGAGTCGAGGTCTTCGGCGCGCCGACGGGCTTGGATGGGGCCAGGCTGAAATAGCCGGCGGAGCCCTCGTTCACGGCCGTCAGATTGCCGCTGACGGCCACCGCACCGGTCGGTATGTTCAGGTTCGGATCTACGGAACGGCCGGTGACCTGGAACGATACTGGGGAACCCTGGCTCAACGACGCCGAGAGTCCGATGTGCGTGCCGGACCGCGAATCGACCAGCCGGTTTGGGGTGACCGTCACGTACGTGGCTCCGGCGAGTGGCATTGCCGCGGGCGAGGCGAGCGACAAATCGCTCGTGCCTGCGACATTCGTGGCCGTGACCTTGAACGTGTACCAGACCCGGTTCGTCAGTCCCGAAACCGTGCAGGAGCGAGCCCCGGTGGAATGGCACGTCAGGGAGCCCGGCGTCGAAACCACGTCGTATGCGGTCACGGGGCTGCCGCCGTCGAAGGGCGGAGCGTTCCACGAGACCAGCGCCGAGCCGTTGGACGCAAGGGCTGCGGCCGCGGCGGGTGCGTCGGGTCGCGTGCGCGGCGTCACGGGCGGCGATGGGTCGGACGGCAAGCCGGTGCCCAGGGAGTTGGTCGCAGTGACGGTGAACGTGTAGGCGGTGCCGTTGATCAGGCCGGTCACCGTACAGCCGATTGCGCCGCTTGTGCCGGGACATGTCCGCCCGCCCGGCGAAGAGGTCACGGTGTACCCGATGATCGAACTCGAGCCCTGTTGGACCGGCGCCGTCCAGGTCACCGCCACTGTCGCGTTACCGGGCACGCCCGCTACCGACGTCGGACGGCCCGGGACGGGCAGCGGCGTGACTGAGTTGGATGCCGCCGAGGCGGGGCCCGTGCCCACCGAGTTGGTCGCGGTCACTGTGAACGTGTACGGCGTTCCGTTGGCGAGCCCCGTCACGACGCACTGCGTGGCTCCGGTCGTCGCGCAAATGAGTCCGTCCGGCGCGGATGTCACGGTGTAACCGGCGATGGCCTGCCCGCCGTTCCCGGGGGCGGTCCAGCGGACGAGCGCCTCGGCGTTGCCGGCGGTCGCGATCACCGAGGTCGGAGCGCAAGGCAATCTGGCCGCAAGCACGCCGCCGGCAACCGTTTGCGGGCCTACGTTGCCGGCCGTGTCGACAGCTGAGACGGCGTAGGAGTGGCTCCCGTCCAGGCAGGCCGGCAGGTCGTTGTACGTCAGCGTCGTGCTCGAGACCTCGTCGATCTGCGCGCCGTCGCGGTAGATGCGGTAGTGAGCCAAGCTCAGGTTGTCCGTGGCGGCCTGCCAGTCGAGCTGGGCGCCGCCGGACGGGATCGCGGTGACCTCGAGGGTGGGCGGCGCGGTGGGCGCCATGGTGTCGCCGATCGTGACGCTCGCCCCGGACCCGTCCACGGAGTTCACCCTGATCGTCAGGCCGCCGATCGGATCGCCGAACGTCTTCCCAGCCTGCAGCGGCGAATCCCAGAAGCTCACGCCCGGGTCTGCGGCAGTCGCATCGGCGACAGTGTCGACCAGGAAGCTCGGCCCGAGCACGTTGAACTGGCGGTATTCGTCATCCGAGTAGCGAATCGTCACGCCCGTGGTCACGGTGGAGAAGACCGGGTAGGAGGCATTCGTGAACTGGTCCCAGTCGGTGCCGGTCAGCGTCGACCGAAGCTCGAGGGTCCAGGACCCCGACTGCTCGCTGGGGAGGACGGTCGTCGGCCTGGCGATCCGCAGCAGGCGCACGCCGGTGACGGCCGAGTAGACGGGTACCAGCGAATACGTGCCGACTGCGGTCACCGTCTGCGATTCGCCCGGATCGAGCCAGCCCAGCGAATCCAGGCGATCGGCGTCGAGCAGGGCGTTGTCGGGCGCTCCCGCTGCGCCCATGGTCGAGTACTGGTCCCAGTATTCGGCGTTGGAGCAGGTGCCTACCAGCTCGACCTGGTTGCCCGAGCCGTCGAAGCAAGCCAGGCCGTTCGCGTGGTCGAGACCCAGGTTGTGGCCGATCTCATGCGCGGCGACCATCGTCGAGATGGCATCGCCGTACGTCGCCCAGTCGACGGCGATCACGACGTTCCCGCCGGGCATGTCGGAGTAGCCGGCCCACTTCTGATTGCACGGCGGCTTCGTCCACAAGACCAGATGGTCGAACGAAGAGAGACTGACGCCGTGCGCCGTGGCGGCGGCCCGCGCCGCGGCCGTGGCGGCGCTGAGCGACCAGGTCGACGAAGGCCCGCCGCACTGCGCGACGGCCATGTGCCATGGCCCGAAGACAGTGGTTGCAGTTTCGAAGCGCCCACGCGAGGTGGCATCGAAGAACGAATGGACCGATGCCGTCGAGCCGCTGAAAGTGCTCTCGGCCTGAGCCGCCGTCACGGGATAGCCGGCAAGGTCCGTGTAGTCGGCGATGATCACGGCCACCGTCTCCGTCTTCGGCGCCGCGGGCGTGGCGCTGCGGTCCACGTGGGCCTTGATGCCGAGGGCGGCCGCGTAGGGGTTGGCGGCGACGGTCTTCTCGACGACGAACGATCCGGAAGCGACTGCGACACTCCCGTCGGCTTGCCTGCGGCCGGCGACGCGAACGAGCGCCCCGACGAGCTTCCTCACGCTCGCCCCCGACACGGTGATCGGGACGGACCCGGAGGCGCTGTCGATGGAATAGAAGATCTGCGAGCGTCGGGACACAAAGTCGTCGGAGACTGCTATGCGCAGGGTGCCGGTAAGAGTCACGGCGTCGGAGTCCGCGGCAGGAACCGCGGTGGGAGCGGTCGGGGTCGGCGCGGGGGGAGCGGTCGGGGCGCTCGAGGCGGTCGCGGGCGGCGGATCGGAGGGCGAGGCCGCGAAGGCGGAGCCGGGGATCGCCATGGCCGCGACGGCGGTCAGTGCCACGAGCGCCCGGGCCCACCTCAGCGAGGTCATTTCGCGCCTCCGGCTCTGGATCTCGGCCGTCCGGTGCTCGGCCGAGAGTGTTCGCAAGTGGTGGTTCGCGGTCCCGGCATCACACGACGCGGCTTGGACGCCACGACGATGCCATGTTCCGGCCGCCGGAGGAATGCCGCAATGGAACTTTTCGTATCAGTTGCGGCCCATATGGACCAACTCGGCGGTGTGCGCAGCGGGCGGCCGGAGTGCCCAAGGCTATCCGGCCGAGAGATCGACGTTGGTCGAAACCTGGACCGCCCTGGGCGCGGGGACGCCGGCGTTGAGGTCCAGCACCACCTCTGGTCCGCTCAGGCGCTCCCCGTATGCCCCGTAGCGATCCAACAATTCCGCCGGCTGTTCGGGTCCGACTTCGAAGAGTGCCGTGACGGTGACCGTCCCGGCGCCCCATGTCGACAGGTCGAAGCTGCGGCCGAAAGACCCGTTGGCGACCGTGACGGCGACCGTATCGGTGACCCAATGCTCGTTGGCGCCGGTGCCGAAATCCTCCGCCGAGACCTGAATGATCGCTCCGTCCGGGAGGCTGGTGCTGCCCGAGACGAAAAGCGTGCGGCGGCTGATTTGGGCGTTCAGACAGAGTTGGGGGTCGGTGCCGGAAACCCAGGATGGGGTGCACTGGCCGAGCGCGGCCTCGACCACGGCCTTGGCCACGACGGCGGACGCAAATATGGCAACGACGGCGACTGTGACGACGAATACCGTGCTGACAGCGGTCTGGGTTCGCCGGGCACGGCGGCTCACATAATGCGGCGGCTCGTCGTAGATGCTCACCGCCGCTCCCGAACGGTGGCCCAACCCAGGCCAGCACCCACCGTCACCGGAACTAACCCTCCCTCACCGACACGCGATGACGCCGCCAGTCTAGCGGTCGCGACCGCTCGGCGCGACGGGAAAACGGCCTCTCTAGCCGCCGAAGGTGAAGGCGTAGGCGCGCGCGCCGGGAGCGTTGAACGTGATCGTCACGATGCCCGGGTTCGCGGTATCGAGATGGACCAGGTGGTAGAGACGCGCCGCGCCGATGACCATCGAGCCGTCGGCAGCTACGTCTTCACTCGTTCCCACGCCCTCGGCTCCCGAAATCTTGACCGTGACCGGCACCGGAGTGTCGGCGGCAAGCACCAGATAGACGTCGCGGGCATAGAACGACATTTCGAGCTTGTCGCCGGCCTCCAGGGCCGTGATGTAGTCATCCTGGCCGTCGAAGGAACCGGAGAGTCCGAACTTGTCCTGGGGCAGCTGCGCGGGGAACACGTACTGACCCTTTCCGGATGGAGTCGAGGAGTGATCGGCCAACTGCACGCCCCTCGTCACGCCCAGATAGGTCTCGCCGGTCTCGCTGGCGATGAAGGGCGGTGGGGCGGCCGACGTAGCCGGGCTGGGCAGCGCGGCCGAACCCGCTTCGGACAGGAGGGTTCGAATGCTGATTTCGGTCTGGAGGTAGTTGCCCTCGCCGAAGTGCGTATCCCTGATATGTCCCCCGGCGTCGATCAGGTAGTCGGCCGGCCAGTACTCGTTGTTGTATGCCGTCCAGGTTGCGTACTCGTTGTCCTGGGCCACCGGATACGTGATCCCGAAGCGGGCGATCGCCGCCGCGACGTTGCCGGAGTCATGCTCGAAGGCGAACTCCGGGGTGTGCACGCCGACGACGACGAAGCCTTCCGGGCCGTACTTCTGATACCAGCTCTCGACGTATGGCAGCGTCCTGATGCAGTTGATGCACGAATAGGTCCAGAAGTCGACCAGGACCACCTTGCCCCGCAAGCTCGCCATCGTTAGCGGCTGCGTGTTGAGCCAGTTGTCGATGCCGGTGAACTCGGGCGCCGTCGGGCCGCCTGCCTGCGTGGTGGTCAAGCCGGTGCCGAGGTTTCCGAGAGCCGACTGCACGGGCCCGGTCCGCTCGAGCGTCTGCAGCGTTCCGGTCCAGTCGGGCAGAGCATTCGTGAGATCCGCCGAAATTGCCGTATCGGCGCCGACTGCCATCAAGCCGGCGGTCACGAGCACCAGGATTCCGAGGGCGCGACTCGCCCACGCCGAAGCGGAACGGAGGCGGAGCCTGGCCAGCGCCGCGCGCCCGCCGAGGGCGATCCCCAGCAGGGGCAGGCCGGCGCCGATCGAATATGAGATCACCAGGGCGACCGTTGCGACGGACCCGGGGGCCGTGACCGCGAGGCTCGTGATTGCCCCGAGAATCGGCCCGGCGCAGGGAGTCCAGACAAGCCCGAGACCGACACCGGTGATCAGCCCGCCGGCGACGCCGGGCGTCGCGAGCCGGACGCCCATTGCAGGAAACCGTGCGGTGGCCCGTTCGAAGACCCGCGACAGCGCCGGCACCAGCAGCGTCAATCCGAAGATCGCGATGATGGCGATCGCGACGTCGCGCAACGTCGAGCTGGGGAGGTGCAATGCCTGGATGATCTGGACACTGGCGAGCGTGAAGAAGGAGAAGCTCGCGATGAGCCCGGCGATCACCAGGTACGGCCTGCGCCGGTCGCCGTCCGCTCCGGTCGCCAGCACGATCGGCAGGATCGGCAGCACGCACGGGGAGACGGCCGTCACGAGCCCGGCGATGAAGGCGACCACAATCAGAAGAAGCATGGGTTGCTGTAGTACCTCGGCATCCGAAGGGCGTCAACGAACGCGTCGTCTCGGCCCGTCAGCCGATATTGCCACCGGCTCATGACAGCCCTATGACACTCGCAACCGCGTCGCCGGCGTGCCGCGGGCTAGGCGACCAGGATTCGGCCGAACCACCAGGCGGTGCCGCGATGGCCCGCGAGCCGCCGTGGCGGCGACCAGGCCCATCATCGATCTGTTGCGCGCCATGACGCGTGCGGCGTAAGAACCGACGAGGATCGAAGCATGCCCGCAATCACCGTCCCCGACATCAGCGTCCTGCCCCGAATCCCTGAGCCGGACCCGACCGTCGCCCGCATGCGCGCCGTGCGCAGCCTGACGACCGCCCCGCACGGGCTCGAGGGTGAAGGCTTCCCCGTCCGGCGCGCATTCGCCGGAGTCGACCTCGCCGACCTCGATCCGTTCGTCCACCTCGACCAGATGGGCGAAGTCGAGTACGCGCCCGGCGAGCCCAAGGGCACGCCCTGGCACCCGCACCGCGGCTTCGAAACGGTCACCTACATGATCGACGGGACTTTCGAGCATCAGGACTCGAACGGCGGCGGGGGCGTCATCACCAACGGCGACACGCAGTGGATGACCGCGGGCGCCGGGATCCTGCACATCGAGAAGCCGCCCGAATGGCTCGTCGCGAGCGGCGGACTCTTCCATGGGTTCCAACTCTGGGTGAATCTGCCGGCAGCCCAGAAGTGGTCTCCGCCCCGCTACCAGGACCTGCGCGCCAGCGAGGTGGCCATCGCGTCGTCCCCCGACGGCGGCGCGCTGATCCGCATCATCGCCGGCGAAGTGGCCGGGCACAAAGGGCCGGGCTCGACCTATTCGCCGATGACGCTGGTTCACGCGACCCTTAGCCCCGGCGCTCGCCTAACCTTGCCCTGGCGAGCCGATTACAACGCCCTCGTCTACGACATGGCCGGGCTCGGCACAGTCGGAGAGGAAGCCCGCCCCATCCAGACCGGTCAGCTGGCCGTCTTCGGGCCGGGCAACGCACTCACGGTTGCCGCCCTTTCTGTCCAGGAAAGCCGGAGTCCCAACCTCGACGTCCTTATCCTCGGCGGCCGCCCAATCGGCGAGCCCGTCGCCTGGATGGGTCCGTTCGTGATGAACACCCGCGAGGAGATCATCCAGGCGTTCGCCGACTACCAGGCCGGCCGCCTCGGCACGATCCCCGCCATCACGGCGGTGCACAACACGCCAACAACAGTCATCGAATCGGGCCAACGTCGGGACCCCGACTGAGCCCAACCCCCGAGGTGCAAACCATGATCAGCCTGCAGTTCCGCAAGCCCTCGCTCTCCGACCGCATCAGCGAACGCCTGGCCCGTGTTCCGAGACTCCAGCTGCGAGACAACGTCTCCGCCGTGGCCGCGCGTGGCCGGGTAGCGAATTTGCGGCTATTCGGGGCAATCGCTCTCGTCACGGGGCCGCTCGCGCTGTTCATCATCTGGGCGACGCGATGGGTGCGCGATCGACGCATCCTCGTGAACGTCGACGACCTGGACGTCACGACGACCGAAGCCGCCTGAGTCCGGCGCTTCGCTCCTTCAGGCCTTCCCCGAACCCCTAGCGACCGTACAGTTCGGCCGAAGCGACAGCTTGGCCGTTCACGGTTCCGCCGCGGCCGCCGGCGATAAGCACTCGACCGTCTTTGAGCAGCGTTGCGGTGTGGTCGAAGCGGCCCACCTTCAGCGACTGCGCCGGCGAGAACCGGCCGGTCGCCGGGTCGTAGATCTCCCCCGTGCCGAGGTCGGCGCTGGTGCAGGGATTTGTCCGGCACCGGAATATGTCGCCGCCCCCGGCCACGAGCACATGCCCGTCGGATAGGGGCGTCGAGGAATGGCCGGCGCGTGCCTTCGCCATCGAACCGGTCGGGCTGAACTTGCCGGTGGCAGGGTCGAACAACTCAGCAGCGGCGAACAGCGCGTACCCGGGCGAGCCGCCGGGCGTGGATTGGAGGCCGCCGGACCGGAGCACTCGGCCGTTCTTGAGCAGGCTGACCGGCCCATACGTGAGCGGGGGCTCCGTCGAACCGCCAAATTTGCCCGTCGCCGGATCGAATATCCCCATCTCGCTGTTGCCGACCACCAGGACGCGCCCGTCGTTGAGCAGAACGGAGTCGCTCGCGAGAACGAATTCCTGCGGAGATCCGGTCAGGCTGAAGTGGCCGGTCGCCGGGTCGTACAGCTCCGCCGAGCCCACGCTTTCGCACGACGTGAGATTGGTGCAATCGAAACCTCCGGCGATGAGCACGCGACCGTCGTGAAGCAGCGTCGCGGTGTGGGAATCACGAGCCGCGAGCATCGATCCGGTCGAAGTGAATTTGCCGGTCGCCGGGTCGTATATCTCAGCGGAGCCGAGCGGCAGACCCATGTCGGGAGCGGTGCTCTTTGGGTTGAGCCACAGGCCGCCCAGGTCGGCTGAGTGACCTCCGGCGACGAGGACGCGGCCGTCGTTGAGAAGGGTGGCCGTGTGACCGGCGCGGGCGATCTGCATGGATCCCGTGGCGCTGAACTTGCCCGTGGTCAGGTTGTAGATCTCCGCGGACTTGAGACTCGCGCTGCCCCAACCGCCCGCGCTGCCACCCACGATCAGCACACGCCCATCGCGGAGCAGAGTCGCGGTATGGCGAACGCGAGCCGTCGTCATCGCGCCCGTGAGAGAGAAGTGGTCGACCGCTGACGGCTCGGCAGTCCGTCCGACCGGCGGCGTGCCGACCGCGGGAGTTGCCGTCGGCATCGCCGTTGGCATATCTGTCTGCGTGGGAGTTGCGTTTGTCGCGGCAGCCGAGGGTGTCATGGTGGACGCCGCTGAGGGCGACGCCGATGTCGTCGGCGTGCCGCTTCCGTTCAGAGCCCCGCAACCGCCGACGACCACAGCAAGGAGGCCGACGGCGAGCCCGCGGGCGACGATGCTCGGAATCGGGCTGCGACACCGCTTCGAGAGCGAACGAGAAATGGCCGGCGTGCGGCCGATCCAGTGGGTCCTGCCCATCTCTGGCTCCCCTTTCCCCAGGGTCGATCTCCCCTGCACAGGAGATCGAACTGAAGAGGACGCCCCTGGGCGCGGTCATGTGGTGCCCGGAGAGCCCAGCCCGTCGCCGGTGTCCGCTCGGCTCGCAGAGGTACCGCCGGAAGCCGCTTCGATGGACGGCGATTACCCGATGGGCGGCTGGCCAAGCTGGGCAAGGAGGTTGTTGACGGCACCGCGAGCGATCGACCGCGGAAGGATGCCCCTGACGCCGCCCGACTCGATGCTCATGTCGGTTGGAATCAGGAAGAGGGCGCAGAGTCTCGCGACCAGCGTGGCGTGGATCCAGGCCTCGAGGTGAACGGCTGGGCCGTCCTGGCGGATCGTGAGTGGCATGGCACCGGTCAGTAGTCCGTTGCCGCGCTGGTAGTTGCGGGTGCCGTCCGGTGAGATTCCACGGGAGCCGTAGTGATTGGATTGTGCCCACGCATCCGCGATGGGCGCAACGTCGAAACCTACCTGGAAGTCACGGACAGTCCTGGCCGCCATCTGCTCTCCTCCTTGCGCCGATCGTCCGAGGGATGTGACGAACCTCGGCATTGCGGGGACGCAGCCGGCGGACGGAGTATAGGCCGGCGTGCTGGTCGTCAGCCTGAGGAAGAAGACCTGGACCGCCACGTCCGGCACCAGGGAGCGAGGCTCCGGCGCGCGGCTTCGCACAAGACCGTCTCTTCCAGACTGCTAGGATTCGCGGGGCCTGGCGGAGATTCTCGTCGCCGGGTCCCAGGTCGGTGGGGCTCCCTGCGCCGCCCGCTCGCTGTCCCGCCGCCAGGGACAGAAGGGACCCGCCGGCGGAGACACGTTTCATCGAAGTCCTGGATCGGACTGGGAAGGGAGTCGTTTGCGTTGACCGACGTGCGAGTGTGTTTGGGCTGTGGCGTCGGATCGTCGTCTACGGCGCAGTTCTGTCGAGCGTGCGGCCTGATGCTAGGCCCAGCCGCGCCGCCTGCAGGCGGCGCCAGACCATATGGCTCCCCACCGCCAAGCGGCGACGCCGTCGGCGCAGCCAGAACGGACGACGCCCGCCCTCGTGGAATCGCCATCCTTGCGATCGTCGAGGTCGTCGTCGCTTTGGTCGGGTCCTATGTAGTGCTCGACTATGCCTACTGGGCAAATTGGCGTTTCTCATATGACGAGCCGGTTTGGGGAGTCCTCGATGTGGCCCTGGCCCTGGCCTACCTCGCCACCTCGCTGACCGGCTTGGCGATCGTCTCGGGGCTTTGGTCGATGAAGCCCTGGACGTGGCCGACGGCGATTCGCCTGAGCTGCTCCCTGCTCGGCCTTGGGCTCTTGTCGGTATTCCTGTGGGGCGTCACCCCCATCAACCTGATCGGCCTGACCGTGCAATTGGGCGTGCTCTCATACCTGAACCTTGCCCACGTCCGTGGGCTTTTCGGCCGTGGGCCGCTGGCGTTCATGCAGAGTCCAGGCTGATCCGGCTCACCAGGATGCCGTAGCGTCACCGGCGCGGCAGAAAGAACTCTGCCGGATCGTCGTCGACACGGAGTCCGATCTGCCGGACAGAGGCAGCAGGTGCAGCTCAGAATGCCGTGGAGATCAACTTGAGGACGGGGCGTCAATCTCCTTCGTCGCCCGACCCGACAGCCTCAGTTCAAACGCCCGCACCGCGTTGAACAGATCGTCGGCGGCGTATGTCCGGTCGTAGGTCCCACCGGAGATCTGTCGGACAACACCGGCAGCTTGCAAGGCGTTGAGCGCCACGCGCGCCGCCTCATAGCTCGTTCCAGTGATGAGGCGGGCCGTTGCTGCCGTGATTATCGGCTGGGCAGGAAGGCTGCGGATGATCTTGGCCGAAGCGCTGTCGGTCCGTGGTCGCCCAGCTCTTTCGAGCCATCGTTCCTCCAGCTCCCGGACCGAATTCGCAAGCTGCCTGGACTCGCCCGCTGCCTGAGAGACAGCGCGAGCGAACGCCTGCAACCAGGGCTCGAGGCCTTCTGGCTCGCGATAACCGACGAGGCCCGCGACGTACGCGTCCGCGTGAGCTGCCAGGACAACCGAAACCGGCGGCACAAAACGGGGAGCGAGACCACGCCGGCGAAGGACGAGGTGGATCAGGGACCTCCCGACTCGACCGTTGCCGTCGGCGAAGGGATGGATCGTTTCAAACTGAGCATGCGCGATCGCGGCCTGGGCGACGGCAGGCAGGTCGATCCGATTGAGGAACGTGACGAGATCGAGCAGCAGACCCGAGACCTCCTCGGGCGGCGGCGGGATGTATGCGGCATCGATCGGAGTCGGCTGCCGACCTCCGATCCAGTTCTGCTCGGTCCGGACGACACCAGCACCTTCCGGATCATCGTCGGCCATGAGGATGCGGTGCACTTCGGTCACGTCACGAACACTCAGCGGTCGCTCTTCCGTACCCAGTGCGATCGCTCGTTCAAGCGCTCGAACGTTGGCGGCAACAGCGCGCGCCGCACCTCTGGCCGCGCCTGGGTCAACGAGAGCGCGGGCGAGATTCGTGTGAGTAACGGCGAGGCGCTCAATCTTCGACGAGCCGACCGCTTCAGAACGAAGGAGAAGTGGGGCTACCGCTTCGATGCCGGTGAGTGACGGCATTTCGTTGAGCGCCGCGACAGCCCGCTCAGCTTCATCGATGAGCCCCGATGTTGCGAACGACGTGAGCGGATCGATCGAGGCGATTGGATCTGGAATGAACGCGCGGTAGACGAAACTCTGTCTCGCCTTCCGTCCGCCGTACCCACTCGGGTTCTCATCCCATCGCCGCTCGACGAAGTGACCCATTCACCTCTCCCGCCACGACCTTGTGATCCAGTGCAACACCACAAGGTTAGCTGATACTCGCCTCGTAACCTTGCGATGTCAAGGGGAGATCACAAGGAAAGCCGAGACTGCGGGAACCACACGAGGGATGATTTCGTCGGGTGGCCGAGGGCG
>JADGQJ010000170.1 GCA_017881885.1 Chloroflexota bacterium
ATGCCGGCTTCGCTGTCGTCGAACCGGTGACATCGGGCCCGACCACCATCATGCACACGCTGGATGGCGGCGCCAATTGGACCGTTACGAGTTCGACGGTACTCGCCACAGAGGCAACGGACGCGAATACGCTTTGGAACTTCTCCGGGCTGGTTGGCCAGCCGCTACTCCGAGTGAGCCGTGATGCCGGAAGTACCTGGTCCAACCTCACCCTACCCGGCGTGGGGGCGAAGGTCACACAGGACCTCCAGGTGCTATCTGGGGTGGTGGGTTCTGGGTGGGGTCCTGTCTATTTCGTAAGCCCGACGAAGGGCTTCCTTGCGGTCCTTCAGGTGCTCGATCCCACCTCATGCCAGATGCGCTACTACCGGACTCTGGATGGCGGCCTCAACTGGTCGCAGGTGGCTGTCCTTCCACTCCGGCTGTGCCCGATCATGGGCCCGATCATCCTCGACGCAACGCACTGGCTTCAGGAGGACAAAGTCAAGAACCTCATGGCCACAAGCGACGGCGGTCAGACATGGACATCGGCTGGAGATGCCAGGGCGGGATATAACGCGGTGACCGTCGATGGGAAGAGCTGGGCGCAGAAGGCCGAGGTCGATCCGGACTCGGACATCAATCACGCCTACTCTGCCCTGTTCCTGTCCCGGGACGGTGGCGTCACCTGGCAGCCGGCCGACTTCTCGGTCCGCTAATTCCGCTGTCGAGGCCCGCAGCCGCGCTGCGGTCGACGATGAGCATGCCCTACTGATGCGGACGATTTAGCCCACAGTTGAACAGGCGGTCGACCGGTTCGCCGGTCGGCCGCTTCTTCTTGCCGGCCGCGGCGCGACGCCGTCTCCTCGTCGCAGGTCAGTCGATCTGCACGAGCCCGATGATGTTGCCTTCGGTGTCCTTGAACCACGCCGCAGAACCGACCGGGGTGCGGGCGATCCCGTCGACGGTCGCGAAGCCGGGGAAGTCGTACTCCTCGAACCGCACTCCGCGAGCCTTCAGCGCCGCGACCGTCCCGGGCAGATCGGTGACCCGGAACCCGGCCGTCGTCGCTTTGTTCGTACCGGCGAACTCGGACGGATAGACAAACAGCGTCGATCCCTTGGCGCGGTACATGACCCCCGCGTCCGTCACCTCTTCCACCGCAAGACCGAGCTTGCCTTCATAGAAGCCGCGTGCCCGCTCCAGGTCGCTTGCCGGGATAGTGGGGTAGCTCGGGAAATCGCTCAGCATGGTCTTCTCCTCGCCCTGGTGTGTGTGCCCGTGATGGGCCGTCACCATGCGCCACAAGGCTCTCGAATGCGAGGACAAGCCTGCCGGCCGCAACACGGTCGCGGACGCTGCCTCACCCATGTCACCAACCTGACCGGGGCAGGACGAAGAAGCGACGTGGTCCTCGGATTCGGCCCTGTTAGAGCTCCTGCTTGCGGAACACCAGCCACGTGACGCCGAAGAGAGCGGGCACCAGGGCGATGTTGAAGAGCAGCGGCCCCAGGAAGTTGCCGGCATCTTCGCCGAGCGCGAGGTGCGAGGCCGGGGTCAGCAGCCCGAGAGGCGACCAGGGGCCGACGACCGGGACGGTCACAAGGATCCCCAAGACGATGAAGGCCACGAACGCCAGACCGGCCGCGGCGATGGCGGAACGACTCGCGGTGCTCCCGAGCAGCGTGATCGCGACGAACACGACCAGCGTCCACCACAAGATCGCTGCCATCGCGATGTAACCGCCGAGAGGGAAAGCCACCGGGTAGAGCAGGGCCGTGTAGATGTAGCCGAGTCCGCCGCCCAGGGTCACGGCGACGGCCAGGTTCAGCGAGATGGCCGTCAGCTTGGCGGCCAGGAAAGCGCCTCGGGATGCCGGCTTGGTCATGATCATGCCCGCGGTGCCGCGCTCCTTCTCCCAGGCCACGGTGCCCATGGCGAGCAGAAGCGCGCAGACGACGCCGAACTGGGAGAGGTTCTTCACGATCTGGCCGAGGTCACCCTTGAGCGACGGCGGCGGAACCTGGAACGTCATGCCGCCGCCCTGGCTGCCGACCGCGTCGAGCAGTTCCTTCATGTAGCGATCCGTCAGCGGGCCGAGGATGCCGAACAGGATAAAGACGACGGCGACCGCGATAATGCGGCTCGTTCGAATTTGCTCGCGCAACTCCTTGGCCAGAAGCACCCGGAAACCCATCATCGTCGGCCCCTCCCGTCGAGACCCCAGGCCGGCACGACGACAGGTGGCGCGATCGGTGGACCGCTTTCGGCTACCAGGCGCAGGAAGACGTCCTCGAGGCTCGGCCGCGCCCGCTCATAACGGACCAGGTTGACTCCGCTGGACACGACCAGAGGCAGGATCGCGGGTCCGGCAACCTTTGGATCGTTCACGAAAACCCGGACGGTGTCGGGCGTGGTCCGAACCTCCTGTGCCCAGGTCTGACCGCGCATCGCGGCGGCAAGCCGTTCGATCGCGCCCGGCTGCTGCGGTTCCGGTTCGAGCTCGTAGATCGGCTGGGCATAGCGATCGAGCAGTTCGTCGATCGGCCCTTCGACCACCAGGTGGCCGACATTGAGGATCGCGACCCGATCGCAGACCCGTTCGACGTCGTTGAGGATGTGGGTGCTCATGAAGACGGTGGCCGTGCCGCGCAGTCGGGAGATGATCTCCAGGACGTCGCGGCGGCCTTCCGGATCGAGCGAGCTGACCGGCTCGTCGAGGAACAGGACGCGCGGCTGGTTGATGAGTGCCTGCCCGATCCCGAGGCGCTGGCGCATGCCGCCCGAGTATCCGCCGACGCGGCGGTGAGCGGCCTCGGTCAACCCCACGATCTCGAGCACTTCGCCGACCCGCTGCCGCAACGCCGCGCCATGGAGCCCGTGCAACTGCCCGACCATCGTCAGCAACTCGCGGCCTCGCATCCAGCCGTAGAAGCGCGGGTCCTGGTCCAGGTAGCCGATGTGGCGCGCCAGGTCGCCGCCCGTCCCGCCGATCCGCACGCCGGCCACTGTGCCCGTGCCCTCCGTCGCCGTGGCAAGGCCGGTCAGGAGGCGCAGTGTCGTTGTTTTGCCGGCGCCGTTGGGCCCGAGGAAGCCGAAGATGGTGCCGCTCGGGACGGTGAGGTTCAGGTGGTCGAGGGCGACGAGCCCGGCACCGTAGCGCTTCGTGAGACCTGTAGTGACGATAGCCGCGTCGGTGCCCGCGTCGAGCCTCGGCCACGTCGCGAGGATGCGGGAGATCGGTTCAGTCGGAGTTGCGCCGATGCCGCCGGTTTCGGTTCCCCGCGATTCGTCGCGGCCGACGAAGAAGTAGATCAGCGGCCCGATCACGTTGACCAGGAAGATGATCAGGGCCCACATAGCCTTGCTGTCGCCCCGAACCCGACGGTCCTCCTGGAAGAGGTCGTACAGGGCGAAAAGCATCATCCCGACCTGAATGATCAGGAAGGGAACCACAACCAGAGCGATAGTCGCGGCATCCATGGCTGGGTAGTTTCGCACGGCGTTTTACCGTTTGCTGGCCCCCGGCGCGACTCCCGGGCCTCAGCCGCCGAAGCTGCGTCCGATGGTCGCAAGGTCCGGTAGAGGAAGGTCCGGACGGACGGGAGCGACCCAGTCGCGCAGGGCGCGGAGGCTGGTTTCGAACGCGATCTCCGGCCACGGGATCGCCTCCGGAGCAAAGGGCCGCGTCTCGAGCGACTCGCGGGTGACGGTTGGCACTCCCCCGACGATCTGGGCCTCGAAGGCGACGACGACCACGCCAGCGTGAAGGCGCGAGTAGAGGCCGACTATGGCCCCGGGCTCGACTCGCAGGCCGGTTTCCTCCAGCGTCTCGCGGACGGCCGCCTCACGGACCGTCTCGTCGATCTCGAGAAAGCCGCCCGGCTGCGCCCATCGCCCGCGCCCGGGCTCGATCCCCCTGCGGATCAACATCACCTCGCCCCGGCCGGTGATGGGCAGCGTGGTAACCACCAGGCGTGGGTTGATGTAGCTGACAAAGCCGCAACTCGGGCACGAGAGCCGATCGCGCTCCTCGCCCTCGATCGGACCGAACCCAAGTAGGCCTCCGCAGCGCGAGCAGTACCGCACCATCGGCTCGAGCCAGTCGGGGATGCCGCCGCGGCCGAACCGGACCTCGCTCATCGGTTCCGCAGCCCGACTCGCCGGCCGCAGTGCACCTGCGGCAGCAAGTCAGTGATCACGACGGAGACCGGCATTGGATTCGTCGTCCTCGATCGAGCGAGTCATGCCGTGGCGATATGCCTGCAGCCTCCCTCGCAGCGCCGGGTCGGAGAGGGCCAGTATTTCGACCGCAAGCAGGGCCGCGTTCTCCGCGCCGCCGACAGCGACCGTCGCCACTGGGATTCCCTTCGGCATCTGCACGATCGACAGGAGCGAATCCAGGCCGCCCGCGACCTGCGTCGCAATCGGCACGCCGATGACCGGAAGGATCGTCTTCGCGGCGATGACGCCCGCCAGATGCGCCGCCCCGCCCGCGCCGGCGATGAAGACCCGGATGCCGCTGGCCTCCGCCCCATCGACGAAACGGGAAAGCAGATCCGGCGCCCGATGAGCGGAGATGGCGTGGATCTCGCACGCGACCTCGAGCTTGCCCAACAGCTCTGCCGCCTTCTCCATCACGGGCAAATCCGAACGGCTGCCGCAGACGATCCCGACGCGCGCCGTTGTTTCGTGTTCGGCCATGCTCGTCCTCTCCATCCTTCTAGCGGCCGCCCATCCTGATCATCACGATCGAGACTTCGTATAGCCCGTACATGGTGACGGCCATCACGATGGGGCTGACAAGGTCCGCACCGGGG
>JADGQJ010000063.1 GCA_017881885.1 Chloroflexota bacterium
CGGGGAGCGGTACCTCTCCGTCCCGGGTCTCTTCGAAGTCGAGCCGGAGGCGGTCGCGGTCCCCTGACCGAGCCACCGACCTGTTCCGTTCGAGCGGCCGCCCGGAAGGGCGGCCGCTCCTCGATTCGGGCCGAGGAATCTGCGGCGGCGTTCGTTCCGAGCCGGAAACGCCGGCCCAAATAAATAGGCAGTAAGTCATGGATAACCGGTTTACTTAGGGCCGCGGGGCATCCGGAATCTGGGTCCACGGGCCCTGTGCCGGCCAGCCCCTCACGATCGAAGCTTCGGATCAGGATCCGGCATCGGGCCGGCCGGGAGAACTGCTTCTTGGGAGCTCGCCATGCGAGCGGAGATCGCCCGGCACTTCGACGTCATCGTCGTTATCTGGGCTCTGGCACTTCTCGTGAGCCTGAGCATCGCTTCGCTCTCGCGCGCGACACTGACCAACGCCCAATGGGACCACGCTCCCCAAAACGGGCCGGTCTGGGTCGTCCCCGGAGACGCTCTGGGGAACTGAGCGAGGTCCGCAATCAGGCGTCGTGCGACGCCGTTGACGGGACGAATGTCAGCTGACCTGTGCCCCCGAGCGCAGTGGCTCGCGCAGGCCGCGCAGGATCAGATCAGCGGTGGCCTGGTATCCCAAGCGACCGGTGTTCACGATCAGGTCGTATTCGTCCGGGTCGCACCAGTCCTTCTTGTAGAGCTGGTGGATGTAGGCCGCGCGGTTGGTGTCGGTCTCGTGCATCTTCCGCCGCACCTCGGCCTCGCCCAGACCGAGCCGTTCCATCAATACCTCGACGCGCACCGCCTCCGAGGCGCGCAGGAATACTCGAAACACGCTCGGGTTCTTGCGCAGGCAGAAGCCGGCGCCGCGGCCGACGATGACTACGTTGCCGCCTTCCGCGACCTCTTTGATGACCTGCTCGGTGAGCTCGATGATCGCGCGGCGCGGATCGAATAGCGGATCCGGATAGGGCGGCGACCAACCGGCACCCATGGCCGGCTCCAGGGTCGAGAAGGATCGGACGAGACGCTCGAGCATCGGCCGGGGGCGTTCGGCTTCCGATGCGACTTCGCTCGCGGAGATGTCGAGACGCCGCGCGACCTCCTCGATGAGCAACTTGTCGACGACCTCGGCGTGGATCTCCGCGGCGACGATCGCTGCGACGCTCGAGCCGCCGGCGCCGAACTGGCGAGAGATGGTCACGACTGGCATCTCAAGCTCCTGTTGTGCCTGCTCGCGCCGGAATGCCGTTGCCGATCGACCAGATGCCACGGTCGGCGCATTGACACTCTAGGCCGACCAGGCGGCGCTCGCCAGGGCCTTCGGCACCTTCGCAAACTCGGCCGCGGCCCCGAATCCCGGGCAAGCGGCTCACTCCTCGGCCAGGGCTCCGTGAAGCTCCATGGAATGCTCTCGAAGCCAGCGCCGCCAGCGCCGGTGATCCGGCCGGCGGGCGGCCACGAGCTCCCAGAACTGAGGGCCGTGGCCGAAGACCCGAAGGTGCGCCAGCTCGTGGACCACCACGGTCTCGAGCGCCTCCGGCGGAGCGAGGATCAACCGCCACGAGAAGGACAAGCGACGCGCGCGCGAGCAACTCCCCCACCGGGTGCGCGTGTCCCGAACCGTCACCGCGGCAGGCTCCACTGCCAGGGCGGCCGCGTGCCGCTCTATCTCGCGCTCGATCGCGGATCGCGCGCGCACGCGCAACCAAGCCTCGAGAATCGCGGCGAGGTCGCGCCGCTCCCCGGCACCCGTTCGGATCACAAGCTCGTCGCCTTCGTCGCTGCCCTCGCGCGTGACGACAGTGCGGCGTCGGGTCGGTGTCGGAACCTCGACTCGCAGCCGGTGTAACTCGCCCCGAAACAGGAGCGTGCCGCCGTCGCGAAGCGGGCCCATCGCCTCCAGCTGCGCTCTCTGACGTTCCTGCCGGTCGAGGTGCCGGCGCAGCCATGCCTCGCGCTCGGCGACGAAGGATTCGGCAAGGCGCTCGGCTTCGCCCTTCGTCCGGGCCGCTCTGGCCGGAATCGTGACAACAGCCGTGTGCCGTGGATCGACCGTCAGCCGCAGGAGCCTGGCCCTGGACGAGCGCCTGATAGTGCATTCGAGGCGGCCGCCGGCAAGGCGGAGAGAAGCTCGCCATTCGGTCGTCGTCGCCATCGGCCACAGCGTAACCCGCGAAGCCCGGGGCCTGCGGCCTGGGCGCCGTCACACGCGTCGGGCAAAGCTCGTCTGGTGCCCGCAACGAAGAACGCGGCGAGCGGCATGAGGGGGCCGCCGGTAGGCGAAATGGGCCGAGGGCCCGGCGGTCGCCGATGGTTCAAGGGGAACGGAGGCCCGGCAGCAATGCCGGGCCTCTGGATTCTCCGCCGCGAGGCGCCGCGTGGGCGAGGCGCCGCGTCGGCGAGGCGCCGCGTGGACGCGGCCCGAGGATGGCACGCGGCCCGCTCGCGAATAGCCATCCGATGGTCCGACGCGCCGAAGGCCCCGGTTGCTGTAACATTCGCGGGCGCATGGGGCTATAGCTCAGCTGGAAGAGCGCCTGCATGGCATGCAGCGAGCGCTGAGCGGTCAACTTCCAAGCGTTTGTTGAGGCGTCGGGTCGAGCGATTCCCGCTCAGTTATCGGCTCTCATTGAGGGTGCATCGCGGTTCGCTGGCGAGGCCGAAGATGGCCGATCCTCTTAGGGCCTGGGACCTCCACTCCGGATGTCAGCGTCTGCCCGACAGGCAAGAGGGCCCTTGTGGGCGGGCCGACACCACGAGGGAGGGTTGGCCGTCTGACGGAACGAGACCGGCGGGGCGGGAAGCTACTGCGCCAGATCGGCCAAGACCGCGGCGAGGGCCCCGATCCATGCATCAAAGGAAGCGGCGAAGGCCGAGCCGCGGACGGTGAGGTCGGGACGGGGCAGGCCGGCGTCGCGCAGCCTCGGGCCTAGCGACTCGGCGGCGAGACGCTCTTCCACGATTACCGCGCCATCGGGAGCGTCTGCGAGGCGTTCGTCGAGGCGCAGCAACTCGATCGCAACGTTCCAGCGAGAGGCCCAATCGGGCGCCGCGACGAGGTGCGGCATGAAGGCGCGAAGCGGCGAATCGACCGGGAGTGCCACCCGGTCCGAGTTGCCCTTCCGGTCGGTTTCGACGACGCCCGCAAGCCGCATGGACTCGATGGCCAGCGCCGCGTTGCGCTTGGAGAACCCGGTTCGCCGGGCGATGTCGGCGACGCGCATCTCCGTCCCAGCCGGGCACGAAAGCAGCAAGGCGAGGATGTCGGCTCTCGCGTTGACGCCGAACGCCGAGCGCAGCCGCCATACGAGACGGGCGGGGGCCGAAAGGTCCCGGACGGCGACCTTGCCGCGCAATGAAGCCGCCATCGGTGTAGCGCCCGCGCCTTCGGACCATGTCGGGCCGCCAGATGCGCTGACCACGATGGTGAAGGAGGCAAGGGCGGCGGTCGCGTCCATCGCTCGGGCAATGCGCCGCAGACGCGAGGAGTTGACGGCCTCGCCGTAGGCGACGCACCAGTCGAGAGCCACGCCAAGGATGCGGTCTTCGTCGCTGGCGAGTTCGGCGGTGGCGGCAATCAGAGCTTCGGGATCGACGACCGTGGCATCTGGATCGCCCTCGAGCTGCCCGCCGAGCGCGATCCAGCCGGCCGCGATCCTATCGATCGATACGCGTCGCAGGCTAGTCGAGGCGCGCATCGGCGTCCTCCACCCCGAGGTGCGCGAGCACGGCGGCTAGCTGGCTGCGGAATGCGGGCGAGGGGTCGTGGGTGATTGACCAGCGCGCCGCAGACAAGAGATCAGCCTCGGTAGGACCTAGGGCGCGCAGGTCGTCGAGATGCCGGTCCTGGCTCGGCCAGTGGTCGGCCGCGGCGTACAGCTTGAAGCAAACAAGGTCGTATGGACCCGCGAGCCACACCGTCAATCTGCCGTAGTGCCTCGCGGTGAGGCGGTCCTCGAACCCGGCGGGAAGCCCGAGCTCGAGTAGCGACTCCGGCCCGACGTTGAGCCAATCGGATGCGAGGTCGTGCGCGTCCGCGACCTCGGATACGGCCCTCGCGATGGCGTCGGGGAGCGTACGAAGCGCCACGATGCTGCCATCGTCCAGACGCTGGCCAACGATGTCGGCATCCTTGGTAGACCGCGAAACTATCCCGCGAAGCACGAGGTCCCCACCCCCGACGAGCACGATCTCGTACGCCTCGCCCCGGTAGGCGAGCACGTCACCGAGCGCGGCGAGAGCCCCTTCAAGTCCTGTGCGGTCCATTGGCTTTGCCATGGCGAGATTGTCCGCGCAGATAACGCGTAAGTCAAGTGCGCGATACGAGCATCTTAGCTGCTTGTTAACCCTGGTATCTAGCTGACTGGTGGCCCCAGTTCAAGCTGTTCCCACGGTGCCACCAGCGCAAGCACCTGCTCGCTAGGTAGCAATGACGTTGGCGGGCTCGCAGTCGCTGGAGCCCGAGTCGAGGGCACAACGTTGTCAGCTCGGCGATCCCGTCCTGGGTCGGCGGACCTCGCTGACGCCGAACCGCCTTGTCCCGACCAGGGTAGGTTAGGCTGGGCTCACTTGGCTCACGATTGGCCCGGGAGTCAGAGGATCGAACGATTGTCGTTGCGGCTGCGTCTCTAGTGGTGTATCGGTATTCCCGGGACAGTCGAGAGGGGAACGTCTTGGCGGAGAGGATCGTCCAACCGGAGGCGCTGGCAGCCCCTCGGAACCGGGAGCGGGAATTCTCGTCGATCCTCGGCCCTGAACTTGATCGTGCCTACCGAGTTGCGGGTCGGATCCTCGGCAACGCGTCGGATGCGGAAGACGCCACTCAGGAAGCCGTCGCGCTGGCCTGGGCGTCATGGCACACGCTGAAGGCGCCCGAGGCCGCTGCGGGCTGGTTCTGGCGGATTCTCGTCAACTGCTGCCGCAGCCGCCTGCGCCGAAGACGGCCGTTCGTCCGTGATATCACCGATGAGTTGGGGTTGACCAGCCGGGACCCCTTCGAAACCTCGAACGCGCGCGACGCGGTCGCGCGGGCGTTGCCGGTCCTGAACAACGATCAACGCATCACCGTCGTGCTTCGGTTCTGGGGCGAACTCACCGTCCCCGAAATCGCCGAGCGGATGCGTGTTCGACAAGGAACCGTCAAGTCAAGGCTGCACTACGCACTGATCGCACTGCGCCGAGAGCTTGATGGCAACGAGGAGATTCGACAGTGAACGAGCAGGAGATCGAGGGCCAGCTCACTCGGCTTGCCCGGTCTGACGAGAGCGTCCGCGCGCCCGAATCGCTGAACAGGTTCATGCATTCAATCGAGGCGTCTTCCTCGCGGCCTCGGTCGGGTTGGGCTTCGCTTCGCAGGTCGCTAGCCTTGCGCTCGCCGCGGTTCAGGCTGGCTCGCGCGGCCGCAGGCCTCGCAGCAACCGCTGCAATCGCTGCTCTCGTGCTAGCTGCCGTCCTGACGGCCCATTCATCCCGACGTCCGGTCAGCGCCGGGCCGGCTCCAACATTCGCCGCCTCGTCCTGGACCAAGCTGTATTCGTTCCCCATGTCGAGCTCCGGCTACGCTCGGGCCAGGGCTATGCGCCAAAGCGACGGCTTGATCTACGGGCTCCTGTCCAGCAGCGGCGCGTCGCACCAGAGCACCCGCTGGGGGACCTGGCAGAGTGCACAGGTCTCGGTTGTCCAAAGCGGCGATGGACGCAAATGGACGGTCTCGGCACCACTGTCGGACCTCGTGGTGACGGGCGACTACCCACCGATGGACGCCAACACGGCCTACAACGCCGTAGCAAAGCGAGGCAGCACCTGGGTTGTAGTGGGCGGGCTCGTCGGCGCACCGGCAAACGTGGCGATCAGTGATGGGAACAAACCAGTCGAGAGCATCGGACTGAGCTGGGTCTCCAATGACGGCATCAGCTGGCAGCAACCGTCGGGCGCGCAATTCGCCGGCTACGAGCTCATGGATGTTGTCACCACCGATTCCGGCTTCGCAGCCACGGGCATGAAGACCGACGGCAGCGGGTTTGCCGTGTGGACCTCGACCGACGGCATCAGCTGGCAGTCGGCGATGACGGTTGGCGCCACGTCGGCGAGGACGATGGGAGCCATCCAGTTCGACTCCGCCGGAGGCTACCTGGCGAGCGGCGAGGAGACCACTGGCAGGAATGCGCCCATGACCCTCGTGCTGCTGCACTCCTCAGATGGGGAGCATTGGACGAGCAGCGTGGCAGACAAGACTCTCCAGATGGTCGCCGGCACCGGCACGACCAGCTACGTCAATGGTCGCTGGCAGGTGAACATCATCATTGCGGACCAGCAGATTGGCGGCCAGACCGCAAACGGTCAGGCTGGTTGGAACGAGCATCTGGAGACGCTGACCTCCAGAGACGGCGTCGCCTGGAGTTGGGATCAGCCGTCCACCGAGTTCCAGTCCAGCGCGTTCGAACCATGGGTAACGGTGCGGCACGGGGCCGAATTCATAGGCCTGAGCGCGGGCACTAGCGCCGACGCCGGCACGACATCGACAGCGACGGCCGCGCCCTTCGTCACCGGGCCCGTGATCGCACCGACCGAGGCTGTTCCTTCCCCGGCGCCATCCGCAACTCCTTCGGCGCAGGCCTCAGGGCCGATCGCGGCTCAGACCACTGTGGTTGCAAGGACGGTCGATTTCAGCAGCTGGACATACGCCGGCGCCGGACCTGACGGGTTTGTCACCGCCGCCGTGGCGGCGTCGGATCGCCTGATGGTGTTCGTCTACAGGTCGAATAGCGACGATACCCAGGAGTGGGTCGAGGTCTGGAGCGCACCGTGGCCGTGACCGGTGTCGGGGGGCACCCTCTGTCGAGAGACCGCGTATGGCCGCCGCCGTCTCCTCATGAACACCCAGGAGGAGTTGCGCCTGCTCCAGCGCTCGTCCTCGAGATCGCGTTGAGCGCTTCGGCCATGATGACGCATTCGGCCGGATAGCGGCGGTTCTCGCATGCCGTGATGCGCCAGCCATAGGGCGGGGAAGCCTCGCCGGTATGCGCCTCGATGGTCTTCGGCGCGAGAGCAATATCACCGAATGCCAGCCACGTCCGGAAGCAAAAGCGATGCTGTATGATGCGCCGCACTGGCCGAGGATCAGGCTCTCCGAGCGGTCAACTAACGAACCTCCGACCAGTTTTACGCTCTGATTGAGCGTGATTCGTGGGGCTATAGCTCAGCTGGAAGAGCTCCTGCATGGCATGCAGCCACCGCTGAGCGGTCAGGTAGCGAGAGATCGACGAGGGGTTCTCGCGGCGATCCGTGTCCAGTTATCGGCTCTCTTGAGTCCGAGTCAGGCATCGCCGAGAAGCCGTCTCAGGCCAGACCTCCGACACGAGAGGACGCCACAGAGGGCTCGAGTTCCGCCACGCAGCTGGAAGCGATGGCCTAACTTCGGCCGGGCTTGACTTCCTCCCAGACAGTCGACGCTTCAGGGCGCGGCCAACACGGACAAGGGCACGCCGCGAATCCGCTCCATCAAGGGAGCGGATTCGCGTCCGGCCTCTTCAGCCCAGACGACCCAGCCGCCACGCACGGAGACGAAGTAGCTCTCGCTTCCATTCGTATCGATCTGAATCGGCAGCGACCAGCCCGGCATCCACAGAGTCAAGACGCCCCGCGGAGTAGAGTCTGTGTTCTCGCGCTCCCACCAGACGACACTTCCCGAGCCGCAGGACATGCCGTCGATGCCGATCGTGGCATTGCCGCTGACCTCTGGACTCACCGCTTTGGTGGACGTAAACGGCGCGCCTGCCACGTCGATCCGTTGGTCGTTGAACGCGCCGGTGGTCTGTTTGCTGGCCTCCGGATCGGCCATCCATGCCGCCAGATCGCCCTCGGCGCTGACATAGAACGCGTCTTCGCCGATGAGCCGCGACCCCGAAAGGGGTTGCCAGTACCAGAGCTTCATCTGGCCCACCGCGTCGTGCGCTAGGTCGTTCTTCCCCGTCGTGTACAGAACACCATTCGTAACCAGCGCGAAGTCGAACGGGTCTCCTTGGATCGGGATCCTGTTCTGAACCTTGCCCTCCAGGTCGCGAATCTCGATCTGCCAGCGGCCACCCGCTGTGGACTCCAGCAGTCCAACGCGTTGCCCGTCGAAACGGATCCTCTCGACGAAAAGCCTCCCTCCGTAGGCTGGGGTCTTGTCCGAAGAGAGCACTCGCACCTTGCGGCTGGAGACGTCTAGGTCGCGCAGAGACCAGCTCTTGATTGGATGGTTGGCGTCGACGCCGTCGTGCACGTACTCGAGCCAGAGGAGTTGACCAGCGGCCAGGGTTGGCCACCAAATGTCGACTTTCGCGCCGGCCGACTCGGATGCCTCGTATGCGACGTTGATGGAACGAGACCGCAAATCCCCGAGCCACAGATATCGCTCGTGTTCAAGATCCCGTGCATTGAACGCGACCATCGGTCCGTCATTGGTGAGATCAAGGATTTGGGGGTCGGCCAAGGGTCCGACGTCCTGGCAGGCGTCCGAACCTGCAGGTATCGAGACGCGACGGAATGCGTACTTGGGCTGACCATAGGATCCTGGGGAGTCCGCGCAACCGCTCTTGGTAGGGGAGCCGCCAAACGACGCGCTATCGGACGGCGACCCCGGGGCAGGCGAGCTGGGCAGCGAACCCGGCGAAGGCGTGGTTTGCGAGCACCCCACCAGGATGAGCGCTGCGGCGAGGGCAGTCGCCCTCGCCGCAGGTCCAAATCTCACCACCACAGAGGATTCGTTGCATCCGAGATGCTGGTTGACCTGTCAATAGCCAGGTAGTAGTTGGCTTGGGTCAGCGTCCACTGACAGGCCCAGTCCGCTGTGCTGCTATACGAACTCGACGTGCAGACGCCCCCTACCTTGTTCGGGCCGGCAGCGAGTGGGTCATAGCTGGAGACAGTGACGGCCGTGTCGTTGTAGCCGGTCGTCCCTGTCGCGTGAAGCGGATGCACACCGTTGCTGACTGGCTGGCCCCACTTGTACTTGTAGGTGGACAGATCAACTCGAACATAGTTCGCCTCCATCCAATCGTAGATGTCCATCCTGATGTACCCCATCATGCTGGCGGTCGAGGTGGGCATCACGTGCACGTACTTGAATGTGTAGCTGATGGTCGCGAACTTGCCGTTGATCCACGCCAAAGCCTTGTAATCATTGGCGCCCTTGTGGGTAAGGTCGTCTGGATAGTACGCCCGTATGCCATTGCCGAGATTGGTGCCGTAGATCTTGTCTTGGGCTGCCCGGATCGATGCGGTGCCGTACGTCTTGTAGGACGTGTTCACGTCCCAATAGGCAATCGACTGCACAAAGGCAACCAAGCAGTAGTAGTTAGTCTTCTGGTGAAGACCGGGGAACCAGCTGGCCACGCTTGAGGAGCAGGGATAGCCATCGGCACATGCAGCCATGGGCGTCAGCCCGTCTTGGGCTAGCGAGGCTCCGCCTCCTAGCTTCCTGTTTTGCAGCATGGCATGGCCCTTGCCGGATTTGACCGCAGCGAGTTGATCTTCCTTGGCCTTGATATCAGCCGGCGAGATGAGGAGGTCCACCGGCTGGCTTGTCGGGCCCACCGCTATGCCCGTGCCCTCATAGGTGGGCTCTGTGGTTGTGGAATCCGGGTTCGCGGCCATTACCGGTCCAACCGTGACGCCAGTGACCGTGACGGACAAACCAAGAGCAAGCGCAAATACCCAACGAATCCGGCTCATCGGGACCCCCTTTCAGCCTCGCCGTCGACGCCTACCGAGCGGTGGCGCGTGGCTGTCGGCTGCCGCAATGGTGAGCCGTTGCAGGTGGCAGGTCAAGGCCCACTGGACTTCACGACCAATTGCAGACGGCCCGACTAGGTGGAGCCGACGCCGTCGAGCAGCGGGTAGCTTGTCTGGCTGCCGACGCTCAGTTCGAGCGGCGTGCCCGGCAGATCGCCGTTGCCCAGGGTTGTGAGGTAGGTGGCGCGCAGGGTGTTCGAGCCGTCGTACTCGGCGAGGACGTTGGCACCGAGATTGACTTAGCGAGTGGTGCCAGCCGATGGTGACTGCTCGACCCGGCGACCCAGAGCGTCGTACCGATGCTGACTAGGGTGCCGTCGGGCAGGGTGGCCGACGTCAGTTCATGGAGGGCGTTCCAGGCGTAGGTCGTGACGGAGCCGCTCGAACGCTCGGTCTTGGTTGTCTGGTTGCCCTCACCGTCGTATGTGCAGTCGTAGTGTGGCAACGCTGACTCGGCCATTGCAGGTTCGCGGCATCCGCGAGCGGCGGCGATGCTGTATTATCCGCCGCGCTGGCCGATATTCAGGCTCTTCGAGCGGTCAACTAACGCCGCGAGAGACGGATTCGAGCAGTTATGCGCTCTGATTGAGCGTGAATCGTGGGGCTATAGCTCAGCTGGAAGAGCGCCTGCATGGCATGCAGGAGGTCCAGGGTTCGAGTCCCTGTAGCTCCACCAACTCCCCTCCGACGCACCGTGCCGCGGTTGCGGCTGCCCGCGTCGTGATGCGTAACCCGACGAGTCTCGACCGACGCTTCTTGCTCGTACCGATCAGCGCGTGGCGCGCCAGCCCTTGAAGGTGGGCCAGGGACGACGCCCCCGAAGAACTCCTAGCCAGAGGCGGAGCGACGGTCTCCCGCTGTTCGACCTGGAAGATGGGGTAGATCGGAGCAGGCGGCTCGGGCATTTCGGCAGATAAGTGCGAGTTGAGTCGGCGTTGCCACACTCCTGGAGTGGATGACCTGCGACTCGGGGCGATCATTCGGGCTGTCCGAAAGAGGCGGAGCCTGACCCAGGCCTACGTGGCGCGCCTGGCCGGCGTCTCGCACGCCACGGTGTCGCTCGTTGAACGGGGCCATTGCGAGAACCTGTCGTTGCGCAGGATCAGGAGCATCGCGGCGTCCTTGGATGTCCGTGTCGAACTGATTGGACGCTGGCGAGGCGGCGAGGTGGACCGCCTCCTGTGCCGGCGTCACTCGATGCTCGGCGAGAAATTCGCCGCATTCGTGCTCGCTCACAACGGCTGGGCCGTCGAACCCGAGGTGTCGTTCTCGGTCTATGGCGAACGTGGCGTGATCGACCAACTCGCATGGCATGCCGGAACCGCTCACGTGCTGGTGGTGGAGCTCAAGACCGGCCTCGTCGACGTGAACGAGTTGCTCGGGACACTCGACCGCAAGCATCGACTCGCCCGGACGATCGCGGCCGAACGTGGTTGGCCCGCGGCCGCGGTCAGCGTCTGGCTGATCGTGGACGACACGAAGACCAATCGCCGCCACGCAGCCGAACACCGCACCCTGCTGCGGACAAGGCTGCCACTCGACGGCCGGCAGTTGGGTTCCTTCCTGGATCGGCCCACGTCTGCGACCGCCGGCCTCGCGTTCTGGACAAATGCAAATCCCCGTAGCAGGAGAGCGAATCTCCGGGTCGGAGGGGGCGCCGGGGCGGTTCGCCAGAAGCAGGTCGACGACCAATTGAGCGTGGGTCGGGCGCCGGAAACCGGCCGTGGCGCCGCAACGACCCACTGTTAGCGGCCGAATCAGGTCTGCTGCTACCCGGATTAGCAAATGGGCAAGTCGGGGGCTTCCGGGCGGCGCCGCGGCGCGCGAGCGTTGGGCGGAGCCGCGGGACGGCTGCCTTGTGGCGGCCCCGCGGCCCGCGACAGCTGCCCTCGTCGCGGAGCCGCGGGACGGGACGCGGGGCAGGAAGAGGACCAGAATCGTCATGCCACCCAAACTCGCGCGGGCCCTCCGCTAAACTGGTGGCTCGTTCAATTGCTCGGCGCCGCCGGTGGATCATCGCGGCCCGGACAGGCCAGTGAGAGGTTCATCGTGCCGCCACCAGAGCGCACCCGCGTCGACCGTTATGAGCCCACGGCCATCGAGCCGCGATGGCAGCGGCGCTGGGCGGAGCTCGGCCTCAACGACACCGACCTGAGCGACGATTCACGGCCCAAGTACTACCTGCTCACGATGTACGACTACCCGTCGGGCAACCTCCATATCGGCCACTGGTATGTCAAGACGCCAACCGACGCCCTGGGACGCTTCCACCGCATGCGCGGCGAGAACGTCTTCATGCCGATCGGCTTCGACGCTTTCGGACTGCCAGCCGAGAACGCCGCCATCAAAAACAAGATCCACCCCCGCGAGTGGACCCTCAAGAACATCGACAAGATGCGCGGGCAGCTCCGGACGATGGGCGCGACCTTCGACTGGAAGAGCGAGATCGTGACCTGCGACCCCGACTACTACCGCTGGAACCAGTGGATCTTCCTGCGGTTCCTCGAGGCCGGCCTGGCCTACCGCGCCAAATCGCCCGTCGACTGGTGCCCCAACGACGGAACCCTCGCGCGCGAGCAGGTCGAGGGCACGGATCGCCATTGCTGGCGCTGCGGAGCGCGCGTCGAGAAGCGCGAGCTGGAGCAGTGGTACTTGCGAACGACGAAGTACGCCGACGAGCTGCTCGACTTCAGCGCCATCGAATGGCCGGAGCCGATCCGCATGATGCAGACCAACTGGATCGGTCGATCGGAGGGCGCCGAAGTCGCCTTCACGACCGCGCCGGACGATGCCCAGCCCGGCGGTGACGAACTGCGGGTCTTCACGACACGCCCGGACACGCTGTACGGGGCGACCTTCATGGTGATGTCGCCCGAGCACGTGCTGGTCCCCAAGCTCACGCACCCGGAACGCAAGGCCGAGGTCGAGGTCTACGTCACAGCCGCCGGACGCGAGACCGAGATAGAGCGGATGTCGACCGATCGGCCGAAGACCGGCGTCTTCACCGGCTCGTATGCGGTCAACCCGGTCAACGGCGAGCGCATCCCGATCTGGATCGCCGACTACGTTTTGGCCGGCTACGGCACGGGCGCGATCATGGCCGTCCCCGCCCACGACGAGCGCGACTTCGATTTCGCCCGCAAGTTCGGGCTGCCGATCCGCCGCGTCATCGCCGGTGCTGAGGTTTCGGACGCCGACGCCTCGGTGCCGC
>JADGQJ010000064.1 GCA_017881885.1 Chloroflexota bacterium
TTGGGCTTCACTCCGTGGAGCTTGGCGAAGAAGACGAGCTGGTCGAGGACCTTCATCTTGGCGTAGAGGCCGCGCTCTTCCGGCAGGTAGCCCCAGGTCCCGCGTGAGACCTCGGTGTTTGCCATGCCGTTCCAGGCGACCGTCCCGGAGTCGGGCCGGAGGATGTCGAGGACGATCCGCATCGCCGTCGTCTTGCCCGCGCCGTTTGCTCCCAGGAAGCCGAAGATCTCACCCGGTTTGATCTCGAGCGAGACGTCGTCGAGAGCAAGCACCTCGCCGAAGCGCTTGGAAACCGAGTCGATGATCAGCGACATTGCATCTCCCAGGAGGGCGTCGACACAACCATAGGACCGAGTGCGCGGCGGTTTGGTTCGGCGTTGCCCGGTCCGGCCTCGAGAAGGCGGCGGTTCACGAGCGCCACCGATACCACATCATGCTGCCAAGGTAAGCGACACCGAAGATCGCCGCCATTGCGGCGTACGGCATGGCGTCGCCACCGCCGAACTCGACGATGATGAACGCCCCCAAAAGGACCGCGGCGATTATCTGCGCCGCCGAGGCCAGCGCTCGCTGGTTGATCGACGCCCAGCGCTCGTCGACCGGGAGGCCCGAGAGCAGGCTCACGGTCTCGCTGCGCGACTGGAGCAAGAGAATCGCCAACGCGTACGCGGCGACGATCGCGAAGCCCAGGAACGCCTCGGCCGGCGACGCGTGCTGCGCGAGTTCGGCGGCGGCGATGAGCAGGCCGAGGATCAGGCCGAGGATCGGCACCACCCACTTAGACCACCGGTTCGTCATGGAAGACCTCCTCGACCAATTTGCTGAAGAACCTGCCGATGGCCAGAGCCAGAGGCAGCGACGGCAGGTACTTGCCGGTTTCGATGGCGTTGACGGTTTGGCGCGAGACACCCAACTGCTTCGCCAGATCGCCCTGGCTGAGGGCTCGATCCTCGCGCAGCCTGCGGACGTCGTTCTGCATGCTTGTAAAGCTAGATTTCCACTGGTTGCGTGTCAAGTCCCCTTTACAGGCAGGCTCTGAGCTGCCGAGTTCTGGCCACCGAAGATCGGCCGTCCCCGACCGCTAGGCGACCCAGGGACGGCGGCGGATGGCTCGGTAGATGTCCGCGAAAACGGCCGGCGCGAGGGCGATGATCGCGACCAGCAGCCAGTCGAATGCGTCGAGCGGCGTGGCCTGGAACGCGTCGGCGATGGGCGGTATGAACGGGATCGCGACCTGGACTACGACACAGACGACGCCACCGGCCAGCAGCAGCAGGTTCGGGCGGCGCAACAGGACCGGATAGGCGAGGCTCCGGTTGGCGTTGGCGCGGATCACCTGGCCGACCACCAGGGCCGTGTATGCCAGCCATCGTGCGTGCTCGAAGTTCGTGCTGTGCTGCTCGATCAGATACAGGGCGGCGAAGGCGCTGAAGCCGCCGGCCAGGCAGATTCGGGACAAGATCGTCCAGTCCAGCAGCGGCTTGTTCCGAGGTCTCGGCGGGCGCTGCATCGCGCCCGGCTCTTCGGCTTCGCCCGCGAAGGAGACGGCCGTGAGCATGTCGATGAAGACCTCGAGCCAGAGGATCTGGATCGGCAGGAGTGGCTGGCTGTAGCCCGCGATCGTCGCGATGAGGATGAAGCCGAGCATCGCCACGTGCGTGGAGACCAGGAACACGAGCCCCTTCTGGACGTTGGCGACCAGACGACGGCCCTCACGCAGCCCCAGCATGAGCGTCACGAACGAGTCGTCGCCCAGAACCAGGTCCGAGGCCTCGCGAGCCACGGCGGTGCCGCTGCCCATGGCGACGGCCACGTCCGCGTGGTGGAGTGCCGGGGCATCGTTGACGCCATCTCCGGTCACAGCCACGGTCCTGTTGCAAGACCGAGCCACGTCCACGATGCGCAGCTTCTGCTCGGGGATCGCCCGGGCCACGATGTTGAGCGTCGGCAGCTCGGCGGCCAGACGGGCGTCGTCCCACTCGGCCAGTTCCGGGCCGGTCACGACCCGCTCGTTGGACAGGCCCGCTTCGGCGGCGATGGCGGCCGCCGTGGTGGGATGGTCGCCGGTCACTACCAGCGGCTGGATGCCGGCCGCTTTGGCGAGGACCATCGCCTCCCGGATACCCGGCCTGATGCGGTCGGCGAATGCGAGCACGGCCAGCGGCAACCAGGTCTCGCCGTCACGGCGACGGGCCAGCAGCAGCAACCGCTCGCCGGCCTCTGCTCCACTTTCAACCAGAGCGTGCCAGACGTCCAGATGCGCGGCCGGCACCTCCGAGCACATGTCCAGCACGGCCTCGGGCGCGCCCAGAGCGAGCTCTTCCTCGGCCGCCTCGCCTTCGGGCGTGCGCGTGCGAGCGCGGGTCCTGGAGTAAGGTCGGTCGTCGCTGACCGGGTCGGCGTCGAGAAGGTCGACCGGATCGAGTTCCAGGACCACGGCCTGCTCGGCCAGGAAACCGAAGAGCGAGCGGCTGAACGAGCCGGGTTTGCTGCCCGTGGCGACGCTCCAGGCGTCCTCCTCGGCCCGGACGGCCAGAATCGCCAGCTCCGTCAGTCGGTCCCGGCCTTCGACCGCACCGTCCGGCGTGCGAATCGCCGCCAGGGCCAGCCGGTTCTCCGTCAGAGTGCCGGTCTTGTCGGTCACGATCAGGTCCACGGAACCGAGCGTCTCCTGGGCCGAGAGACGCCGGACGAGAACCTTCATCTTGAGAAGGCGGTAGGCGCCGAGCCCCAGGATCACCGCCACAAGGGCGGGCGGCTCCTCGGGGATCGCCGCGATCGCGGCCGAGACGCCTGCCAGGACGTTCTTGCCGGCTTCGTTGCCACGCACGAATCCGAGGCCGACGACGATGGCGATGAGTCCGATGGCGACGAACAGGAGGATGCGGACCAGCCGGTCCATCTCCCTCTGCAGCGGCGAGCGGCGGCGCTCGTGGCCGCCCAGGGCCGCGGAGATGCGGCCGAATTCGGTCGTTAGGCCGGTCGCGACGACCACGCCCTCGCCCCGCCCGCTCACCACGGCAGTGCCCGCATACGCCAGAGAGTGGCAATCGGCCAGCGCCGCACCCTCGGGATCGGGTTCCGTCGAAGCGGCTTCCGGGAGCGATTCGCCGGTCAACACGCTCCTGTCGACGGACAGCGCCTCGGCCCGCACCAGACGGAGATCGGCCGGCACGACGTCCCCAACACGCAGCAGCACGAGATCGCCCGGGACGAGGTCGCGGGTCGGCACGTCGTCGACCCGCCCGCTGCGCCGGACGCGAGCCGACGGCGCGGCAGCTTCGCGCAGGGCCTCAAGGGCCTTCTCGCCGCGGTACTCGGTGACCACGCCCGACCCGACGATCGGGGCCAGGATCACGAGGACCAGCAGCCCGTCGCGAACCTCATTGAGGGCGATGGCCAGACAGCCGGCGACGAACAGCAGAACGATGAACGGCTCGCGAGCGCCATCCCACACGAGTCGCAGCAATGATGTCTTGCGGACGACCTCGAGCTCATTTGGACCGAACCTGGCAAGGCGGGCCGAGGTCTGTTCTGATGTGAGGCCGGTCGCGGGGTCAGATTCCAGCTGCCGAAGGACGGCGTCGGAAGACATCTGCGCGGCTGAAACCGGCAACTCAAAGGGAATCGCGGAGGCAGACGCCCCCGGCTGGGCGGCGAGGCTCATTGCGACCTACTCGACTCGAGCCGGGTCCGCTGCTCGGTTTTCACTCTCGCGGGCGTCCGCCCCGACGCCGCACTTAGAATGACGCATGAGTCAAAGTCCCGCAAACAAGCCTGTGAACATCAAGGTCGACCGAACGGCCGGCCTGCTCGCGATCGATTGGGGCGACGGCCACCGAAGCGAGTTCGACGCGGTCTCGCTGCGCTTGCTCTGCCCCTGCGCGTTCTGCCAGGGCGAAGCGGGGCGGCCGGGTTGGCTCGACACCAACCCGACGCTCACGTCGATCCAGACGCAGCTCGTGGACGCCAGGTTGGTCGGTTCATATGCGCTGGCCCCGACCTGGGCCGATGGCCACGACACGGGCTACTACACGTTCGAGATGCTCCGCGAAAGCTGCCGCTGCTCCGAATGCGCCGCAAAGCGCCAGCCGTCCTAGGCTGGCGTCGATGAAGAATCGCTCGTCCAACCACTCGTCGAAGGAGATCGCATGATCGTCGCCACTACCCCATATCTGGCCGGCTATCGGGTCACCGAGGTCAAGGGCCAGGTCTTCGGCCTCGTCGTTCGAAGCCGCGGCTTTGCCGGCAACTTCGCGGCCGGCCTCCGCTCGATCGTCGGCGGCGAGATCCACGAGTACACCCAGCTGCTCGAGGACACCCGGCGCCAGGCGCTCGACCGAATGGTCCAGAACGCGACGATGATGGGCGCCAACGCCGTGATCTCGATGCGCTTCGACTCATCCGAGATCGGGACCTCGATGTCGGAGATCGTGGCCTACGGAACCGCCGTCATCGTCATTCCCGACGCCACCGCCAGGCCGACCGGCGAATAGCGAGCCTGCTCGCGGCGGCGCCGCTCCTCATTGGAGGACACGGCGCCGCCGCAGCCGATCGAGGGACAGATGCTCTCGAAGTGGATACAGTGGCTCGCTTTCGGCGTCGGGGCGATCCTGATCCTGGGCGGCTTCGCCCTCGCTTCCTCAGGCGTGAGCCTGGGCGCCGGCGCCGAGCTGATCATCGTCGGTGCCGTGGCCATGATCGCCGCGGTACTGCAGCGTCCCCGCTACCGTTCCAACGCAGCCGAGTTCCGGCATGAAGAGGCGGGTCCCGGAGGCGGCGAGGACGGCTTCCTGGAGCCGCGCTTCCTGCCGACCAACGAGCTTTTCATCGACCCGACGACCAATAGGCCGATGCGGGTCTTCGTGGATCCGCGAACCGGGGAACGGAGGTACCGCGCCGAAGGCTGACGCAGTCGTGGTCGCGTCTCGGGCGGTGCGCGAGGCCCGCGCGGCGCGCGAGCGCGAGGCCGGTTCCACAGGCGACGCGAAGCCTGCGGACCCTCCCTATTGCGCCCGGGGCTCGTCTGACGAGAATGGCTCGATACGCCGATCGGCCACGTGAGTGGATCGGCGGCAACAGGAGAAAGGCGCCAAGGGCGCGCGGGGAGAAGTGACGGCAATCGTTCGAAGGAACCCGGAGGAAGAGGGCTCGACCCCACATGAGGCGAGCTCCGAGTTCCCGTACATCAATCGCGAGCTGAGTTCGCTCGAGTTCAACCGGCGCGTCCTGTTCGAGGCCGGCGACGAGCGCAACCCGCTCCTGGAGCGCGTCAAGTTCCTCGCGATCTTCGCCAGCAACATGGACGAGTTCTTCCAGATCAGAGTCTCGGGGCTGATGGAACAGGCCCAGGCCAAGGCCGCGCCCTCCAGTCCCGGCGACAAGCCTGCGGCCGAGCAGTTGGCCGCGATCCGAACCAGGGTCCGCGAGATGCTGGTGGAGCAGGGTCGGACCTTCGAGCGGATCTGCGCTGCCCTGGGCGACGCCGGCATCTCGATCGTGGGATACGACGAGGTGCCCGAGCACCACGATGCCCTGCGGCAACGCTTCACCGATGAGATCTACCCCGTGCTCACGCCGTTGGCGGTGGATCCCGGGCACCCCTTCCCGTACATCAGCACCCTGAGCCTGTCGTTGGCGATCCGGATCGAGGACCCAGATGACGGCGAGGAGCTCTTCGCCCGCGTCAAAGTGCCGTCCCTGCTGCCGCGCCTGCTCCAGATCGAGCCCAGCAAGTTCGTCCTGGTAGAGGAAGTCATCGCCGCGAACCTGGACATGCTCTTTTCGGGCATGACCATCCGCGAAACGCACCTCTTCCGAGTCACACGAAACGCCGATTTCGAGCTCGAGGAGGACGAGGCCGACGACCTGCTCATGGCCATCCAGGAGGAGTTGCAGCGGCGCCGATTCGGCGATGCGGTGCGCCTCGAAGTCGACAGCGGCATGCCCGCGGCGATGAGGCAGATCCTGGAGAAAGGCGTCGGGGTGGGTCCCGAGGACTGCTACGAGGTCGGCGGCATGCTCGACCACACCGGCCTGATGATGCTCGCCGGTCTGGACAGGCCGGACCTGAAACTTCCGCCGTACATCCCGACCGTGCCGCCCCGCCTTGTGCCGCCGGACGAGGACGAACCGGTCGACGTCTTTGCCGCTATCCGAGCCGGCGACCTGCTGGTCCACCATCCGTACGAGAGCTTCGCTGCCTCAACGCAGAGATTCATCGCCCAGGCGGCCGGTGACCCCGAAGTCCTCTCGATCAAGATGACGCTGTATCGGACCAGCGGCGACTCCCCCATCGTGCGCGACCTCATCTCCGCGGCAGAGCGCGGCAAACAGGTCGTGGTCCTGGTCGAGATCAAGGCCCGTTTCGATGAGCAGGCCAACATCGATTGGGCGCGCAAGCTCGAGCAGGCCGGCGCCCACGTCGTCTACGGGCTGGTCGGCCTCAAGACGCACTCCAAGACGAGTCTGGTCGTCCGCCGAGAGGGATCCGCACTGCGCCGCTACGTCCACATCGGCACCGGCAACTACAACCCCGGCACCGCCCGGCTGTACACGGATCTGGGCCTGCTTTCGTGCCGGCCGGAACTGGGCGCCGACGTCAGCGATCTCTTCAACGTTCTCACCGGCCTGTCGCGCCAGCGCGACTTCCGGCGCCTGATCGTGGCGCCGATGAACCTGCGCAACTGGATCCTGTCGATGATCGAACGCGAGGCCAGCCACGCTCGCGCCGGCAAACCCGCCCGAATTGTCCTCAAGCTCAACTCGCTCGTAGATCCGGCCTGCGTCGCGGCCCTCTACGGAGCGGCGCAGGCCGGCGTCCAGGTGGACCTCCTGATCCGCGGCATTTGCTCGCTGTGGCCCGGCGTGCCGGGAGTGAGCGAAGGGATCCGCGTCCGCTCCATCGTCGGCCAGTACCTCGAGCACTCGCGTATCTTCAGCTTCGCCAACGACGGACGGCCGGAGTGGTACATCGGCTCCGCCGACCTCATGGAACGAAACCTCGACCGGCGCGTAGAGGCGATCGTCCCCGTCGAGGACCTGGAGGCGCAAGAGAGGATCCAAGGCCTGTTCGAGGTCATGTTCGCGGACGATCGCCGCTCCTGGCAGCTCGGCGCCGACGGTGCCTACCATCGGACCGAGGAATTGACCGGAATTCCGGGTACGATCGACACGTTCGAGATCCTCAAAGCGCGGTCGCTTGCCTCCATCGTGGTCGAAGCCGTCGCGCCCAGGCGGCCCCACGCCGGGGCGGGCTCTCTCGATCCCAGGGCATAGTCTCGAACCGGGGGAGCCAGATGGTCACGGGGCGCAAGGTCGAAGTCGAGATGAAGTACCAACTCAGGTCGCCGGACGGAGCCGATCGCTATCTGGTCGCGCCCGAACTGGGCCAGTTCAAGCCGGCGGGTCCTGTCCGGGTCGTGCAGATCGAGGACCGCTACGTCGACTCGGCGGACTGGGCTCTCACACGAGCCGGCTTCGCAGCGAGGCTGCGCCGCGTTTCGCGCGAAACCGTGATCGGCCTGAAGCGCCGAGAAGCTCCGGAAGGCCGGCTGCACCGTCGCGAAGAGCTCGAGGGTCCGGCCGACCCTAACTCGGCGCCGACCGATTGGCCCGCCTCGCCCGCACGCTCGGTGGTTCTGGAGCTGTGCGGCGACGCGCCATTAGTAGAGCTCCTCACGATTCGCCAGGTGCGGCGAGTCCGCCGCCTCGTGAACGGCGACACGACGGCTGACCTCAGCGTCGACGCGGTCGAGGTGCTGGTCGACGGCCGAACCCTCAGCCGGTTCGATGAACTCGAGGTGGAACTGAACGCCGGATCCGAAGAAGCCCTCCAGGGTCTCGGCAAGATCCTCGACCGGGACGGCGGCCTCCGCCGTGCCTCGCGATCCAAGTTCGATCGAGCCGTCCGTGCCGTCCGCCGGGCGCTCCCCACGATGCCCGAAGAGGTCCACCAACACTGGCTCGAGGCGCCGCCCGCTCTCCTCGGCAGCCCCAGCCGGCGAACGCGGACCGAGACGGGCAAGGGTGCCCAGGAACCCGCCGATGCCGACCCCGCGATCGAGGAGGCCGCGCCGGAGCCTTCGACGGCCCCGAGGGAGGAGCGCAGCGCCGTGGCCGGCCATTCGATCGGCCCGCGATCTCTCGGAGTCCTAGCCGACGACAGCCTGCCGGAAGCGGCGCGCAAGGTCCTCAAATTCCACTTCATCCGGATGCGCGCCAAGGAGAAAGGGACGCGCGACGGATCCGACGTCGAGGATCTTCACCAGATGCGGGTGTCGACTCGCCGGATGAGGGCCGCGTGGCGCGTCTTCGACGATGCCTTCAAGCCCGCCAGGACCCAGAAGCTCCGGCGCCGTCTCCGGGTGGTGGCAGACCGGCTCGGGGCCGTACGCGATCTCGACGTGCTGATAGAAGGTCTGGAGTCGTACCGGGCCGGTCTCGATCCGGAGCAGCAGCCCGGTCTGGAGCCGTTGCTGGCGGTGTGGCGCCGGCAGCGCGCCACCGCCCGAGACCTGCTGATCGACGAGCTCGACTCGCGTCGCTATGCCGCCTTCGTCGATGGCATGAAGGACTTCCTCGACGCCGGGTCCAACGAGGCGGCCACCGTAGCCTCCCCCACCCTGCCGCACAGAATGCGGGACCGCGTGCCGTCGCAGATCTGGGCGGCCTACGAGGCGGTCCGAGCGTACGAACTGGTGCTGCCTTGGGCGGACGTCGAAACGCTCCATCAGCTGCGGATCGCGACCAAATGGCTGCGGTACGACCTGGAGTTCTTCGGTGAGACGCTGGGCCCGGATTCGGCGCGTCTGCTCGAACGTGTCGTGGCCCTGCAGGACTTTCTGGGTTGTCTGAACGACGCCGACGTCGCGGCCAAGCTGGCCCGCGACGTCCTGGTGGCTCGCGCCGGAGAGTTGTCGCGACCTGAAGCGGAGGCCATCGGCGCCTACCTTCACTCACGCGAGCGGGAGTTGGCGCGCCGCCGCAGGGCGCTCGGGCCCGTCTGGCGAGCGGTCGCCGGAGCGCCGTTCCGGCGAGCCCTGGGGCGAGCTACCGCAGCCCTCTGAACCCGGCCCCGCGAGAGGCGGAGTTGGCGCGTCGGCGCGCCGAACGTTCGACATCTGCCCTCATCCAGGCTGAATGCGAGGCACGTTAACGGTGGGTTCATCGGCCGATGACACGCGCGCCGCAGCCTCCGTTTCATGGTGGCGCAGACGTCCCTCCGCCGAACCGTGACAGGCCAGGCGTGTCGCCGGCACCTCCGTAGCTGATCGAAGGAGAGCTATCGACGATGTCCCCGATCGACGCGCAGATTTCGAGCCGGCCGGCCGTGGCCGAGAGGGTGGCGCTGGTCCGAGCCCAGCTCGCCCCCATCAGCAGCCGCCGGGCCCTGCTCGACTCATATCGCCGCGAGTCGCTGTGCCGCCTCGCATCTCCCACTCAGAACGGCAGATCTGCCGGCGAGGTTCTCGATATCGCCTACGCCCTGCGCTGGGCGGAGCTGGCGCCGGACGACCCAGAAATGGAGGCGGACGATTGTCCGTAAGTGGAGTTGCCACGTGAGTAGTCCGTCCCCGACGCTCCAGCAGCCACCCGACTACTACCTTCGGGCTCTGGCTCATTGGCCTCGTCTCGAGCCGCCCCGGACGGAGCACGTTCGCCACGATCCGAATCGGATGGCGACCCGGATATCGCGCCGAACCAGGCTCTCTCAAGAAGCAATCCTGGCTCTGTTGGGCGTCCGGGAAGAGCTCGCAGATCCCCCACCGCCGGACCGATAGCGCCCCTGAGCGCGACGGTTGCGTGGATCCTGGATGGCACCGCTATGCTTGCGAGCCGACGGAGCGGTCGCGCCCGTCGCCCTTCGCCGAGCAGACGATTACCCGCGCCATCCGGGGTTCAAGGGTGCCAGAGAACGACCCGTCCGTCGCTCACCGCCACCGCGAGGTCTTCGACCGTGAGCTATTCGCGGTCAAGGAAGGCATCGTTCGCATGGGCGAGCGCGTCGGTGCGGCCATCGACGCCGCCGTCGCGGCCCTCACTGCGCAGGACATCGCGGCCGCCCAAGCAGTGATCGCGGCGGACCCGGCGATCAACGACGCGCAGGCCGAGTTGACCGCGCTCATCATCACAACGATCGCGACCCAATCCCCGGTGGCTCGTGACCTGCGCTTCCTGATCGCCCTCGCGCACGTCTCGTATGAGCTGGAGCGGATCGGAGATCACGCTGCCGGGGTAGCACGCCAGGTCATCGTCGTAGGTTCGGAGGCCGCCCTCGGGTCGGCGAGCCTGACCAGGATGGGCGAACTGGCGAGCGGTCTGCTGCACGGCGTTCTCCGGGCCCTGATCGATCTCGACGAGGAGGAGGCGCGGCGGGTCGCTTCTGGCGACGATGAGATCGATCGGCTCTATCACGCCTACTTCGATCGCGCCCTCGAGCGAATGCGGGCCGATCCGAGCTGGGTCGACAAGGGAGCGCACTTGCTGTTCGCGGCGAAGGACCTCGAGCGGATCGGCGATCGGGTCACGAACATCGCCGAGGAGGTCGTCTTCCTGGCGACCGGCGAGATCGAGGACCTCAACCCCTAGCTGCAGTCGCGTGGAATCGCCGCGGGTGCGATGATCGCCGAGTGAACGCCCGCGCCGAAGTCCAACTCCATCTCCTGCGCCATGCCCACGCCGGCGACCCGATGAAATGGCATGGGCCCGACGAGGTTCGCCCGCTGTCGGAGAAGGGCCGCCTTCAGGCCGAGCGGCTCGGCCGCTTCCTCGCCGCGGCCGGCTTCGCGCCCGACGCGATCCTGACCTCGCCCAGGCTTCGCGCCCTGGAGACCGCACAGCTGGTGGCCGCGGCACTCGGGCTTCCGGTTCGGGTCGACGATGCCCTGGCCGGGCCTCTCGAGATCGAGAATCTGGAGGCGATCCTGACCAACGCGGGCGACCCGCGGTGTCCGCTCCTGGTCGGCCACGATCCCGACTTCAGCGAGCTGGCCGCCGCCCTCACCGGCATGCCCGAACTTTCGGTCCGCAAAGGAGCGCTCCTCAGAGTCGACGTCCTGCGCCCGATCGAAGCCGGCCATGGCGTTCTTCGCTGGCTTCTGCCGCCCGACCTCCTGGCGATCCCCGACTGACGCCGCACCGATAAAGTAGGGTCCTGTCTTGACGGCCGGGCGGCGGGCGCTATGCTCTGCCACCGTCGCAGGTGCACCGGGGTCGGGAGTGCGCGCCGCCGCCGCGACAGCTACCGCGGAAGAGGTTTTCGATGGCAAAGGGTCGTGGTCGCAAGTCGAACGAGGCCAAACAGAAGGCTCCCGGTGCAGCCCCAAAGGTTGACCGCGCCGCTCTCAAAAAGGCCGAGGCCAAGGCAGATCGCGGGTTGCGCAAGCACTTGAAGCAACTCCAGCGCCAGCTCGCCGACGCGGCCAGGACCGAAGCCAAGCGCGTTCGCAAGCTCGAGAAGGCCCGCTGGCGCAGGCAGCGCCTCGAGGCCGCAGTCGACGAGGTCAAGACGGCCTCGTCGGTCGCGCCGGGCAAGCCGTCACCGAAGACCAAGGCCTCCGCCGAGTCAATAGCCCCGGTCGCGGCCGAGCCGAAGGTCGTCGCCTCGAAGCCCAAGGCCGCGGTCGCCGCCAAGCCGAAGGCCGCCGCAGCGTCAAAACCGAAGTCCGCCGCAGCGCCGAAGCCAAAGGCTGCGGCCGTCGCCACCCCGAAGGCCGCTGTCGCCGCAGCGCCGAAGGCCACGACCGCCGCGCCGCCTGCCGTTGCGGTCGGCGGCCAGGTCATCGAGGCCTACTGCCTGCGCGAGAAGAAGCGCGTCCAGATGGCAGACCCGAAGCCCGTGGTCACCGCCAACGGCGGATCGGCCGTGTCGGGCACGTGCCCGAGTTGCGGGGCTGCTCTGTACAAGCTGGTCAGCCGCACGGCCCGCTAGCGCGTCCGCTCCCGCCGGACTTCCGAGCACGCATCCGGCCCACGACTACGCTCCCGGGCGGGCCTCGGGTTCGACCGCGCCATTGGCGGCCGGCGACGCGACGGCAGGCGCGATTGGGATTGCGAAGGTGAAGGTGGAGCCTTCGCCTTCCTCGGATTCGACCCATATGCGCCCGCCGTGCGATTCCACGACGTGCCGCGCAATCGAAAGGCCGAGGCCCGTCCCGCCACGGCCTCTGACTCGCGCCCGATCCGCCTTGTAGAACCGTTCGAACACCCGCGTCTGGTCCGCGGCCGATACTCCGATGCCGGGATCGCGGACCCAAACCTGGACCTCGCCCTCGATCTGGCGGACGCCCACCACGATCTCGCCGCCGTCGGGGCTGAACTTCACCGCGTTGTGCAGCAGATTGATCAGCACCTGCCCGAGCCGATCCTCATCGCCGCGCACTGCCGGCAGCCGCTCCGGCACGTCCAGGACGATCCGCAGACCCTGCCGTTCGGCGAACAGCTTCAATCGTTCCGAGCTGGAGCGGGCGACCCGGACGAGATCGACGTCGTCGAGGAGGAGCTGAGGGGAGCCGCCTTCGATCCGCGACAGATCCAGCAGTTCATTGACCATCTGCGTGAGGTGGCCCGTCTCGATCTCGATCTTGGAAATCCGATCGCGCAGCCTCGGGGAAGCGGACTTCGCGTCGCGTGCGGCCGTTTCCGCGAGCAGGCTGATCGTCGTGAGCGGCGTGCGCAACTCGTGGGACAGATTGTCGATGAACTCCGCTCGGATCCTCTGCAGGCGCCGCAGTTCGGAGACGTCCTCCAGCACCAGCCATACCCCCGACACCGGCGATCGGCGAGCTCGGACCGTGACCGTCGGCCCGCCGCTGGAGCGCACGGTGAGTTCCCCGTTCGCCGAGCCGAGCTCCATCGCCGTCCGGGCGATCTCCTCGATCCGAGC
>JADGQJ010000065.1 GCA_017881885.1 Chloroflexota bacterium
CCGCCGCCGCCGCGTCCGACGCCGACGCCTTCGACGCCGACGAGGACTACGACGTTTCGCCGGAGCGCGAGGCCGAATTCGTGCCCGCCTTCGTGATGCGGGCCTGGCACTGGGTCTTCCGCCCGTCGGTTATGCCGGACCGATCGCCCTCTCTCGCGACCGAACCGCGAGGCCGACTCAACAAACTCGACGTGTGGGTCGTCGTGGCCCTGGTTCTGGTGATCCTCTCGACGCGGATCTACCGCCTCGGCGAGCCCGCCGGCATGCACTTCGACGAGGTCTACCACGCCCGCACCGCCACCGAGTTCCTCCAGGACTGGCGGTACGGCATTCGCCATGACATCTACGAGTGGACGCATCCCCACCTCGCCAAATACGCCATCGCCGGCGGCCTGGTCGTCTTCTCGGACGACAAGGTCACCGCAACGAGCAACCTGGGCGTGCCGGTGAAGGACGCGGTCGTCCAGCCGCGCATCGTGCCCCCGGATGCCACGACGACGGACGGCACGGCCCCCGACGCCCGGACCAACGCCGACGCCCGGCTCGGCGATCGCCTGTTCGTCGCGACCGGCGACGCGGTGAAGGCCTACGACCTCCAGACCCGCAAGTTGGAGGCCTCATACCCGATCCCCGGGGCAGCCTCGCTCTCCATCGCCGCCGACACGGGCAACATGTTCGTCGGCACGTCCGACGGACACATCTGGCGGATCGACATCTATTCACTGGACTACGTGCGCCTGGGCACCGAGGCGTCGCCCGCTCCGGCGACCGAGCTGCCGACCCAGACCGGGTTCCCGATCGTCCACTTGTATGCCGGCTCGCCGCCGCTGATCCTCGCCGTCGACGCCACAGGCACGATCGCCTCGGTCGACGGCACGGGTGCGATCCTGGCTCACACCAAGCTCGATGGCGCGGTCGATTTCGCGCCGCTCGGCACCGGAGCGGCAACGATCGTGCGCGTCACGACATCGACTTCGACAACGACACCGACTCCCACACCGACTCCCACACCGACACCGACAACACCGACCCCGACAACACCGATCCCGACACCGACCCCGACCGTCGACGTGTCGGCCGAGGCCGAGGCCATCGCCACGGCGCTGGGCCTGACCACCGATGAGGTCGAGGCGGCTCTGAACGCATCGGCCATCCCGGGCATCGAGCAGCCGGTCGATCTCGGTGTTCTCACGCAGGACCAGATCAGCGCGCTGCGGCAGCTCATCGATGACGGCAAGCTGCCCGGCATCGACATCAAGACGGACGACCCGCAGGTCATGGTCGCCTATGCCAGAGGCGTCGGCGTCATGGACGCCCGGTTCCTCACCGTAACCTCGACGTACTTCACCGGTTCGATCGTACGGACCCCGACGTCCGGCTCGACCGTCGACGTGCCGGCCGAAGCCGATGCAATCGCTACTGCACTTGGTCTCGCGCCTGAGAACGTCGCGGCCGAGCTCAACGCGGCGACGGAAGTGGGCCTGGAACAGCCGGTCGACCTCGGCACGATGAGCCAGGAGCAGATCATCTCCCTCCAACAGCTGATCGACGACGGCCAGCTGCCCGACGTCAAGATCAAGAATCAGCCGGCGACCTCCATCGCGCTGAACCCAAACACGGATCAGGAGTCGTACGTCGCCACCGGCGCCTCCATCCTCCTGGTGAAGGTCAATTCGACGGGAGGCGGATCATTCAGTCGGGCGGCCGACCAACCGCTCAAGAAGATGCCCGGCGAGATCACGAAGATCGTCTTCGACAACTCGAACAAGATCGCCCAGGCGCTTGGACGCACTCCGGATGGCTCCGGCTGGACCGTCTACGCGATCGAGAGCAACGGCAACGCGGTCTTCTCGGACGCGCGATTGCCGTGGGAGCCGGTCGCCATCGGCGCCGACGCGACGCCTCAGATGCCAAACACCGATCGACAGGATCTGCTCGCTTTCGCTCCGAACGGCGACATGGCCCAGGTGGACATCGGCCAGTTCGCCTTCGCCTGGCGGGTCGTGGGAGTCCTCTTCGGAGCCCTGATGGCGGTCTGTCTCTATCTGCTGGCGCGACTCCTCTTCCGCCGCCGCCTGGTAGGGCTCCTGGTCGCGCTTTTCTCCTGCGTGGACGGGATGCTGTTCGCCCAGTCGCGCATCGCCATGAACGACACGTACGTCGGCGGCTTCCTCTTACTGGGCTATCTGGTTTTCGCCTACCTGTGGCTCGGCGGCGACAAGAGGGGCTTCAAGTCGTGGCTGGCCTTCTGGTTGGGGATGCCGCTCCTGGGTGTGATCCTCGGCCTTGCCCTGGTGTCGAAGTGGGTTGCCGTCTATGCCATCTTGAGCATCGGAATCCTGATCCTCCTCAGATCGGCGCTGGGACGGCTCGTCACGGTCCTCGGCCTGGTCGCCGGCACCGGCATCCTAGGTTGGATGTCGATCGCCGAGATGAAATCCCTGCCCGACACGGGGAATATCCCCGAGTTGCTGGTCGGCCTGGGAGTGGGCGCCGCGATCGTCATCGGCGGCGTTTACTACGCCATGAGGCGTGCGCGAACGACGCCGGATCGGGTGTTGTTCGTTGCGGTCGCGGCGTTGATCGGCGGGGCGATCATGTTTTGGTCGATGCGGTTCTACCCGGCGCCGGACCAGAACGGCGCTCAGAACTACACCTTCTTCCTGATGATGTTCGTGGCGACCGCGATCGTGTCGGCCGTCAACGCCTACCACCCGATCGCCTGGACCAAGCAGGAGCTCCAGTTCGCCATCGCCGTTCCGGCGCTGGGCGGCATCGGCGCCGGAGCCCTCGGCGCTGCGAGGGGCAGCGTGACTCTCATGGCGATCGGCGCAGGCGCGATCATCCTGCCCGCCGCGGCGTTCTGGGTCGCCGGCAGACTGGGCTTCGGCCCGCTCGCTATCCCGCCGACCGCGGACGATCCGTCTTCGTTCGCCGATCCACCTGCGCCGGCTCCTGAGGGCTGGCTGCGAATGGGCTCCGGCTTCGGGCTGCCGGCCGCGTGGATGGCGGCCTGCGTCCTGATCCTGCCCTTCGTCATCTACATCGCCCTGTACATCCCGTGGGCCGTGCCCTGGCAGCAGGAGACGACCGATTCGGGTCCCCTGCCCGTTCTCATGTGCTGGCACACCGACCCGAACGGCCAATGCACGAACGCCTGGCCTTCGGGGCATACCGGCCAGACCCTCATGGATCTCACTGTCAGCATGTACAACTACCACAACGATCTGCGCGCCACGCATGCCGCGAGCTCGCCCTGGTGGGCGTGGCCGTTGGATCTGAAGCCGGTCTGGTTCGAGAGCGTCACCTACGCCCAGGACACCGGGTCGATGATCTACGACGGCGGCAACCCGGTGCTGTGGTGGCTCTCGATCACGGCCATGGGCTTCGTCTGCTGGCAGGCCTTCAAGCGGCGCAGCCTCGGGCTGGCGCTGATCGCCGTCGCCTTCTTCTGGCAATGGCTGTCCTGGTCCCGCATCGACCGCGCCGCGTTCCAGTACCACTTCTATACGGCGCTGCCGTTCTTCCTGTTAGGTCTCGCCTATTTCCTGGCGGAGCTGTGGCATGGGCCGTCGAGGCGGACGTGGCTGCTCGCCCGAGTTGGCGTCGCCGCGACAATCCTCGTCGCGCCGGTCCTGTGGCTGACGAAATACCAGGTTTGCGGCCTGGCCCGAGTCGGGCTGGACGACTACTGGCGTCAGATGGTCTGCGGGCGCACCGTCGGCGACCTGCGTGTCGACACGCACATCTTCCTGATCGCGGTCGTCCTGATTGCCGCGCTCGCAGTGCTCGCCGTCACCCTTATTCGGATGGAACGCCGGCCGGAGGATGAAAACAGCCGCTCGGCGGGTTGGGTCTTCCAGCTGGTTGCGCCCGTGGTCGTTGCCGGCGCGCTGCTGCTCTGGCTCGGCGCCTACGCCCCGCGCACGCTGCTCTTCGAGGTGCCGCTGCCGTCGGACGTGGTGGCGCTGCTCATGCTGGCGTTCCTGAGCATCATGGCGCTCGCGGCGCTGGCCATGCGAGATTCGCGCCGCCTGGTGCTGGTCTTCTGCGTCTCTGCGGTCATCGCGTTCGTGGCGCTCTACCCGAATCTCTCGGCGCTGCCGATGCCGAACAACATCTCCAGCGTGTATAACGGCTTGCTGCCGACCTGGCTGTACGGCTTCCAGTTTGCGGACAACATGCAGGTGTCGTCGTCCGTGTCTCTGACGGACGGTTCCGCAATCGAGCTCTCCGTTGCGGTTCTCGTCGTCGCCATACTCGCCGGCTACGTGGCCTGGGTGCAACGCGTCGTAAACGGCTACCGCCGGCACCAGCTCGTGGTGGCGGGTCTTGGGCTCAGCGACGGCGCCGGGGGCGACTTCGACGGCGACGGTGGAGCGGCAGGCGCGGCCGACGACGCGGGATCGGGCGACGCCGCCGGCGATGCCGCCGGAGAGACCGGCGACGCGGGATCGAGCGACGCCGTAAACGAGGCCGCCGGTCCCGAAACCTAGACTTCCGGACGGCTCAGGGCCGCTGAAGCTCTCCGGGGCGGAGTTGTGGGATCTCGGCCGAGAACCCGGCGGGCAGCTGTCCCTGGGCGGCAAGGCGGCGGATCACGAAGCCGTAGTAGTCGTCGACCTTGGCCGTGACCCGCTCCCAGCTGAACTGCTGCGCTCGCTCCTGCCCGCTCGCGCCGAGGCGGGCCCGAAGCGCCGGATCGACGAGCAGCTCGGTGATGCCGGCCGCGAGAGCTTTGGCGTCGTGCGGCGGCACGAGGATGGCCTGGCGGCCGCGCTGGACCACGCCCTTGTAGCCGTGGATGTCGCTGCACACGATCGGGGCGCCGGCCGCCATCGCTTCGAGCAGCACGATCCCGAACGACTCGCGGCCGGTGGCCGGAGAAACAAAGACGTCCGCCGTCTTGAAGAGCTGCGCCTTCTCGGCATCGCTCACCCGCCCCAGGAACTCCACGTTCTGGAGGCCGCGAGTCATGACGTAGCGTCTCGACTCGCGCTCCTGCGGTCCCGATCCCACGACCAGCAGGCGCGCCTCCAGACCGCTCTTGCGGATCAGGCGGAATGCCTTGAGGAGGTGGGGCAGGCCCTTGCGGTCCTCCAAGCGGCCCACGAACAACAGGTTGGGCGTGCCGTCCTGCCAGCGGGCAATCGGCACGGCGCGTTGGTAACGGCCGACGTTCACGCCGTTCGGGATGACCTTGTAGTCGCCGGGGAAGAAGCGATCGACAAAATGGCGCGCCGCGGCGCTGACCGCAATCCGGCCGTGCAGCTTCGCGGCGTAGTGGGGCAGCATCTTGCTGCCCAGCTCGTATGCCGGCGAGAAGCCGGCATAGGCGTGGAAGGTGGCGATGTTCACGCTGGTGGACTGGCCGAGCACGATCAGGGAGAGGAACGGCACGAATGGCTCGTGGAAGTGGAGCAGGTCGAAGCGCTCACGCTCGAGCACGCGCTTCACCTGGGAGACGTATCGCGGCGACACCGTGATCGTCCCTACCGAGCCGTTCGTCGGCATGCTGAAACCCTTGCCGATGCGGATGACGTCGCCTTCGGACGATCGCTGCAGGCCGTGACTGCTGGTGATGATGCGGACGTCGTGGCCGCGCAGGCGGAGGTTCTCGTAGAGGAAGCGGACGTGCTCGTTGACTCCTCCCGGGACCGGGTAGACGTAAGGAGTCACCAGCCCGATCTTCACGCCGGCGGCTCCTCGACCTCACGGCGACGTGCGGCCGCCATCGATCGGGCGCGGACACGCCGGCGGATGGCGAGCAGGCGGCGGGCCGGTCCGGACTCGGCCTCGCGGTCGGGAGAGCCGTTGGAGTGGCGGCGGGCGTCACGTTCGCGGATGTAGCTGAGCTCTCGCTCGCGCTGCAGCTCGAGCTGGTCGGCCGGAACGCCGAGGTCGCGCGGGGCGTCGTCGCGCAGGAGGTTGCGCCGGCCCCAGCGCGAGACGTCGTGGGCCTGCTTTCGAACCTGGAGGCCGTAGATCAGGACTTCGCGGACGGCGCCCCAGGTGATGCAGCTGCCGCTCGTCGTCCCTGCCAGGATCGCCCGACGGTAGTCATCGGCGGTGGTTCCCGGGAAGAGCGTGTGGCCGTCTCCGATCGTGTCGATCGTGTGCGCGTCGCTGTTGCCCACCAGCGGGAGTCCCAACTCCACGGCGATGCGGGCAGTGGCGGCGCGTCCGTAACGGCCGGCGGTTGAGGGGTTGTAGCCCTCGAGGGCGTCCCAGTAGACCAGCGGATCGGTCGAAAGATGGACGCGCATGATGGCGTTCTTGCGCATGCCCAGGGTGAACGCGGAGAACGGATGAGGCACGATCGCCAGGCCGCCCTGCTCGTGGATCTCGGCGACCGTCGTCTCGAGGCGCTGGTTGCGCTTGAGCCGAGCCTGCAGGAAGACGCCCAGCAGGTGCCCGCTGCGGGTCGTCACCTCCTCGGCCACGATGACCTCCACGCGGCTGCCGCGCTCGCGAGCGAGGCGCCGGCATTCGACTGCGGCCTCGATCCGCTCGTGATCGGCGATGGCGATCAGGTCCAGATCCGTCTGGTTCTCGGCGTAGTCGAGGATCTGGGCGGCCGAAGCAGTCCCGTCCGAGGCGATCGAATGGATATGCACGTCGGCTTTGCCGAGGCGCTCGCCCCGCGGCGATCCTTCGGGCGTGCCCTGGGGCGATCCGTCGGCCGAACTCACGCAGCTTCTCCGGTGTCGGTTTTCGGCGCCCGATCGAGATCGGGCCAGATCGGGTGAAAGACCGCGAGCCATTGCTCGGGCGCGTCGGCGATGACTCGCTCGAACAGCTTCGCCTCTTCCCGAACCATCGACCGGCTCCGCCCCCGCCTGCTCACGCCCCCCGGCGTCGGAACCGGATAGAGGACGCCACGATAGCGTCCCGGACCGACTCGCCGCACGCCCGACACGTAGGCCGGCGCGCCCGTCTCTGTGGCGAGCAGGGCCGGCCCGGCCGGAATCTTCGTCCTGCCGCCGAAGAACTCGACCTCCAACCCGCTGCCGGTTAGATCTCGGTCGGCGATGATTCCGATTGGCTCGTTGCGGCGCAGGACGGCCAGTAGCTCCGGGCCGGCTTCTTCGATGGTCAGGATCCGGACGCCGATGACGCCCCTCGTCCGCTTCATGTAGGCCTGGATGCGCTCGTTGCGGAGCGACTCCATCGGGGCGACAACCTGACCGATGCGCTGGAGAGCAAGGAATCCGGGCAGCTCGATCGTGCCGAAATGCAGGCCGACGAGAAGGAGGGCCTTGCGTTCGGAAAGCGCCGCGTCCACCGCCTCCGGCGTGTCGATGACGAGCCGTTTCTCCAGGTAATTCCAGTCGAACCGGGGCGCCCGGGCAAGCTCGATGTAGTAGTGGGCGTGATGTCGGAAGGCCGATCGGACGATCGCCTCAAGGGCTCGCGGGTCGGTGGCCGCGCTGTGGTAGCTCTCGGCACCCACGTCGTGCGCGGCCATCCATTGCACGACGCGGCGCAGGTTGCGGCGGGCTTCGTCGCGGCGGCGCTTCGCAACCCAGTACTCGATGTTGCCGGCCGCGTTGCCGAGCCACCAGAGCGGCGCGTCGGGCATGCGCCGGATCAACTCCATGCCGCCGATCACAATCGCGGCGACGACTCGATCGGCCGCTCGCCAGCGAAGGCCGCGACGTTGGACGTCCGGCGCGGCGTGCCGCCCCGTCGTGGGGCGACGCCCCGCAGCGCCGGGCACGGGAGTGTTCGGAGCGGTGGCCGGCGGGACTGGTTCGGCCGCGATCGAGGGGGTCGCCCCGCCGCTCATCGACCCTTTCGCCTCGACGGACCGCTCACGCCGCCGGCGGCTTCGGCGACCTCGGCGGCTTCGGCGGCCATGACCGCGGCATGTCGCGCCTCGAGCGCCGCGGCTTCCGCGGCAGTCTCCGGCCAGATCGTCTTGAAGATGTACCACTGCTCCGGGGCAGGCGAAATGTGCCTTTCGAGAGCCGTGGCGATCTCCTGCGTGGCTCGGGCCAGATCGGCCGGGGAGTTCGACGGGACGTGGATGGGCTCGTCGGCGGCCGCCCGGAACGTGCCGTCGGCGAGCCGGTTGATCGAGAACGGCACGATCGCCGATCCGTGTTTGGCGGCAAGTATCGCCGGACCGGCCGGCAGCGTCGTCCACGCGCCGAACATCTTGACCGGGATCCCGTCCTCTCGATAACCCCAGTCCACCAGCAGCACGAGGCCCTCGTGACGCCGGAGAGCGCCGTACACGCCACGCAGGTTGTGCCAGGAGATCATCTTGACGCCCCAGCTTTCACGCTGCCGCTCGAAGAGCTCGTACAGCTCGCGGTAGGAGCTGTCGTCGCCGACGACGTTGATCTCGAGACCCTGCTTGGCGAAACCGGCCGCAGCCGCCTCGTTGTTGCCGAGGTGGGCCGCCACCAGGACGATGCCCTTGGACTCGCGGTAGATCTCGAGGAACCGCTCGAGGCTCTTGACCTCGAGCAGCTGATCGACGTCCTCGCGCTTCATCCAGGGCAGCCGCATCAACTCCATGATGTACCGGGAGTAGTTGCGATAGGCCGCGCGGGCCATGTGGTGGGCGGCCTTGTCTCTCGGCGATACGCCCAGGACGTGGGCGAAGTTGGCCCGCAGCCAGCGCCGCCGAGTTGGGCTGGCGCCGTAGCCGATCATGGAGAACCAGCCACCGACGCGATACACCGGGCCGGCGGGCAGGTGGCCCGCGATCCACGACGACGTCCGCCAGAAGCTCAGCATCGTCACGCCGGCCACGTGGGTGAAGAAGGTCTCCTTCTCCAGGCGGTGCGGCGCCTCGAACTTCTTGGTCGCGCCGCTGCCCTCCGGGCGGGCCTCGGTCGAACCCTCGGTCGTCACCTTGCCTCGGCCGTTGCGTGCGCGGCGTCGCTGCCGATCTTCTCGCTCACTTTGGTTTCTGCTCCTGTTGGCGAAGCTGCGTCCGGACGTGCCACGTTCGCTGGACGGCGGTGATGCTGGCCGTGGCGAAGATGATGCCGAGGGCGAGCGCCAACCATACCTGGCCTCTCGCGCCCGCGGCGATGCCGCCGTCCAGACCGGCCGCGAGGAGGCCGATGGTCAGGACGACGAGCCGCTCGGCGCGCGGGGCGATGCCCACTTCGCCGTGCAGGTCCAGGCTCTCCGCTTTGGCCCTGGTGTAGCTGACCTGGAAGCTCGAGACGGCGGCGGCGGCGGCGAGGACGGCACCGGCGACGAAGCCGGCGGTCGAAGCGCCGGCCACGATGCCGATGTACACGACCCCTTCACCCCAGCGATCCAGCGTGGAGTCCAGAAATGCCCCGAAGCGGGTCACGCGGTTCTGGGCGCGGGCGAGTCCGCCGTCGAGCATGTCGAACGAGCCGCCGAAGATGACGAGACCGGCGGCGAGGAGCCAGAGCTGGGCCGCGGCGGTCGCGGCGGCGACGCCGGAGATGAGGAAGCCGATGACGGTGAGCGCGTTGGGGGTCAGGCCGATCCTGCCCAGGCCGAGGGCGATGGGTGTGATCGCGCCGCGGACTCGGGCTCGCGTTTCTTGCGACACCAGGGACTGGTCGCCCACGGCTCAGTGCGCCTCGACGAGGCGTTCGGCGGCCGGGTCGGCCGTGCCCGAAACGCCCAGCAGGATTCGCTGCCGTTCGGCCACTTCGTCGAAAACGTTGGGTCGGAGCTGGCAGAAGACCTCGCGGCCCGTGCGCTTGGTCTCGACCACGCCGGCGGCCTTGAGACGCGCAACGTGCCAGCTGACAAGCGGCTGGGAGAGACCGACGGTGTCGATCAGATCGCCGATCGTGGCGGGTCCCTCCGCCAGCCGCCTCACGATGCGGAGGCGGTTCACGTCCGCAAGCGCCTTGTGGAAGACGCGCAGTTCGCGCAGATCGTCCGGCTGGTCGACGATCGCGGCGACGGTGCCCCTGAAGTGCGCTGGTGATGGCAAGTGACGTAGCCTCGTGGTGTTCCCGGCCGCGCGGCGGCGCCCGGCTCGCGCAAACGTGCCTTTATATAAAGGTCGGTTGATGCTAGGTTGGGGAGCCCCGGGCTGTCAAGCGGGTGAGGGCGGCGTGGGTGGCGGCGAGCCGGGCCGCACGCGCCGAGCAGTGGCGCCGCGCTCTGCGCGTCGCCGCGGCCCCCGTCTCTGCCGGGCGGTGAACGTGGTCCGGCACGGGCTCGCCTACACTCACCAGCATGCAGAGGCGCAACTCCTACCTGCTTCTGGCGGTGCTCGGCGTCGGCGTGTTCCTGGCCGGGCTGGAGTTGATGGTCACGGCCGTGGCGCTGCCGCAGATCCTCTCGACGGTGGCCGACTGGACGGACCTGCGCAAGGCATCGTGGATCATCAGCGGCTACCTGTTGATGTACGTCGTCACGATGCCGCTGGCGGGCCGCCTCACCGACACGTGGGGCGCTCGCCGCCTCTTTCTGGCGGCCCTGCTCATCTTCACCGTCGGCTCGTTTCTGGCGGGGATCGCACAGGATCTCGATCAGCTGATCGCGGCGCGGCTCGTCCAGGCCGTCGGCGGCGGCGCGATCATTCCCGTGGCGACGGCCGCGGCCTCGCACCTCTTCGAGGGACCGGCCCGGCCTCGGGCCCTGGGGATCATCGGCGCTCTGACGTTCTTGGGCATGGCCGCCGGGCCTTTCGTCGGCGCCGCGGTGCTCGAGACCGTCCACCCGGAAACGGCCCTGGCGCAGCTGGGCGTCAGCAGCGGCCCGCTCGTCACGATCGTCGCGCCGTCGTGGCGCTGGGTCTTCTACGTGAATGTCCCGATCGGCATCTGCGGACTGGTGATCGCCTGGGCGGCCAGCTCCGGCTGGGACACGCCTCACGTGCCGGCGCGCGTGGACCTGCTCGGAGCGCTGCTCTTTACCGTCGGCCTGATCGGCATCCTTTTCGGGGTCACGCTCATCGGCAGCGGCGACGAGGTCTTTGGGGTGCCGATCGCGCTGGCGGTCGGCGCACTCCTGGCCGTGGGCGCCGTTTCGCTGCTCGTCGCCATCATCCACGGCCTGCGCCGGCCGGACCCATTCCTCGACCCTCGCCTCTTCGCCGACCGGGTCTTCAGCTCGGCGGCGCTGATCTCGCTGCTTACCGGCTACGGCATGGCCACCGCGATCGTGGGCGGAGCGGTGTTCGTCGACCGAGTCCTCTACGGCGGCCCGGCGGAGCAGCGAGTGGTGCTCGGCGCCCTGGCCGGCGCGATGGCAGTCGGCGCGCTGCTGTCGGGGTTTCTCACCCGGGTGCTGTCGCTCCGCCTTTTGACGCTGGTCGGTTTGGCGCTCAGCTCCGGCGGTCTCGTCTGGATGTCGACGTGGAGCCCGAACGCGCCGACCAACGCTTTCGCGGCGTCCGCGGCGGTCTTCGGTTTCGGCTTCGGGCTGACGGTCACGCCGCGGTCCACGGCCGCGGTGGAAGCCGCCGGCAGGCGGGCATTCGGCGCCGCATCCGCCACCGTGACGGTGGCGCGGATGATCGGCATGGCGGTGGGCATGGCGGCGCTTACGGCTTACGGCTCCACGACGATCACACGCATCTCCAACGAGATCTACGGCTCGGGCGAGGCCTACAAGCAGTACATTCCGGCATACCTGCGCGATCGGCCGCTCCACGATGGGCTGGTGGCGCAGGCGCTGGAAAGCTGGGCCGCGAGCAAGGCGGCCTCGATCATGGTCGGCGTCTTCCTGGTGGCAGCGGCGGTTACGCTCGTTGCGGTCGTGCCGGCCCTGGCGCTCCAAATCAGGAAGCGGCCCGGCGCCGCAGACCAAGGCGAAGGCCCGACGGAGGAGACGGCGCATGACGACTCGATCGCCTTCTAAGGAGAAGGCACCTCCGGCCGCCGATGTGGTTCCGGCCGTTGCCGGTTCGTCTCCGCCGGACGGGCCGTTGGCGGCAGCACCGGCCGCAATATCGGCCCGGTCCCCTCTGCCGGAGCAGCTGCCCAACGTCGTCCGGGTCGTTTCGCTAGAAGCCGGCGTCCTCCGCGAGCTCGAAGGCGAATCTGCGCTGGTCGAGCTCAAGCGAGCCGTCCGGTCGGCGAAGGCCCAGGTCTGGGTCGACCTGTGCGAGCCGACGCCGAGCCTCCTGGCCGAGGTCAGCAAGATCCTCGACCTGCACCCGTTGCTGGCCGAAGACCTCGCCGAGCGCGACCAGCGCGCCAAGATCGACCAGGTCGGCGACCTCCTGCATCTGGTCGTCTTCTCGCTCGGGTTCGACGACGGGACGTTCTACGACCGCGAGCTGGACTTCGTCCTCGGCAAGGGGCTGCTGCTGAGCAGCCACAGCCACTGGTGGGATCCGCGGGCGACGCACCACATCCGTGTCGGTCTCGCGGGCGCCATGGAGCGCGGCCCGGACTTCGTTCTGTGGGCGATGTGCGACGACATCATCGACGCCTACTTCCCGATCCTCGACCGTCTCGGCGATGAGATCGACGCCCTCGAGGACGCGGTCGTCGCCAAGGCTGATCGAACTCTCCTGGAGCGGCTGTTCGAGCTCAAGCGCGCGCTGATCCAGATCCGACGCATCACGGCCCCCGAGCGCGAGATGTTCAACGTCATGTCAAGTCGCGAGGAGACGCAGGTCTCGACCGAGAACCGGCTGTACTTCCGCGACGCCTACGACCACCTCATCCGGCTGACCGACGAACTCGACACCTACCGCGAGCTCGCCTCAGCGACTCTCGAGACGTACCTGTCCACCGTGAACAACAACCTGTCGCTGATCATGAAGCGGCTGACGGGCGTGACCGTGGTGGTCGCGGGGATCGGCGCAGTGGGCGGCATCTTCGGAATGAGCGAGGCGCAGGCCGCGTTCCGCCTGGACGAGGGGCCGGGATTCTGGATCGTCACGGCTCTGTGTATTCTCCTCGCC
>JADGQJ010000171.1 GCA_017881885.1 Chloroflexota bacterium
GATCGGCGGAGCGCCGTGGCGTACGGCGTTGCTGATCGCCTCCTGGGCCACTCGGAAGAAGGCCAGCTCCGGCTCGGCTGGCAGACGCTTCTCGTCGTCGAGCCGATCGAGCGCAACCGGTCCGGCCGGCTCTTCGTATCTCTGGCACAGCCATTCGATCGCCGGGCCAACCCCCAGGTCGTCCAGGACCGGCAGCCTGAGGTCACCGCAGATGGATCGAAGGCGCTCGGCGACCTCGCGGGCAGCGGCGGCATTGGCCGAGTCTCCGGCCGCGTCCAGGCGCCGGACCAGCATCGTCAGGTCCTGCAGGGCGTAGTCGTGGATGTCGGCGGCTATGCGGGCCCGCTCGACCTCGGTCGCCCGAACGGCAAGGTCTCGTTGGAACGACGCCCGGCTCAGCAACTTCGACATGGGCAGGCGGCCCAGGCGCCAGACCGCGATCGCGCCCAGCCAGACCAGAACCAACCATGTCTCGTGGTGGAAGAGCAGCAAGCCGGCGCAGGAAGAGGCGGCGGTCAGGGCGACGGCCGCCAGCTCGATCGCGCGCGGCTCGCCGGCGGGCACCTGCGCCCCGGATTCGGCCAGACGGAGCGCCTGCACGACCCGGGCAAGACCCGGCACCAGGACGATGGCGGCGGGGCATAGGACCCTCAACAAGGGCAGCATCCAGGCGTCGGCCTCGCGATCGTAGATGGGCATCAGCACCGAAACGCCCATAGTCGCGATCGCGGCGAGCACCACGATGGCGCCGACGGTCCGGCGGCGCTTCTGGAGTCCTCCCACAAGCTGCAGGCCGAGTGGCAGCCCTCCGGCCACCAGCATGCCGCCCTGGACAACGACTACCGCCACGTCCTGGATCTGGTCGAGGCGTATCACCAGCAGCGGCATCGCCACGGCCACCGGCAGAGTCCAGGCGTACGGCACGAGGCGCGGGCCTTCTCGGCCGCTGCGGAGCCACCATGCTCCGAGCAACGTTCCCAGCAAGATCGTCCAAAGCAGGAAGTACTCGCCCTGGCCACCGCTCTGGCCGAACCAGAACCAGCTCTGGGCGACATTGGACGAGATGACGCAGACATAGCCGCTGTCGACGTATCGAACGTCGAGGCATTGCTGCGAGTCCGCCGGCCCCTGGGAGTCCGCCCGTACCTTGAGCTCGGCTGCGACGTCTCCCGGTGGGATGAGGTTCAGCTGCCGCCACTGCCAGGGCGCCGCGGCCAGGGCCTGTTTCTGGGCGACGGTCTCGCCCAGGACGTCCGTCAGCTCGTTGCCGTCGCCGATCGTCTCGACGACCCAGTCCGGCGGTAGGGCCTGCGCGTAGGCGGACGATCCGTAGTCGACGCTCGCGACCACAACCTGGCCGTCGCGGTAGGCGAGGTTGACGCCGGAATAGGCGTCGTTGCGGTCCCACGCCACTGCGACCTCGGCGACGATCGCCACGAGCAGCGCCCCGATGATCCAGTCTCTGCGGCGCATTCCCATCCTCCGAGCCGTCCCCTGCTGCGGCGCATCCTACGGACGGATGCGCTACGCGACCAGAAGCTAACATCGCGGCCGGGCGAGCGGATGTCGGGAAATCCCGCAACCCCTCTGGCGTTTACCCCTCGTTCATTATCCGTCCTGTATAGAGTCGTGCATAATTCCTCTATTCACTCTGCATGACACTCGCAACACTTGCGCATTGGCGACGGACTAGTGCATAATCCGCCAGCAATGTTCGCCCAGATAGTCGCCAAGCCGAAATCCAAGCGTTGGCGGCCCTGCCGTGAGGCTCGGCCCTAAGGCTCGGCGGCGTTCGAGAAGAACCGCGGAGCCAGGGCGAGGCTCCGAGGGCCGCGACACCGAGGGTGGGTGTTGCGGCCTTTTTGTTTGCCCCAAGGATCGGAACGGAGGTCACGAGGAATGCTGAGCATCGTCGCCGGGGATGGCGGAATGGGTCGCGCGGTCGCGGCTGCGCTGGCCGGCCGCGGCGCGCCCCCGATGGCGATCCTCGGCATGCCGGCCGACCCGAAGGCCGGTCACGAGCCCGGCCGCTTCCTCGGCGCCGAGGTGCTGTTCGACTTCAGCCAGGGCGACGCCGTGCTGCAGAACGTCCGTGCAGCGCTGGCCGGCGGAGTCCGCCGATTCGTGATCGGCACTACCAGCTGGGCGGACGACCGCGCCGAAGTGGCCGCGCTGCTGGCCGACTGCGACGCGACCGCGGTGGCCTCGGCCAACTTCAGCCTGGGAGTGATGCTGTTCGCCCGCCTCGTCGAGGAAGCCGCCCGGCTCTTCGGCCCGTTCGCCGAATACGACCCCTACATCGTCGAGTGGCACCGCCGCACCAAGACCGACCGGCCGTCCGGGACCGCCATCGAACTGTCGCGGCGCCTCATCGCCGCTCACCCACGCAAGACGCGGGTCGCCCAGCCAATGGTCCACGGCGCGCCCGCGCCCGAGGAGCTGGACGTGGCCGTCATTCGGGCCGGCGCCGCTCCGGGGATGCACCTCGTGGGTTTCGACGCCCCGGGCGAGAGCCTGGAGATGCGGCTCACCGCGAGAGATCGGTCGGCCTACGCAGCCGGCGCAGCCACCGCCGGCGAGTGGCTCCTGGCCGAGCCGCGGACCGCGGGTTTCCACGCCTTCGACGAAGTCATCGACTCGATGATCGCCGCCACCAAACCCCAGCCGGCCGAAGCCGTCCGAGCTTCGGCGCCGGCCTCCTGACACCGCCCCAACCCAGCCCAGCCAATCGCGCCGAAGGCGCAACCAAGGAGACGCAGATGCCAGCCCACCGCATGCTCAGAGGGGCATTCACGGCCCTCGTCACGCCATTCCGACCCGACGGCTCGATCGACGAGGATACCTTCCGGGCCCTGGTCCGCCGCCAGATCGATTCCGGCATCCACGGCCTGGTGGCCTGCGGAACGACCGGTGAGACGCCGACACTCAGCCACGAAGAAGACGAGTGGGTGATCGGGACCACTCTCGAAGTCGCCGCCGAACGGCCGAGCCGCGACCGCCTCCGCGTCATCGCCGGGACCGGCTCCAATAGCACCGCGACCGCGATCCGATCCACGCGCCGCGCGGCCGCCATGGGCGTCGACGCCGCCCTCGTCGTCGCCCCGTACTACAACAAGCCCGACCAGCGGATGCTCGAGGCGCATTTCCGTGCCGTCGCCGAGGAAGGCGATCTGCCGATCATCGTCTACAACGTGCCCGGCCGAACCGGGGTCAACGTCGAGGCCGCCACGCTTCTGCGGCTTGCCGAGCACCCGCGGGTCGTGGCCGTGAAGGAAGCCTCGGCCAACATGGATCAGATCGCGACAATCCTGCGGGATCGACCGGCCGGCTTCTCGGTTCTCGCCGGCGACGACACCTGGACGCTGCCGATGCTGGCAATGGGCGGCGACGGCGTCATCTGCACGTGCTCCAACGAGATCCCCGGCCCGATGGCGGAGATGTGCGACGCCGCATTCGCGGCGGACTGGGACACCGCGCGGGCCATCCACGAGCGCTGGCTGCCGCTCATGAAGGCCAACTTCGTGGGCGGGCCGAACCCGGTGCCGGTCAAGGCCGCGCTCTCGCTGATGGGCCTATCGACCGATATGGTCCGGCTCCCGCTGCTTCCGCTCGACGAGGCATATCGCGCCCGTTTGCTCGTGATCCTCGAGGCGACCGGCGCCATGGAGCTGGGCGCGCCCGGCGCTGCCGGATCCACCGGGGCGAAGCGCGCGACCTCGCGCCCGGCTATCGAGCGGGCGACCGCGACGGCCCACGCGTGACTTCGACCGAACCCGGGAGGTCGATCCGCGCGATGATGGCGACGTGAACGACCGGACTCCATCCGACATCCTGTCCGACCTCGACTCCGGCCGAATTCGGGCGGCTCATCCAGACCCGGACGCACCCGGTGGCTGGCGCGTCGATGCGGCCGTGCAGTCGGCGATCCTCGGGCTGTTCGCCGACCGCGAGACGCGGACGTGGGATCTCGGCGGCGCGTTTCAGTTCCGCGACCGCGTGGGGCTGCCCGTCAAGGACCTGCTCGACTCTGCGGAAGCCCGCGAGGCGCTGGCCGCCGGCAAGCCGTGGCGCGTCGTCCCGGGCGGAACCACGGTTCGCGGGGGCGTCTATCTCGCGCCCGGCGTGACGATCATGCCGCCCTCTTACATCAACGTCGGGGCGTGGATCGGCGAGGGGACGATGGTCGACTCGCACGTCCTGGTCGGCTCGTGCGCGCAGATCGGGTCGCGCGTCCACCTTTCGGCCGCGGTCCAGATCGGCGGCGTGCTGGAGCCGGCGGGCCGCCGCCCCGTGATCGTCGAGGACGAGGTCTTCATCGGCGCCCAGTCGGCGCTGCTCGAAGGCGTGCTGGTCAAGCGCGGAGCCGTGATCGCGGCCGGCGTGATCCTGACCGGTACGAGCCGCCTCTACGACCTGGTGCAGGGCCGCGTCCTGGTCGGGACGCTCGATGAGCCGCTGGTCGTGCCCGCGGGCGCCGTGGTGGTGCCGGGTGTGCGGCAGGCGCAGGGTGAGTTCGCGGAGAGCAACGGCATCGGGCTTTCGGCTGCCGTCGTGGTCAAGTATCGAGACGAGCGCACCGACGCCCGCGTCGCGCTGCAGGAGGCATTGCGGTGACTTCGAAGGAACCGCCGGCGGAGCAGGCGG
>JADGQJ010000066.1 GCA_017881885.1 Chloroflexota bacterium
GCCCCAATCAGGAAGGCAAACTGCACCAGGTACCCCAGATCGGTGGTGTTCATGGCCGGCTCCTCGTCATTCGGCGGGCTTATCGGCCTTGGGGACCGGGCGTCGTTTGAACATCTGCAGCATTCGATCGGTTACCCAGTAGCCGCCGACGACGTTCGCGCCGGCGAACACCACGGCGACGAAGGCGAGGATGCCGCTTAGTGGATTGTCGGCCGCGGCAGCGAGGGCTATGGCGCCCACGAGAACGATGCCGTGGATCGAGTTGGTGCCCGACATCAGAGGTGTGTGCAGTGTGGCCGGGACGCGGCTTATCACCTCGAACCCGAGCAGGATCGCCAGCACGAAGATCGTCAGGTCGTTGATCAGGGTCCCGACATTCATGCCTGGGCGCCTCCCTTTGGAGCCGGTTGGAGCAACTTGAGGGTCGCCGGCTGGACGACCTTGCCGCCGTGAGTGATCACCGTCGCGGCAACGACCGCATCGTCGAAATCTAGATTGACGTTCCCGTCGGCGATGAAATTGAGCAGCAAGTTGGAGATGTTGCGCGAATAGAAGATGCTGGCCCCGGTGGGCATCGAGGCGGGCAGGTTGAGCGGGGCGTGGATCTCGACGCCGTTCGGGCTGGTCACGATCTTGCCCGGCTTGGAGAGTTCGCAGTTGCCGCCCAGTTCGCTGGCCGCCATGTCCACGACCACGGAGCCGGTCTTCATGCCTTCGACGGCGGCCCTGGTCAGGAGAACGGGAGGTCGGCGTCCGGGAACCTGAGCGGTAGTGATCACGATGTCCGACGTGGCGATGATGCCGTTCAGTTCGGCCTGCTGGGCGGCCTGCTCTTCGGGCGTGAGGGAGCGGGCATAGCCGCCCTCGCCCGTGGCATCGACCGCGGACTTGAGCGTCACGAACTGGGCGCCAAGCGACTCGGCTTGCTCCTTGGTGTCGCGGCGCACGTCGTAGGCCTTGACCATCGCCCCGAGGCGGCGGGCGGTGGCGATCGCCTGCAATCCGGCCACACCCACACCGAGCACCAGCACGTTGGCGGGCTTCGCGGTTCCGGCCGGGGTCGTGAGCAGCGGGAAGTACCGCCCGAAGGCATTCGCGGCGATGAGGACGGCCTTGTACCCGCCGACGTTGGCCTGCGACGAGAGAGCGTCCATGCCCTGCGAGCGGCTCAGTGTGCGCGGGATTGCGTCGAGGCTGATCGCGGTCACATTCTGGCGAGCGAGAGCGGCCATCGCGTGGGGGTCGAGCAGCGGGGCAAGCAGGCCGATCACGACCTGGCCGTCGTGCAGCAGCTTTGCCTCGTCCGGGGTGGGGCGATGAATGCGAAGGATGATGTCGCTGGTCGAGTAGAGGGCCGCCGTGGTGACGATCTTGGCGCCCGCGTCGACGTAGCTCTGATCCGGGAAAGAGGCCGCGGCCCCGGCGCCCCGCTCGACGAGCACCGTCAAGTTCGCATCCCGGAGCTTCTGGATCGCATCCGGGACGAGCGCAACGCGCCGCTCCTCCGGAGCGATCTCCCTGGCTACGCCAACTTTCATGCTCATACCGCCTGCTGCACGCGTCTTCGACCGGCCGGTTCAGGGCAGAAGCGCCCAGCAAGGACGCGCCCGAAAGTCTAGCCCTGCTCGCCCCGACGTGCCGCGCCCTCTCGGCACGGCCGCTCTTGGCCAATCTCGACGCCGGCCTCCAGTCCTTCGGCGGGTACGCCTGGAGATTGTCCGGCCGGCATCGAATTGAGACTCGACAATCGCACATCTAACATTTCCGGGCGGACCAAACGGCTGTTGTCTCGCCAGATCGACTTCGGCCCCATACCTCGATGCAGTCGAAGATGACCTCTGGTTACATCCCTCGAAGGCGTATAGTCGCATTGCCATCGCCATACGCTGGCGAGTCATTTCGGATCGGGTCGTGGGTTGGGAGAGAGGAACACACAATGGTCACAGTTCGGAAAGCCGACCCGGCGCTTATGGACAAAGCCGCCAGGCCGACGCGCGAGTTGAGCCCCGCCGCAAAGGAGCGCGAACAGCAGCAGCGCCAGTTCAAGCGGCTGATTGCCCAACTCAAAGGTCCCGAGCAAGTCTTCGTGGTTCGGCTCGATGCCAACGAAAAGGCCATCACGATCCGGCAGCGATTGCTCCGCGTAGCCGCCGATGCCAAAGTCGAGATCGCAGTCCGAAAGCACGACGACGGATTCCTGGTCGGCTTGCTCACACCTGAGCGTCGTACGAATCGCGGCCGCCGCGCCGCCGGCGCACCCAAGGGCTGACGTCCGGCTTCAACTCGACTCGGTCTGCTCATATCGAGCTCTCTGCCCTGACTGACGGCGCCCGTGTCCGGGCGATTGGGGTCGGAGCGCCGGCGCGCCGGTGCACTGGGGAGGATTACGTGCAGGTCGATGACGCCGGAGGCCAACCGGGCCCTGACTCGCTCGATTCAGGGTCGAGCCGTCGCCGGTTGGTTGAGATCCGGTGCGGCTTCGCCGAGTTAGCGCGCCGAGAAGCAGAAGCGGCAGAGGCGCGCGTCGCCGACATGCGCCACCGGTTCGACGCCCAACTGGCGGCCCTGACCACCGCCCAGACGGCTGTGGATCCGCGTGTCCCTCGCAGGGCCAAGGAAGAAGCGCACAGCCGATTCCGAAAGGCGATCGCCAAAGCCAGGTCGCGGTCGCAAGTGGAGGCCGCCGCCGCTTCGTGGCTCGCGGAGATCAACCGCGTCAACGGCGCGGCTCTCGGCGCCCAAATGCGAATCCAGCGGGAGCGGGACGCGACCGACGCCCTCGCCTTCCAGTTTGACCACCTGACCGCGATCGCCGAAGCCAACCGGGCTATGGCCGAGTCGGCCGCGGAAGCGTGTCGCACGGCGCAAGAGGCGCTGGCCGCGACCCAGGGCGAGGAGGTGGCCCGGGCTGCCGGCGATCCCTCGAGCGGTTCGGCGGCGGAGATGATCTCGGCCCACGAGGCCGCGCGAGCCGTCTCGGCGGAGGCGCAGCCGGAGGCAACCCTTGCGGCTGTGGCACTTCGACGGACGGTGCCCGCCTTTACGGTTACGAACGCCGACCCTGCCGCTGCCGGCGGGCCGCACGCAGCATCGCCAGCCTCCACGAACGGCGCTGCGTCATCGATCGAGGCGGCCGCGCCGTTCGATCTTCGAGGGCCCACGCCGCCTTCGATAGTCCGGCTTCTGCAGCGGGACACCGCCACGATGGCTCGCCTTGTGGACTGGCTCGCGGGTCCGGACGGGGACGACCGGCGTCGCTGGCAGCTCTGTCTTTCCGACTTCGTGGATGCGGTCGCGGCGACCGCAATCGACGACGGCTGCTTCGTCTTTGCTGCCGGCAACCCGTTCTGGGACCAGCTCACCGTCGACGAAGCCCGAGAGGTGGCTCGCGGTCTGGCCGCGCTCGGTTACCGCTATGACGGCATGGGCGAGTTCGCCGACGGCCGCGTACCTGGTCAGCGGGAACTCGCGATGGCGGTCGGGCAGGCGGGTCTGCTCACCGTCCGAGTCCACTCGTGGCCGGGACCGCAAGAGGCGGCTTCCCTCTACCGGCAGATTCGCGTCGATCCGATCGCGCTGCTGGCGGACAAGGCGCCCTCGCTGACCATGGGCGAGCTCGTCTCCATGCTCGGTCGTCGCGCCGAGGTGGCCGCGGACCTCTGGAACGACTGGTCTCGAGCTCGGCCGCTTCTGCTTCTGCCGAGTCGGGAATAGCGCCGCCCCTGCCTTGCTCTACTCGGCCTCCAGGGCCTCCTGGACTTCGGAGGATTCCTCGGCCTCGGCCGGATCCGCGTCTAGGACCACGAGCCGGTAGCCTTCGGCCGCGGCCACGCCGATCGCGGCTCCCTGTTCGGCCAGCCGGCCGCGAACTCGGGTGAAGACCGCCTCCGGGTCGTGGAGCTGGCTGGCGTGCGCCCGCAGAGCTTCGATCTTGCGATCGGCGGTCGCAGATACGTCGATCCAGACGTCCGGTTGATTCGACCACATCAGGTACAGCCGACGAACGCGGTGGGCCGGCAATCCCTGGCGGTGCAGCCACGGAAACGCCATCGGGTTGCGGGCGGCCGGGTACACGGCGTCGACGGCCGCGATTGCCGCCGCCCGGTGATCGGCGTGGTTGATGCCACCGCCGTGATGGATCACGACCTCCGGATCGCCGGCGAAGACGGCGTCGGGTTTGAAGGTGCGGATCTCGCGGACGAGCATCTCCCGCAACGGCAGATCGTTGGCCAGGTTGCCGTCGGGCTGATGGAGGAAGGTCACGCCCTTGTAGCCGACGATTGCGGCAGCCCGACGCTGCTCTTCCTCGCGCGCCTGCGCCAGTTCGAACGGGTTCGCTTCTGGATCCTCACCGCCTGCGTCGCCCGACGTGCAGCACACCAGCCAGCCCTCCGAGCCGGCCTCGATCCAGGCGGAAGCCGCGCCGGCCGGGCCGAAATCCGCGTCGTCGGGGTGACCGACGATGACCATGAAGCGCCGCGGTCGCCAGCTGTGAGCGGAGGTCGTTTCGTCGGTCATGGTTTCGTTTTGGCTCCTCGACGTGGATAACTCACCATTGTCGGCGTGCAACAAACGCGTTTGGCGCCCCGAATGAGTGGGTTCGAAGCACGCCCCGCGTCCTGCTTGTGCGAGGTATCATGCCGCCCGAGGCTTCGCTCGTCTCCCCCCACGGGCGAGGCCTCTCTTGCTGCCCGGGACTCTACTCGGCCCGGCTGACGACCGGTTTCAAACGAGAGACGCGCGGGCTTCTCGCAAGGCAGCCAGAACTTCCGCGGCGTGGTCTTCGGGCTTGACCTTCGTCCAAACCGTCGCGATTCGGCCGTCGGGGCCCACCAGAAAACTGTTTCGGGCAACGCCCCAGTAGGTCTTGCCGTAGTTCTGCTTCTCCACCCAGCTGCCGTACAAGTCGGCCACCGCGTGGTCCTCGTCGGCCAGGAGCGTGAAGGGCAGCGCGTACTTGGCGCGGAAGGCCGCCTTGCTCGCGGCTCCCTGGGGGCTGATGCCCCATATCTCCGTGCGGGCGTCGTCGAAGGAAGCGTGGGCGTCGCGGAAGGCGCAGGCCTCCTTGGTGCAGCCGGGAGTATCGTCGGCCGGGTAGAAGTACACGACCGTGAACTGGCCCTGTCTCTCGGAGAGGCGGTGGGTCCGCCCCTCGTCGTCGTGAAGCTCGAAATCGGGGGCGAGATCACCCACTTTTGGCATGTTGCTCATGCAAGCAGGCTAGCACTACGGCGTCAGGAGGTCGCTCGGGGCGGCGTGTCGCCCGCAGGACGGAATCGGCATTTCGGAGCGGAGGCCACGTCGCGGGACCGGTGTTACGATTCGCCCAACCGAATACGCCTCCGGGGAGCGCCACCAGCGCTGAGAGTGCGGCTTCTGCCGCAGACCCGCCGTACCTGATCTGGACAATACCAGCGAAGGAAGCAGGCTCGACCACTCCCTCGCCGCATTCCCCGCGGAGCGCGGCGATACATGTCTTCCGAGGTCGAAGATGAACGGGATTGGTCAACGGTGATAGCCGGCGAGCAGTTGGGCGAGACGCCCCGGCGTCCTCGCGCCCTGACCATAGCAGGCTCCGATTCGGGCGGCGGCGCCGGTATCCAGGCGGATCTCAAGACGTTCGCCGCGTTCGGCGTCTACGGAGCCTCCGCGATCACGGCGGTCACCGCCCAGAACACGCTCGGCGTGCGCGCCATTCACGAAGTTCCGGCGGACGTGGTGGCGGCCCAGATCGACGCCGTCCTCGACGACATCGGAGCCGACGCGGCCAAGACGGGGATGCTCTCGAGTGCGTCGATCATCGAGGCCGTGGCCGATCGGCTGCGTGCCCACTCGTTCGCCCCGCTCGTGGTGGATCCGGTGATGGTCGCCAAGAGCGGCGACGCGCTGCTGCGGCCCGAGGCGGTTCAGGCGCTGATCGAGCTGCTCCTGCCGCTGGCGGCCGTGGTTACGCCCAACGCGCCCGAGGCCACGGTGCTGTCCGGCGTCGAGGTTCACGACGCGGAGTCGGCGCGAGAGGCGGCGCGGCGGATCCACGCTTTGGGCCCGGCCATGGTCATCGTCAAGGGCGGTCACCTCGAAGGGGACCGGTCCGACGATCTGGTTTTCGACGGTCGATCCTTCGAGATCCTCTCCGGCCGGCGCATCGAGACGCCCCACACCCACGGTACCGGCTGCACCTTCTCCGCGGCCATCGCCGCTTGCCTGGCTCGTGGAATGGAGCCACTCGCCGCGGCACGGGAAGCGCGCGCGTTCCTGCAGGGGGCGATAGAGCACGCCGAACCGCTCGGCGCCGGCCACGGGCCCGTCAACCATCTCTGGAGGTCACCCCATGCCTGAGCTCGATCTCGCCGAGCTGACCGCGCAATCTCTGGCTCGAATCCGAGAGCGCACGCCGCTCATCCACAACATCACCAACTTCGTCGTGATGAACGACACGGCCAACGTCCTGCTGGCCCTCGGCGCCTCCCCGGTCATGGCCCACGCCATGGAAGAGGTCCGCGAGATGGTGGCCTACGCGGGTGCGCTGGTCCTGAACATTGGGACCCTGGACGAGTCCTGGATCGAAGCGATGCTTGCCGCCGGCGAGGAAGCCAACGCACGTCGAATCCCGGTCGTTCTGGACCCGGTCGGGGCCGGGGCCACGAGATTTCGGACGGCGGCCACGGAACGGATCCGCTCCGCCGTGAAAGTGGCGGTGGTCCGCGGCAACGCCGCCGAGCTGGCCACGATCGCCGGGATGGAGGCGAAGATCCGAGGCGTAGATTCGGTCGCCTCCGGCGCGCCCGATGCGGCGGCGAGGCTCGCGGCGATCCGCTTCGGTGGAGCGGCGGTCGTAAGCGGCGTCGTGGACTACGTAGCGGACGCAAACCGCGCGGCCGAGGTGCGAAACGGGCACCCGCTGATGGGCCGCATCACCGGCTCCGGTTGCATGGCGACGGCGATCGTCGGTGCCTTCCTGGCGGTCGAGCCGGACCCGTTCCTGGCCGGGATCGAGGCCGTGATCGCCTTCGGCATTGCCGGCGAAGTTGCCGCGGAACGGAGCGCCGGACCGGGGACGTTCCGCCAGCAGCTCATCGACGCGGTGGCGGCGCTGGACGAAACCACGATCCTGGCTCGCACCCGGGCGACTTTGCGGGAGACTCAGCCGGCATGACCGAGACGGCGACGGGCGCGGCCGAAAGCCCGACGGAAGGCGACGTGGAGCGGGCTCGACGCAGGGCCCTGTTTCGGGGCGCGGGCGTCTATCTCGTCACCGAGGAGTCGCTCAGCGGCGGCCGGCGCTCGGAGGAGATCGTCGAGGCGGCGCTGGCGAGCGGCGTCCGGGTCATCCAGGTTCGCGAGAAGGACGGATCCGCGCGCCGAGCCCTGGAGATCGCCCGGGCGGCGCGCCTGCTCACGCGGCGATTCGATGCGCTTCTGATCGTGAACGACCGGATCGACATCGCCCTCGCCGCCGACGCCGACGGCGTCCACCTGGGCCAGGGCGACATTCCGGTCGCGGATGCCCGGCGCCTGCTCGGCGACGCCGCCTTGATCGGGCTGTCGATCACCGAAGCCGCGCAGCTCGTCGCCCCAGATGCCGCCCTGGCCGATTGTCTCGGCGTCGGCGCAATCTTCTCGACGGGATCCAAGCCTGATGCCGCGCTCACCGGGCTGGCCCTTCTCGAAGCGGCGCGCGCCGCCGCGGAGGCGGGTGCCATGCGGGCTCCGGCGGGGAGCCGGGCGCCGATCGTGGCGATTGGGGGGATAACGGCCGGCAACGCCGCTCGAGCGGTATTCGCCGGCGCCGACGTCGTGGCGGTCATCAGCGCCATAACCGCAGCCCAGGATCCAGGCCGGGCGGCCGCGGCATTGCTCCGGGCGGTGCGGTCGGCGGCGGTGGGGACGCCCCGATGAGCGGCCCCGACGAGTTCGAGCTGATCGCGGCGCTGGCGAGTCGTCTCGATCCGGCCGAAGACGGTCTCGGGATCGGCGACGACGCGGCCGCCTGGTCCCCGACCCCCGGCGCGCTGGTCGTGGCCACGACCGACATGCTCGTCGAAGGGGTCCACTTCCGCCTCGATTGGACGTCGCCGCGCGACCTCGGCTGGAAGTCGCTCGCGGTCAACCTGTCGGACCTCGCGGCCATGGGCGCCACGCCCGGGCGAGCCCTGATCTCGGTGGCGCTGCTGCCGGGGCAGACCCGATTGGTCGAGGAGATGTACGAAGGTCTGAGCGAACTGGCTCGCCTCACCGGGACGCGCGTGGTTGGGGGCGACACCGTGCGCACGTCGGGGCCGCTGGTCGTCAACGTTGCGCTCATTGGGGAGGCTGCGCCCGACCGGCTGCTGCGGCGGGACTGCGCCATGCCCGGTGAGCTGCTCGTGCTGACCGGGGAAGTCGGCGCCTCGGCGGCGGGCCTGGCGCTGCTGCTCGAAGGCGACCGCGATCGGATTGACCAGCCCGAGGCGGCGCTGCTCCTCGCCGCTCACCGCCGACCCACGCCGCGACTCGCGGCCGGGCAGGCGATCGCCGCGATGAGTCTGCGCTGTGCGATCGACGTCAGCGACGGAGTCGCCAGCGAAGCCGGGCACCTCGCGGTCGCCAGCGGTGTCGCCATCACGCTCGACATCGACCGCCTTCCGCTTCACCCGTCGGCCGTCGCCCTGTTCGGCGAGGCAGAGGCTCGCCGTCTCGCGCTATCGGGCGGCGAGGACTACGAGCTGCTCTTCACGGTCCCCGAAGGACGGCTGGCCGAGGTCACGGGGGCACTGGGCGGCGAAGTCCGAGCAACGGTGGTCGGTCGTGTGGTCGGCTTGCGGCCCGGCGGGCGCGTCGACCTGCTGGCCGAAGGCCGGGTCGTCGAGTCGGGGCAGCCCGGCTACGTCGCGTTCTGAGGCACAGGAGGAACGATGGCCGCGGAAGCTCAACCGCTGGGGGTCCCGCGCAGCGATCTGGCTGCCGCGACGATCGGCGTCGAGCGAGTCCCGGATCGCTATCGCGTCCTCGGATTCCTCGACTACTTCGTCCTGTGGGCAGACCTCGGCGTGGGCCTTCTGGTCTTGCTGGCGGGAACCGCTCTCGTGCCCGGCCTGGGTTTCTGGGAAGCGATCCTCGTCATCCTGATCGGGACGCTCATCGGAAACGTGATGCTCGGGCTCGCCGGAGTTGTCGGCAGCGACAACGGCATTCCGTCCATGGTCAGCCTGCGGCCGAGCTTCGGGCAGCGGGGCAGCTACTTGCCGAGCCTGATCAACGTCGTCCAGCTGGTCGGCTGGGGCGCGTTCGAACTGGTGATCATGGCCCAGGCTTCGGCCCGCCTGACCCAGTCGATCTTCGGCGTTTCCAGCTATCCAGCCTGGGCGATCGTCTGGGGGATCGTCGTGATCGTCTTCGCGCTCGGCGGGCCGCTGGTCGTTGTTCGCCAGTGGCTCGAGAAGGCGGGGATCTGGATCGTTCTCGTGACCGGAGCGTGGATGGCTTTCTATGCTGTGACCCACGCCGACTTCGGCGTTCTCATGAGCCGGCCCGGCGACGGCAGCTTGAGTTTCGCCCAGGGAATCGACCTCGTGGTGGCGATGCCGATCAGCTGGCTGCCTCTCGTCGCCGATTTCAATCGCTTCGCGAGAAGCTCCCGTTCGTCCTTCTGGGGGACGGTATCGGGCTTCGCGGTATCGAACATCCTCTTCTACAGCCTGGGCGTGCTGTTGATCCTGGTGTTGCCCACGTCCGACCTGATCGGCTCGATCATGAGCATCGCCTTCGGCACTGCGGGTCTCGCCCTCCTGCTGGGCGACGAGACGGACAATGCCTTCGCGGACGTCTACTCGGGTGCAATCTCGATCAAGAATGTCGTGCCCGCGCTCTCGACGCGCGCTCTGGTGGCGTCGATCGGCGCCATGTGCCTGGCCATCGCCCTGACGGTGAACCTCACCAGCTTCCAGAGCTTCCTGTATCTGGTCGGCTCGCTGTTCACGCCGCTATTCGGTGTCCTGTTTGCCGACTACTTCCTTCTGAAGCGGCGCCGCTACTCTCCCGAAGATCTGTACCCGACCGGCGGCCTGGAAGGGCCGCGCGGAGGGGTCAACCCGCTGGCTCTGATCGCCTGGGGTTGCGGAATAGCCACATATCTCGCCGAGACGACGTACGTCGGCTGGCTGGGTGGCACCCTGCCATCGCTCGCCGTTGCGCTCGTCGTGTACCTGGCCGCGAGCATGGTCGTCGAGCGGCGCAGCCGCCGCAGCTGAGAATCGCCGAAAGCGAACAAACGCGCGCCCCAAGTCGGTCGATTCGGGCGTCAATTTGCGCATCGAAAGCATGCTCGAAGGGCGAGCGAAGAGTTGTTGGGGCAGCTACGATCCAAAACGCAGTCTGCTTCGAATTGACTACAGAAAGTCCGGGAACCAATCGCCCCCATTCGAGGTCTTTACAGCAGGAACTGCGATATCCGAACGTAAGTTCCCGGTCCGCGTGCCGATACTCCTAACGTACGCCAACTCGAACGCATGGTAGATTTACACTCGTGAGCGACCTCTCGCACCCAGCCATCCAGCGCGTTGTTCAGGTGGCCGCCCGCAAGGGTGTGAAGCTGGACATCACCATATTCGACGACTCTACGCATACCGCCGAAGAAGCGGCTGCGATCGTCGGCGCGGATCTGGGACAGATCGTCAAGTCGCTCGTCTTTGTCGCACCGCGACCCGGCGGCCGCCTCGTCCCGATCGTCTGCATGGTCTCCGGCCGCAACCGAGTTGATCTCGGCCAGCTGGCGGCGGTCACGGGAGAGGCCGCGATCCGCCGAGCCACGGCTCGCGAAGCTCGCGATCTCACCGGCTTCTCGATCGGCGGGATCCCGCCCTTCGGGCACGGCCACGACGTTCGTGTCGTCATGGATCCGGATCTCTGCCCGTATCCAGTCGTCTGGGCCTCTGCCGGCACCGACGCTGCCATCTTCCCGGTTCCGCCCGGAACGCTGCGGATCCTCGCCAACGCGCTTGTCGCGCCGATCGCCGAAGAGGCCTGGATCCCGGCCGCGATCGGGATGGACGCGCGGCTGCGCTTCGAGGCAGGCGGCTCGACCGCCTAGGCCCGCCCGAATCTGGCTGCCTGCCTCCAAAGCCCGCGCCGATTCGCACCGATTGGTCTCCAATTCCGCCGACAATCCCGTTTGCCGACCGCTCCGGACACGGTGGACTGACGGTGGACAACTCGACTACCCATTACGGGAACTAAGTGGAAAACCCGATTGATCGGGGAGCCGTCCGTGGGTAACGTGTATGGGACGCCTGAAGGGGTCGAGCGACTGCTAGCGGCTGCGATGACATCAAGGCCCACGCAGCGAGAAGGTTCCTTCGGGCGTCTTCCTTATGCCCGCGAACCCGTGACCGACTGCGGGCGGCCGCGCCTGCGCAGGCCGAAAGGCAACCGCTGCCCCGGCGTCGCCTCTTGACGGCTAGACTCTGGACGTGCGCGTCCGCCTTTTCGAGTTGCGGCTCCTGGCCGTCGCCCTCACCGTCCTTTGGGCCGCGGGCGGCGGCATCGTCCTGATCGGCTACCGGCCCGGCGGCCCATGGGACCTGCTCGTCGGCGCAACCGCCGGGCTGCCGCTCCTGCTGGCCGTCGCCCCGATCGTCTGGCCGCCGCTGGTCACGAGCAATCGCGGCGCTGCCGGGGTGTTCTGGATCGGCCTCGTGGCGGCGCTGATGCTGGTGCCATCGATCGTGGCCGTGACCGCGCAGGTTCTGGCCCGCAGCTCCCAGCCGCTGCTTCCCTCGGCCGAGGTCGTCTATCCCTGGGCCGTGGCGTTGCTCGCAACCAGCCTGTTCGCGGGCCTCGGCGTGAGCCGCCAATTGATCGCCGAAACCGGATTCGGCCGCAAGCGGTTGGCCGCATCGATCGGTTTCGCGCTGGTCACGACCACAGTCATCGGCGCCGGATTCGCCGGTGCAAGCTTCGCCGACGACGCAGCGCTTCGCGACAGGCCCTCCCTCTACTCTCGGTTCGGACCTACCTCCGCGAGCCTCACGCCTCCCGCATGCGACGACGAATTGGATCCGTCGGAGACCGCGAAGCTCGAGCTCACCGTTTGGGGGGACGTCGACACTCGCTCCATCGGTTCGGTGGATCTGATCGGGGAGCGTTCCGGCAAAGACTTCTCATGGAACGCGCAGGTCGTGCGCAGCGATCTGTTCGGCCAATTCGGCTTCGTTCGACTCGGCTCGCAGGCGTGGAGCCTGACGCCCGGGCAGGGCTGGCACAGTGTCGCCGCCTCGTCGCTCGACTCGGAGATGCTCGATGCCACGGCCATCGTCCAGGCCCTGTCTCCGGGGAATCGCGCGACGGCCGAGGATCGCGGGCTCGAGTACGTAGAGGGCGCCCGCGCCCGCCATTGCCGCGTCGCGGTCGACGGCCGGACATTCGGGGCGTCGTTCCCGCAGGTCGTCTGGCTGGTGGGGGACGCGAGCCTGACGGAGTGGCGCGGCCAGATCGACTACTGGATCTTCGGCGACGGGGAAATCGGGCAGATCACCGGCTCGGTGAACGGAGATGCCCAGGCGATCCTGTCTCACGGCCTGCAGGCGACGGTCGAAATCAAGCTCATCGCGACCGACCGGGACTTGCCTCGGGGCATCCTGCCACCCCGAAACGTGCCATGACCCCGGCCGCCCCTCGGG
>JADGQJ010000172.1 GCA_017881885.1 Chloroflexota bacterium
TCTGCCGCCTCTGGCACCGGTCCGCTCCAACCCGCTGCTGCCGGCCCTGTATCTGCTCATCCCGATCCTGGCCCCGGGTCTGCTGCTCGTCGACGGACCCACCCGCCGGCGGTTCATGGGAACTCGCACTGGTATCCCGGCTCCGGGTCTCCTGGCCCTCGCCCGTGTCGCCCTCTCGCGTCGAGGCCTGGCCCGACGAGCGATCGGCCTCCGCACCTGATCGAGCGCGCCTGACGGCTCATGCGGCCCGGGTTGGCGCCCGGGCCCGCATCCGCGGCTGCCTCACCGACGGCTAGTTTCCGGCCGGTGGGCGCGTAATCAGTTCGAAAGGCCGTCCGGCCGAGAGTGCCGGCATGACAGCCACACTCGCGCCCCATGAACCCGTACGGCAACGGCCCGGACTGACATCGTCTCGCAACACGGCCAGACAGATGACCAGCTTTGCGGTCATCGGCGTCGTTTGCACGGCGGCCTACGTCGGTCTGTACGCGGCGTTTCGGAACGTGCTGCCGGCGGCCGCCGCAAATGCGCTGGCGCTCGTCGTCACCGCCGTGTGCAACACCGCCGCCAATCGCCGCCTCACCTTCGAGGTTCGAGGCCGCGACGGCCTCGCCCGCCACCACGTCACCGGTCTGGTGGCGCTGGCCGTGGCACTCACCCTGACTTCGGCTTCGCTGGCCCTTCTCGACGTCGTCGCGCCGCATCGCGGCCGGCTGACGGAAATCGCCGTATTGGTGGCAGCGAACGCGGCAGCGACCCTGTTTCGCTTCTTCCTGCTCCGTCTCGCCATCGATCGGGTCCAAGAATCCGGTCGACCCACCGAGGCCGGACCCTCCGCTACGCTCTCCACATTGAAAAGGACACGAGGATGACTGCCATCACCAGACCTGCATTCCTGCCGCGCATTCGGCCCGTGGAGGGCCTCCGAAGCCTCGTCCGCGGGCGCGCCGATGAAGCGGCCTGGGTCCGCCCGGCGTTCCTCGGGGTGCTCGCGCTTGCGGCGCTCCTGTACCTGTGGAATCTGACCGTCAGCGGTTACGCCAACACCTACTACTCCGCGGCTTCCCTGGCGGCGTCGAAGAGCTGGACCGCGTGGTTCTTCGGCAGCTTCGACGCCTCCAACTTCATCACCGTGGACAAGCCGCCGCTCTCGACGATGGTGATGGGCCTTTCGGTCCGTCTCTTTGGGCTCAGTTCGTGGAGCGTCCTTGCCCCCGAGGCGCTCGCCGGCGTCGGAACAGTGGGCGTGCTCTTCCTGGCCGTTAAGCGGTCCTTCGGGCCGGCCGCGGCCACTATCGCCGCGATCGTCATGGCGCTCACGCCGGCGGCGGTCCTGATCTTCCGGTTCAACAACCCCGACGCCCTGCTGACTTTCTTGCTGGTGATCTCGGCCTGGGCGCTGCTCCGCTCGCTCGAGCACGGCAGCTACCGCTGGGTCGTCCTGGCGGGCGTGTGCGTCGGCCTTGCCTTTCTGACCAAGTACCTGCAGGCGTACCTGGTCCTGCCCGGCTTCGCCCTCGTCTTCGGTTTCTCGGCAAACACGACATTGCGGCGCCGACTGATCGGCCTCCCTCTCGCCTTCGCCACTGTGCTGCTTGCCAGCGGTTGGTGGGTTGCGATCGAGGAGCTGCTGCCGGCAGGCAGCAAGCCGTTCATCGGCGGTAGCACCAGCGGCTCGGCCCTCGACCTGATCTTCGGCTACGACGGCCTGGGCCGGATCTTCGGCGCGAGCGGGCCCGGCGGCGGAGGCGCAGGCGGCGGCTTCAGCGGTTCGGTCGGTCTGCTGCGCCTCTTCAACGACCAGCTCTTCGGCGAGATCGCCTGGTTGATACCGCTCGCGGTGGTGTGCCTCGTGGCCGGCCTGTTCATGCGCCGCTGGGCGCACCGCACGGACGCCGGCCTGGCGGGCTACCTGCTGTGGGGCAGCTGGTTCGTGGTGACGGCGATTGTCTTCAGCTACATGTCCGGAGTGATCCACTCCTACTACGCCGTCGCCCTGGCGCCGGCTATCGCCGCCCTCGTCGGCGCCGGCCTCGTGGATCTGTGGTCGGCCCGAGCGCGGGTCTGGGTCGGCGGCGTCGCCGTCGGGCTGGCCTGCTTGGGCACCGCCTGGTTCGGTTCCACGCTCCTCGACCGAACGCCGAGCTTCTATCCGGGGCTTGGGACGGCGGCAATCTTGCTCGCGGCAGTCGCGCTGCTCGTGCTCGTGGCGGCGTCCCTGCCGTCGCTCGCCGAGAACGTGGCGGTGAAGCGGATCGCGGTCGGCGCCGCGGCACTCGGCATTTGTGCGACGCTCCTTGCGCCGGCGGCCTATGCGCTCGACACCACCGGCACTGCCTACGGCGGCGGCGATCCGCACCCGGGCCCGGGCACCACCAGCGGCTTCGCGGGTGGTTTCGGCGGCAACGGCGGCTTTGGTGGCAACGGCGGCCCGGCGGGTGGGCCGGCGGGCGGTGTGGCCGGGGGTCTGCCGGGCGGTCTCCCCGGCGATGGCGGCGGGCTCGGCGGCAACAGCTCCGACACTGCGCTGCTCGACTACCTGGTCGCCAATCGTGGCACCGCGACCTGGATCGTCGCGGCCAACTCGTCCCAGGAAGCGGGCTCGATCGAGCTGGCGACCGGGCTCCCGGTCATGGCCATGGGCGGCTTCACCGGCTCGGATCCGGCGCCGACGCTCGACCAGCTCAAGAGCTACATCGCCTCGGGCAAGCTGCGGTTCGTCCTGGTCGGAGGCGGTCTCGGCGGAGGCGGCGGCTTCGGCGGAGGCGGCGGCTTCGGCGGCACCGACTCATCCTCGCGAACATCGTGGGTGACCAGCACCTGCAAGGCCGTGAGCTACGGCGGTTCGGCGAGCCTCTACGACTGCGCCGGCGCCGCGTAGTCGGCAGCAGTCCCGCCGAGGGCGCCCGCGCCGTAACCCGTTCGAAAGGAGCGGCGGCCCACCCTTCGGACATGCTTCTCCGGCGACCGAACCATGACAGTTCCCGCAGTGTCGCCTCGGCCGGTCTTCCCCTTTCCGGGCGAGGCGGCATTGCATTCCCGGGCAGTTCCGGATCGGGGGCCGGCGCGCCCGGCGGTACGATGAGCATGCGGCAGCTGCCGTTTCCCGGCTGCTGCCGCTTCTGACATTCGGCAGGGAGACTCGATGCGCGTGCTCGTAGCCGAGGACGACGCCGGCCTGCGTGAAGTCCTGGTCATGGGTCTGGAGGATCACGGCTATCAGGTCGACGCGGCCGAGCGGGGCGACGAGGCCATCGATCTGTTCAAGTTCTACGACTACGACGTCGCCGTCGTCGACTGGCGCATGCCCGGGGCCGAAGGCATCGAGGTCGTTGCCTGGGCCCGCAAGCATGGCAAGCCCACCGCGATCCTGATGCTGACCGCCCGCGACGCGCCGCCGGACAGGATCCGCGGCCTCGACGCGGGTGCGGACGATTACCTGGTCAAGCCCTTCGACTTCGGGGAGCTATTGGCGCGAATCCGCGCCCTGCAGCGGCGGCCGCGAGGGGTGGACGCCCCGATCATCGTCCACGGCGCGCTTGCGCTTGACCCGATCCGCCACGAAGTCACGGTCGGCGATCGGCCGCTCGGGCTCACGTCCACCGAGTACAAGATCCTCGAGCTGCTGATGCGCCGCTCGCCCGCGGTGGTCGATCGAAAGGCGATCGCCGAGCACGCCTGGCGCGACGAGACCGACCCGCTGGGCTCGAATGCGATCGACGTCCAGCTCAGCCGCCTGCGGGCGAAGCTGCCGGCCTCGGGCGTCCGGATCGTCACCGTCCGAGGCGCCGGATACCGGCTGGAGGAAGCGTGAAGATCGTCGGCCGGTCGCGCCGGATCGGCCAGGTGGAGGGCCCGACCGGCCCGTCCGTCGCCATGCTCACCATCCGCGTGGCGATGGCCGCGAGCGCCGTAGTCGCGATCGCGTATGTCGTCATAGCCGTCGTCGTTGCTGTATTCGTGTCGGGCAACCTCACTTCCGATGTCGATCGCCATCTAGTGGCCGCGCTCGACGCCGTCGCGAATACCGGCCGGCCGGTGGGGCAACCCGATGGTGGCGGCCTCGGCGGCCCGGGGTTCGACCCCGGCCGACAGGATCCGCGGGGACTGCCCGTGCTGCTCTGGCAGGTGAGCGTCGACGGGACGGCCACGGGTCAGGGGTTGAACTCTCTGGAGCTCCCCGTCGAAGACCGGTCGGTTTCCTCTCCGACCACGGTCTCGATCGAAGGCGTCGGCTATCGCGTGGCCGGCCGGACGGTGGGCTCGCAGCGGTTGGTCGTGGCGCAAGCAATGGACAACGTTACCGGCACTGAGTCGACGCTGATCGTAGCCGAGCTGGGGATCGGCTGCGCACTGTTGATCGTGGTTTTCCTGGGCGCGCTGGCTGTCGGCCGTCGAGTTGCGCTGCCGATCGAGCGGGCACGCCAGCGCCAGCTCGAATTCACGGCCGACGCGTCGCACGAACTGCGCACGCCGCTCTCGGTCATCGAGGCCCAGACGAGCCTGGCTCTCTCCCGTGAGCGGGATCGGAGTTGGGACGCCAATGCTTTCGCGCGCATCGACTCGGAGCTGAAGCGGACGCGCCGCCTGGTCGACGACATGCTCTGGCTGGCTCGATTCGATTCGAC
>JADGQJ010000173.1 GCA_017881885.1 Chloroflexota bacterium
CAGCGAACGCCGGTCCTCGCGGTCGAAGTCGAGGAAGGCGCCGATCGACTGACGGCCGCCCTCCTGGGGCGCGGGTACAAGGCCAAGCAGGACGAGGGGTGCGTGCTGCTGGCGCTCGAGGACGAGGCAATGTACGACGCCGTCCGCGACACCATCGCCGATCTCGGCCTGCCGCTGGTCCGCATTGAGCAGGAACGGCGCCGCCTCGAGGATATCTTCCGTGATGCCGCCCCGGTCGCCGGAGGCGTCCAATGACCGCCGGCAACCGCATCACCGCTACCTCGCCGGCGGGCAGCATCTACGACCTCGGCTATCGCCACTACGAGGGCAAACGCCGCGGACGCGGCTATGCCATCTGGTCGCTCTACGTGGAGAGCCTTCGTAGCGTCTGGGGCTTCGGCCGTCCGACCCGGGCCAAGGCCGCCCCGTTCATCATCGGCGGCCTCTACGCCTTCCCGGCCGCACTCCAACTCGCCTTCTCATCGACCCTTGCGGCCCAGATCCAGAGCGGCCAAACCCTCGAGTTGTTTACGTACTCGACCTACTTCACCCAGTTCGGGTTCTTCATGATCCTGTTCTGTGTCGCGCAGGCTCCTGAGCTCGTTTGCCGGGACCAGCGATACCAGGTCCTGCCGCTCTACTTCACGCGAGCCCTGAGCCGTGTCGACTATGCCGTGGCCAAACTCGGGGCGCTGGCGTCGGGGCTCTTCCTGGCGCTGATCGTGCCGATGATCGCCCTATTCGTGGGGGCGGTGCTCATGAAACCCGACACGCTCGGCGCGCTCGGCGACGAATGGCCGAAGGCTTTGCCGGCGTTGCCGGCCTGCCTGCTCGTCGCCTTGGGCATGGCCGCAATCGCGCTGGCGCTATCGTCCTTCTCGCCGAGACGGGCGTATGCGGCGATCGGCCTCGTGGCGTACTTCCTCCTCATGGAGATCGTCCCCGTCGCTATCTACGCAGTCGGCCACGGCGACCGGGTCAACTGGACCTGGTCGGACAAGCTTCTCCTGCTGGCGCCGTCCACGACTCTCGGTTCGGCGGTCAACTGGTTCTTCGGCACCGCGCTCGACCCCTCGCTGCCGAGCACTCTTGGGGGCGGCGACTTCCTGGTCGCCGCGATAGCCAGCATCTTCGTGTTCAGCGGCGTTCTCCTGTTCCGATACCGGAGGATCGCGGCATGACGGTCCAGAACGTGGAGTCGATGCCGGGTCCGGCCCCGGCGCCCGCGATCGAACTCGTCAACGCGGCGCGCTGGTACGGCAACGTGGTCGCCGTGAACGACGTGAGCTTTGCACTCGGTCCGGGGGTGACCGGGTTGCTCGGGCCCAACGGCGCCGGCAAGACGACGCTCCTGCACATGCTCGCCGGTTTCCTGGCACCGTCGGCCGGAACCGTCCACGTGCTGGGCCGGAGCCCGCATCGCGACCCCTCGGTCTATCGGCAGATCGGGCTCGTGCCGGAGCGGGAGGCCGTCTACCCGTTCCTGACCGGTTTCGAGTACGTTCGCTTCAACGCCCGACTGCAGGGCATGGCCGACGCCGACGCCGCCTCTCGGCGAGCCATCAGCCTCGTCGGGCTCGACGATGCCGCGCATCGAGCCATCGGGACTTACTCCAAGGGCATGCGCCAGCGCGCCAAGGTCGCGGGCGCCCTCGTACACGATCCGCAGGTGCTGCTCCTCGACGAACCGTTCAACGGCATGGACCCCCGCCAGCGGCTGGCGATGATGGATCTGCTGGGCCAGATGGCCGAGGCCGGGCGAACGATCCTGTTCTCCTCTCACATCCTTGAGGAGGTCGAGCGGATCGGAACCGAGATCCTGGTCATGGTCTCGGGCCGGCTCGCCGCCTCGGGCGATTTCCGGGCCATCCGCGCGCTCATGACCGACCGGCCGCACACGATCAAGATCCGCTCGAGCGACGACCGCCGCCTTGCCACTGCCCTGATGGCCGACCCGGCCGTCTTCGCGGTCGAGCTCAAGGATGGGTCGCTGGCGGTGCAGACCGCTCATCTCTCGACATTCCGTCGACTCATCGCCGGCGCCAGCCGCGCCGCCGGTGTCCGGCTGGTAGAAGTCGTGTCGGCGGACGAGTCCCTCGAAAGCGTATTCGACTACCTGGTGCGTCGATGAGAGGTGGGTCGTGAACTCCGTTGCCGCCGTGCGTGACATCGCCGGCGTCACCCTTCGCCAGCTGCTCGGTCGTCGCCGAACGGTCCTGCTTGTCCTGCTTTCGGTCGTGCCGATCCTCCTGGCGGCGGCCTTCCGTGCCGCCGGCGAGACCGACATCGAGCGTTTCACGCGAATAGTGTTCGACGGCCTGTACGTGGCGATCCTGCTGCCGCTCGTCGCCGTCCTGTTCGGGACCGGTGCGTTTGGGGCGGAGATCGAAGACGGCACGATCGTCTATCTGCTCGCGAAGCCGATTCCACGGGCGGCCGTAGTGATCGCAAAAGCATTGAGCGCGGCCGGCGTGGCGATCGCGCTGACCGTGGCCTCGGCGGGTTTGTCGGGCGTGATCGAACTGCTGCCTGCCGGCTCCGACGGGCAGGCGGCTACGTTCGGGTACATCACGGCGATGGCCGTGGGTTCGGTCTGCTACGCCACGCTATTCCTCGCCCTGAGCTTGTTCACCCGTCGGGCGCTCGTGATCGGCATCGGCTACATGCTGGTCTGGGAGGGCGGACTCTCGTCGCTTCTTCCCGGCATCGCCAACCTGTCGATTCGCCAGTATTCGCTCGGCGTCGCCGACGCGTTCATCCAGCTCCACCAAGATCCGGCCCGGCTCACGCCCAGTACCGCAATGACGCTGGCGGTGATTCTGGTAGTCGTGGCCATGGTCGTGGCGAGTTGGCGCCTGATGCGCTTCGAGCTGCCGGGCTCGAGCGACTGATCGAAGTCTCAGACGAGCCGGGGTCTGCCTACTCCGCGGCGACCGGTAGCGCCAGGATGTTGAACCCGCCGTCGACGTAGATAACCTCGCCGGTCGTCTGGCTGGAGAGCGGGCTCGCAAGGTAGACCGCGGTGTTGCCGACGTCCTCGATGCTGATGTGCGACCGCAGCGGACTGACCTCCTTGAAGGCGCCATACATCGTGCGGAACCCGGCAATGCCGTGGGCCGAGAGCGTCCGGACGGGGCCGGCGCTGATGGCGTTGACGCGGATGCCGCTCGGGCCGAGGTCTGCCGCAAGGTAGCGTGTCGTCGCCTCGAGAGCGGCCTTGGCCACGCCCATGACGTTGTAGTTGGGCACCACCTTCTCGGCGGCGTAGTAGGTCATGGTCATGATCGAGGAGCCGGGCTTCATATACGGCCGGCTCTCGCGAGCCATGGCGATCAGCGAGTACACGCTGATATCGAAGGCTGTGTGAAAGCCGGAGCGGCTGATGTCGGTGAAGTGGCCTTCGAGGTCTTCCCTCTCGGCGAAGGCGACCGCGTGGACCAGGATGTCGAGGTCGCCCTTCCTGGCGTGCCAGCGCTGGAATACCTTCTTGATCTCCTCATCGTCGCCGACGTCGCAGCCTTCGACGAAGGTCGACCCGAGCGACGCGGCAAGCGGCCGGACGCGCCTCTTGATGAGCGAAGCCATCGAGCTGAACCCAACCTCGGCGCCCTGGTCGTAGAGAGCCTTGGCGATCCCCCAGGCGATGGAGTGGTCGTTCGCGACCCCGAACACGAGCGCCTTCTTACCCTTGAGCAGTCCGTCTCGATCGCAGTCGTCGACCGGCCTGGTCAGGCGGCGGCTGACGCGAGGCTTCGCGACGGATGCGGCGACTTCAACGCCCGCGGCCACGGACCCGGTGCGAGCCGGCTCCGGCGAAGTCGCGGATGGCTGCGTCGCGGATGGCTGCGTCACGGCGGGCTGGGGCGATCGCTTCGTCATCTTCATGAGTGCTGTCGGTCCTCCGTTGTCTGCCGCGCGGGACGCCGGCACGTCGGCGTCCGAGCCTGCAGGGCACCGGGCGCTTGCATCATGTCCAAACCCCGATGGGCGCCAATCGTTACGTTCAAGGGGAATTCGGCGGCCGTCGGCTGCCGCGGAGAATAAGCCCCACCCGTTCAGTAGACAATCACCGGCGCCGAACGTTGCGTTTCGCGGCGTCACTCGCCAAAACAGAAACAGCCGCCGGGCTTTCGCCCGGCGGCTGCTGCAACTTTGTGAAACCGTCTACGCCAGGAGAACGCCGATCGCGTCCAGCGGAACTGCGTTCGACTCCGTCACGATCCCGGCCGCGGCGCGGAGCCGGGGCTCGATCGAGGCGATGTAGCTCCGGGCGATCGACTTCTTCGACTCGAGCGTGTTCGTGTCGCGAAGCAGCAGCCAGGAGCAAGTGAGCCAGACCGCTTGATCGACCAGATCGCAGGCGTAATAGTCGACCTTGTTGCGATCGGGCTGGGCCTTGAGGGCGTCGACCGCCGCCTGATAGACGTCGGTCAGCTCGACCAGGGTCGCCTTCTGCGCGGCCATGTCGGCCGGGTACTCGGCGGCTTCCCATTCGGCGAAGAGCGGATCGATCGAGCGGTTGAGCAGCTTGCCGATGGCGGCGACCACCTGCAGCTGGCTCGTGCCTTCGTAGATGTTCGTGATGCGAACATCGCGGAAGAGCCGCTCGATGTTGAAT
>JADGQJ010000174.1 GCA_017881885.1 Chloroflexota bacterium
CTGTGGCCGCGGCCGGCCAGGAAGCCCACCCACAACCGCATGTGGATGCTGTTGGGATCGCCCAGGAAGGCGAGCTTGAGCCGATCCTCGGGAGCTGCGCCGCTCGTCGGGCCATCGCTCACGCTGTGCTCCCCGACATCAGCGTCGAGAAGCGGCGGTGATGGCGGCCGGCCTCCGTTGGAACGGCCGCCGTCGGAAGATTTAGGCATCGCCGCGCGATTGTAGAGGAGACTGCCCGGGGCCACGCGGCAGCAGGCGGCCGCGGCGAGCGCGCTGATGGCTCCAAGTGGCCGCGCAAGTGCCCCGCTGAGCCGGCCGGGTGCCCCGCTGAGCCGGCTCGATCGCCCGCCGACCCGGGTGGCTCAGGAGCCGGGCGCCGTTTCCGATCGGGTACCATTCGCAGCGTCTCCAGATGAACAGGAAGGAGCCAGGCGCTGTCTGCGGTCGCGGCCGTCACCGGAAGCGAAGGCTTCATCGGGTCCCACCTTGTCGAGGCGCTCGTCAGGCGAGGCACCCGAGTCCGGGCCATGGTCCTCTACAACTCGTTCAATTCGTGGGGCTGGCTGGAGTCCCTGCCGGCCGACGTCCTCGAGTCGGTAGATGTCCAGCTGGGCGATATCCGCGACGTGGCCTCGGTGCGGGAGTTGGTCGAGGGGGCGGACGTCGTCTACCACCTGGCCGCCCTGATCGCGATTCCGTATTCGTATCGCTCGCCCCGGTCGTACGTGGAGACGAACGTTCTGGGCACGCTCAACGTGCTCGAGGCGGCCCGCCAGCTGGCAACGCCTCGCGTCGTCCACACGTCCACGAGCGAGGTCTACGGCACAGCGCGCAGCGTGCCGATCTCGGAGGATCACCCACTCCAGGGCCAGTCGCCGTACTCGGCTTCGAAGATCGGCGCCGACAAGATCGCCGAGAGCTACCATCTCTCCTTCGGCGTGCCGGTCGCAACTCTACGGCCGTTCAACACGTACGGCCCGCGGCAGTCCAGCCGCGCCGTCATTCCGACGATCCTGGCTCAGCTGGCCGGCGGTCAGAACGAAATCCATCTAGGCGACGTGCGGCCGACACGTGACTTCACCTTCGTCGAGGACACAGTTCGGGCGTTCATGGCCGTCGCCGATGCTCCGCTCGAGGCGGTCGTCGGCCGGACATTCAACGCCGGGACCGGGGTCGAGATCTCGATCGGGGAACTCGTCGCGATGATTGCCCGCGCAGCCGGCCGCGAGGTTGCGGTCGTCGAAGACGCCGAGCGCCTCCGACCGCCGGGCTCCGAAGTGATGCGTCTCGTCTGCGACAGCTCCCGGCTCATCGAGGCCACCGGCTGGAAGCCGACGATGAGTCTTGCCGACGGTCTGGCGAGGACCGCCGAATGGTTCGGGCGGCCGGAGAACCTGGCCCGCTACAAGTGGAACACGTACACCGTATGAGCACCCGATGAGCGTCCGATGAGCGCCAGGCACGCGGTCATCCTGGCAGGGGGAAAAGGCACCCGCCTGCGTCCCTACACGACCAGCATTCCCAAGCCACTGGTGCCGATCGGCGACGAAAGCGCAATCCTCGAGATCGTCCTGCGCCAGCTCGCGCGCGACGGCTTCAAGCGGGTCACGATCGCCATCGGCCATTTGGGCGAACTGATTCGGGCCTACGTCGGCAGCGGCGAGCAGTGGGGCCTCGAGGTCGACTACGCCACCGAAGCCAAGCCACTCAGCACCATGGGGCCCGTGGTCGCGATCCTGGACAAGCTGCCGGAGCAGTTCCTGGTCCTCAACGGCGACATCCTCACCGACCTGAGCTTCTCCGCGCTGCTCGATGCCCACTCCGCGTCAGACGCGCAGCTCACAATCGCCACGTACCACCGGCAGGTCGACATCGACTTCGGCGTACTTACCGTCGAAGCGGGCCGGGTGGTCGGATTCGTCGAGAAGCCGACGCTCAACTACGAGGTCAGCATGGGCGTGTACGCCGTCTCCCGAGCGGCCCTCGCCGGCTACCCCGCAGGTGAGGCACTGGGCTTCGATCGCCTGGTGATCGACCTGCTCGCCGCCGGACGCAATCCGGCCTCGTACGCTTTCGACGGCTACTGGCTCGACATCGGACGACCCGAGGACTACGACAGAGCCAATTCCGAGTTCGTCCGACTCCGATCTCACCTGCTGCCGGGGTCCTGAGTGCCGCCCGTCCTGGTTCTGGGCGCCAACGGCTTCATCGGCAGGCACGTCGTCGCTGCCTTGAGCAATTGGTCCGAGATAGAGGTCCTCGGCGGAGGCCTCGGAAGACCGCTCCCCGGCTTCGAGCGACGCTGGCTCGACATCGATCTCCTGGACGTCGACGCCACCCGGCTCGTGTCCGAGCTGCGAGCCGCGAGGCCCGCCGTCCTGGTCAACTGCACCGGCGCCACCACCGGAATGGCCGAGGATCTGACGCGCCTCAACGTGCTGACCACCGCCCGCGTGGTGGAGGCTTTGGCGCGGTCAAACGTTCCAACGAGATTGATCCACCTCGGTTCCTCCGCCGAGTACGGCCCGGGTGCGGTCGGGCGGCCCGTCATCGAGTCCGCCGAGACCAGGCCCGTCGGCTCATACGGCATCGCCAAGCTGGCAGCGACCCAGCTGATCCTGGCGGCGGCGGGTCGGGGCCGGGAGGCCGTGGTGCTGCGCGTGTTCAACGCCCTGGGCCCGTCGATGGCCCCGGGCTCTCTCGCCGGCGCGGCGCTTCAGCGTCTCTCCGAGGCCGTCGCGAAATCAACTCCACGGATCGAGCTCGGCCCGCTCGACTCGGTCCGCGACTTCGTCGACGTGCGCGACATAGGCGCCGCGGTCGTGGCTGCCTGTCGCGTCGCAAGCCTCGAAGCGCCCATCGTCAACGTGGGATCCGGGACCGGCCACTCCGCTCGCGAGTTGGTCGAAGCGCTCGCGCAGGCCGTCGGGTTCGGCGGAGAGATAGCTGAGGGCGCAGCCGGATCGCCGCGTTCGTCGGAGGTTCCATGGCAGGTCGCCGACGTCTCCCTGGCCAAGCGACTGCTCGGCTGGCGGGCCGTGCACGACCTCCGGTCCAGCGTCGAACTGATGGTCGCCGGCCGCTAACTCGCCCCGCGCCGGCTCGCCGCAAGCTCGCGGTAGATCGATTCCATGCGCTCCATGTTGGCCCGCCAGTCGGCGCGCTCGACGACCGCAGCTCGCCCGCGGGCCGCCCTCTCGTCGCACTCTCCCCGGCCGCGCCCCAACACCGTCTGGACAGCCGCGACGGTCGCGGCAACGTCGTCGACCGGGACCAGCGCCGCCGAGTCCAGCTCGCCGAGCCACTCCCGGACGCTCGGCAAGTCGGTGGCCACAACCGAGCGACCGACGGCCAGCGCTTCGGCAATCGTCGCGGGTCCGCCGTCGGTGGCCGGGATCGACACCACGACGTCGGCCAGCCGGTAGAGATCCGGCATCTCGGACTCCTGGAGCTCATCGACGATACGCAGGCGGTCTGCGACCCCAAGGCGGTCCGCCAGCGCTCGGATCGATGCCATCTCGTCCGGTTGGGCTCGGTAGGCGGTCATCACGGCCACGATGTCCGAGGGTAGATGGGTCAGTGCCTCGACGACCACGCTTTGCCGATAAAGCGGCGCGATCAACCGGTTCGAGAGCAGCACGCGATATCCGGCGAGTCCCAGGCTGGCCCGCAATTTGACCGGGTCCGGACCGGGCGAGAAGCGCTCCGTGTCCACCCCGAGATGGATGTATCGCGTCCGCTCCGGCCTTGCGCCGGCCGCAACCGCGGCTCGGACCAGATGCTCGGAACCGCCGGTCACGATGTCCGCGGCGCGCAGGGCTAACCGGGCGTACAAGCGACCGCGCCGACTCCGACGGCCTGCAGCCAGGACGTCCGAGCCCCACACCGTCACCACATAAGGGTGAAATCCGGAGATCCAAGCGTGCCAGGCATTCTCGGTGACGAAATGGGCGTGCAAGACATCTGGCTCCAGCCTCCGCAGGAGCCCGGTCAACGACCGACGGGACTCGAGCGCGCCGAACAGCCGCTCCCGCTGCCGAGAGAACGGGAGGAAACGCTCGAGCGAGACTTCCGGCGGCAGGCCCGGGATTACGACCTTTCCTTCCGGCACGAGCAGGGTCACGCGCTGGCCGCGATCCGAGAAGTAGCGGACCCATCGCCGCATGTGGACGCTGTTCGGATCGCCGAGAAAGGCAAGGTGTAGGGGCTCGTCGACGGAAGACGCCAAAGTCGCGCCCTTTCTTACCGGCCCGGGGCGATGTCGCGGGCGATCTCGGCGATCGTGTCTTCGAGCGGAGTCGTCGGTACGAAACCGATCAGGCTGCGCAGCCTGCTCACGTCCGGGACGCGGCGGCGCATGTCCTCGAAACCCTTGCCGTATGCCGACTCGTAGTCGACCAGCTGGACGGGCGAATTCGAGCCGACGATGCTGCACACCAGGGCGGCCAGATCGCCGATCGAGATCTCGCGCGGGTTGCCGACGTTGACCACCTCGCCGATGGCGGCCGGCGCGGCTGTGAGAGCCATGAGCACCGCCACGACGTCGTGGACGTTCGTGAAGCAGCGCAGCTGGCCGCCGTCGCCGTAGACGGTGAGAGGCTTGCC
>JADGQJ010000067.1 GCA_017881885.1 Chloroflexota bacterium
CAAACCCAATACCTCGCCTGCTCGCCGACGTCAACGCGGTTTCGACCGCGGGCACGGTGTTCCCGTCCGATTCGGTGACCGAGCCGACCGTTGCCGTCAGCCCCTTCGACCCCAACCTGGTCGCCCTCGTCTACCAACGGCTGACGGCCTCGTCGTACTGCGGCCTCGATACGGGGATCCGCATCTCACACGACGGAGGACGGACGTGGCTGAACGCTCCGGGGCGGCCCTGGAAGGGGGCGGGGCGCGGACCCAACTACCACGGCGTGATCGCCTGGGGCCCAGGGCCGGTCGCGGGATCCTCGCGTCTCTGGTGGGCCGACACCACCGTGCCGCGGTGCGACTACGGCGCGCATTCGGTGAGCGTGTCGTACAGCGACAACTTCGGGAAGACCTGGGCGCCGCTGTACGTCGAGCGGCGCACCCCACCCTGGATCGGCGGCTATCCGGACATCACTGTCGACTGCAACCCGGCAAGTCCCAACTTCGGGGTTGTCTACGTGGCTTACAACTGGCTGGCGGACGCCGCCGCGGGGCCGGGCCTGGCCGTGCTGGCCTCGGCCGATAAGGGGCGCAGCTGGCAGATCGTGCAGGTCCCGCGAGTCGGGCTCAGCGGCTATCCCGCCGCCTGGCGCATCGACTATCGCGTGCGGACGGCGCCCGACGGATCGGCGTACGTGGCGTTCTGGGAAGCCGATATGCACCTATGGAACCACAACAATCCCTTCGCTTCGGGAGGGCTTGATAACGTTGGGCGGGTCGGATTTGCCGTGACCCATCTCCACTACAACCGCACCACCCGCAAGCTCGCCGCGGATCCCGCGGTCTGGTCGCTCACGCTCGCGCACAACGTCTACACGGTGAATCAGACGCCGGCGTCGGGGACGCTAAACCTCCTCAGTCCAGATCCCAGGTGGCAGATGGGCTTCGACATCGACCAGTCGACCGGGCGGCTGCTCCTCGCCGTGTCCGACTACGCCGCCACCGTCGCCGCGGGGCATGCCCACGGCGTCATCCGGGTCGGCCGCAGCGACGACGGCTCAAACTGGCAGTGGCTGACGATCTCGGCCTTACCGAACGACATGGGCCTGCCGCAATCGGGCTTCAAGCCGACACTGGCGGTTCGCAACGGCGTCGTCTTTGTGGGCTTCCACGGGCTGACCGATATCGAGAAGGGCGCGCGTCTCCGAGCCACCGTCGGCACCTACTACGCGGTCTCGTACAACGGCGGGGCTGCCTTCACCGCGCCCACTCAGATCACGAAAGCGCGCTGGTACCCGAGCGTCCTCGCCGCTAACCCCAACGGACCCGGACTGCGCGAGAGGGCCGATTTCGGGCCCGACGGCATCGTGCGCTACGCCTACTCCGACGGCCGGCTGGGTGCCACATACCCGGGCCGCTCGGCGATCTACGTCGCGCTCGTCGATCCTGGATCTGTGGATCCTCGAACTCGCGTCGTCGGCCCGCCGAACGCGAGGTGAGGCGCGAGCCGGGTCGTGACCCCGCTCGTACGCGTGGCAGGCGTATCTGACAGAAAGTGGCGCGCGTTTCCGTCATCCACGCCTGGTGGAAGTGTTGGACCCAGATCGGACGAGGGGTTGGGCTGCGCGAGCTAAGCCGCGCGTATGCTCCGCCCATTTCGAGCGTGGTTAGTGGCGGGATGTGGACCCTAAACGCGCGCAACGTCGCAAGGATGCATCTATCACGCCTGGTGGGCGTAAACGCCGAAGACTCCCCCGAGACGTGGTCCGGCAGGCCGACCGGAACTCGCTTCGTGGCGCCGCCGAACACGCGGTGATCTCGGGGGATCCGCCGAGGAACGCGACCGGCCGCAGCCGGCCGAGTCGCGATCTCGGCGATCTAGGCCTGGCGGAGCCCGATCGTGTTGCCGTCGGGATCGTGGAACCATGCGCCGCGGGCGGGACCGATCTGGGCGATGTGGCCGGTCGTCTGCAGCGGCCCTTCGTCATAGTCGATGAACTTGACGCCGCGCTTCTCGAGCCCCGCGACCACTCCCTCGATATCGGTGACCTCGAAGTGGGCCAGGGTGTGATCGGTTGGCGCCGGGCCACGCTTGAAGACGGAAAGCTGCGTGCCGCCGCCGCAGCCGAAACGGATCGACGCCGGGTTCTCCCACAGCAACGTCAGCCCCAGTTGTTCCCTGTAGAAGCGCTTTGCGCGATCGAGGTCGGTCACCGGGATAGTCGCCACAACCATCGAGCCTTGCAGCATTCGCCGGCCTCACGTCTAGCAGGGAAGGGTTTGTGCTACGACTGTAGCCCCTCGGCGCGGTGCGGGAATCCCCGTCGCGCGGTCTGACTCGCCCGACGGGTCCGCCCGCTCCTTCGCGGACCAGGCCGCCGAGATGTGCCACTACAGCGGCGGCAGCTCCTGCTCGAGCCCCGCGGCGGCCGCAAAGAGGTCGCCGCGGACGGCCAGTCGGTCGAGGATCGTTCGCAGAGTCCAGCGGTCGGGGCGGAGGTCTGGATCGTCCAGCTCGTCCCAGGCGATCGGAGCCGAAACCGCCGCGCCCTTCACCGGCCTGACCGAATACGGCGCGACCAGGGTCTTGTTCCAGGCGTTCTGGGTGTAGTCGAGCCGGGCGAGGCCGTCGCGCCGCGACTTCACCCACTCCCAGCTGACCAGGTTCGGCGTGGCGGCGGCGATCGTCCGTGACAATGCCGCGACCCAGTCACGCGTTTCGTCGAACCCGTACATGGGCTTGATCGGAATCCAGACCTGGATACCGCGCTGACCGGTCAGCTTGGCGAAACCACGCAGGCCGAGATGGTCGAGCGCGGTTCCGTATAGGCGCGCCAGGAGTAGCAGGTCGCTCCACTCCGTCCGCTGGCCTGGATCGATGTCAACGAGCGCCCACGTCGGCCGGTCGGGGGCGGCGATGTCGAAAGTGGACGGGTGGATGTCGATGGCAGCCTCGTTGGCCACCCAGGCGAGCGTCGCCACGGAATCCGCGAGCAGATACTCGGTCGAGCCGGACTGCGCCGATGTCCAGGGCCAACACTCGACCCACTCCGGCGCGTGCCCGGGTACCTGTTTCTGCCAGAAACCGGTGCGTTCGATGCCGTCGGGGTAACGCTGCAGCGTCAGAGCTCGGCCGCGAAGGTACGGCAGCAGGTACGGTGCGATCGAGACGTAGTAGCGGATGAGGTCGCGTTTGGTGATGTCGTCGGCCGGCCAGAGCACCTTGTCCAGGTTCGACAGCTTCAGCTGCCGCCCTCCTACCGACCATAAGCCTCCCTTCCCCGGCAGCCCCTCGAGAGCTTCGATCTCCGCGGGAGAGACGCGATCCGCTTGAGAGGAGGCGACGCGTGGCTTGCCCGGCCGGTCCTCCGCCCGGTCCGCCGCCGACTCGACGGCTTGCGTCGGCGCTTCGGACGCCACCGCCTCGACGGCTACCTTCCTGGCCGCAGCCGTGTCCCGAGGACGCTCCCGCTCGACGGCTCGCGGATCGGCGTCTGGGTCGAGACCTTTGTACGAAGGCGCGCGCAGGCTCCCGTCCGGCGTCCATTCGGCGAATTCGACGCGAGCGACGAGCTTCGGATCGATCCAGCGGACGCCCTTCTCGCGGGGGATCGGTTGGAATGCGGATTTGGCGCGAGCGAGCGGCACCATCAGCTCCATGAGCCGACGACGCTCACCAGCGTCGAAGCCCGTGCCGACCTTGCCCGCCGGACGAAGCTCATCACCCTCGAACACGCCGACCATGAGCGCCCCCAAATCGTCCTGAGTTCCTTCGCGGGGCGTCCAACCGCCGATCACAACTTCCTGCTCGGAGCGCCGCTTGATCTTGAGCCAGGCCGGCGACCGCCGCCCAGGTTCGTACCGACTGCGCCGGAGCTTGGCCATAACCCCCTCGAGCCCTTGCTCGGCCACGGCGTCGTAGAACGCCTCGCCGTCGCCTTCTATGTGCGTCGCGTACTGGACGAATCCGGAGTCGTGGAGAACAGATCGCAGTAGCGTCTTGCGCTCGTCCAGCGGCCGATCTACGAGCAAATGGCCGTCGAGATAGAGGAGGTCGAAGATCACGTAGGCGAGCGTCGCCGAACTTGCGGTAGAGCCCGATGCCCGCCGAGCCATTACTCGCTTGCGCGCCTGCAACAGGCCGAAGTCGGGCCGTCCGTCGGCGTTGAGAGCGACGACTTCGCCGTCGAGAATGGCCTCCCGGGCGTCGATCCAGGTCGGCGGGCCGGCCAACTCCGGGAAGTACTCGGCGGCGTCGAGGCCGCGCCGTGTGAACAGCGCCACTCGTCCATCGCGGACGTGGGCCTGCACGCGGTAGCCGTCCCACTTGACCTCGAACAGCCAATCGGGATCGTTGAACGGGCCGTCGGCGAGAGTAGCGGTCATCGGCTCGATGAAGCTGGGCATGGCCGTGACCGCGGTTCCCGCCACGGTGCGCGCGGCGGCCGTAGGGCCCGATGCTTGCGGTCCCTCCGCAGCCAGCTTCACGGGAAGGCCCGCGGCCACTTCGTCGTTCGTTCGTCCTGTCTTGACCGATCTGGGGTAGCTCTCGGCGTCCCAACCGGGGACCGCCCACTCGTCGCGCTTCTTGATGAGCAGCCAGGATTCGCGATCCGATGCGCCCGCGCGGCCGCCGCCCAGACCCCGCGTCCGAACGATCGTGAACCGGCCGCGCAGCTTCTCGCCGCGCAGAACGAGTTTCAGCTCGCCGTCCCGCAACGCCCGTCCGGGATCGTCGGTCAGTTCCGGCTCGAATGTCCCCCAGTCCCAGACGATGACGTCGCCTCCGCCGTATTCCCCCGCGGGAATCGTGCCCTCGAAGTCGTAGTAGCCGATGGGGTGGTCTTCAACACGGAACGCACCCCTCTTGAGACCCGGGTCGAGACTTGGCCCCTTCGGCACGGCCCAGCTCACCAGCACGCCGTCGATCTGGAGGCGAAAGTCGTAGTGGAGCCGGCTCGCCCGGTGCCGCTGCACCACGAACCTGCGCTCGGCCGGGTCCGGCGGTGACGCGGCGCCACCTGGCTCAGTCGTCCGACTGAAGTCTCGCTTGCGCCGGTACTGCTCCAGGCTCACGTCATCAGTCGCCCAGGCAGGTTCCCACGTGCCGGGCGGCGAGGACCCACGAATGGTCGGGCGGCACCGGCTTGCGCTTGCCGGCTACCAGCTCAAGCGGGACCGGCTCCGTGCCCTCGCCTCGCGCCGCAACCATCACCCCGAACACGCCGTCCCGGATCAGATCCGCGCCGGCGCATCCAAGCCGCGTCGCCAGCAACCGATCGGCTGCGGACGGCGTGCCGCCGCGCTGCACGTAACCGAGGATGGTGACGCGAGATTCGAGCCCCGTGAGTGCCTCGAGCTGAGCAGCCAGCCGCATGGTGTTGCCGGCATGGGCCGCCTCGAGGGCCCCCAGCGCCTGGCCTGCGGTCACGGCCTCTTCCGGGGTCGAAGCTGCCCGCTTTCGAGCCTCCGCCGCCGCATACGGGCCCGCCTCTTCGGTGTTCATGGCGCCTTCGGCCACGGCGACGATGCTGAAGTTGGACCCGCCGCGGACCCGGCGCCTGATCGCTTCGGCGATCGACTCGGCCGAGTACGGGATCTCCGGGATCAGAATCACGTCGGCGCCACCGGCAATGCCGGCTCCGAGGGTCAGCCAGCCGGCTCGATGGCCCATGATCTCCACGACGATGATGCGGTGGTGGCTGTGCGCGGTGCTGTGCAGTCTGTCGATGGCGTCGGTCGCGATATCGAGGGCCGTGGCGAAGCCGAACGTGGCATCGGTGAGGACCAGATCGTTGTCGATCGTCTTGGGCAGGGTGATGATGTTGAGACCCGCCCGGACGAGCCGCAGTGCGTTCTTCGCGGTTCCGTCGCCGCCGAGGCAGACGAGGGCGTCGAGGTGGTGTTTCTCGTAGGTGCCAACGATCGATGGCGTCATGTCCATGATCTCGCCCCCCACGAGCATGCGATGCGGTTTGTCGCGGCTCGTGCCCAGGATCGTGCCGCCCAGGGTCAGGATGCCGGAGAGCCGAGCGTCGAGCCGCACTGAGCGGTCTTCGGCCAACCCTCGGAACCCGTCGCGGAAGCCGATGACCTGCATGCCGTGATGGCCGATTGCCGCCTTGCCGATCCCTCGAATCGCGGCGTTCAGTCCGGGACTGTCGCCGCCGGCGGTGAGTATGCCGATGCGCCTGGGACGGGCCATATTCTCCGCTCCGCTGTGCTGAGTCGCCGGGTGCCGAGCCGCCGGGTAGAGCATGCGGGTCGCCGGCGTGAACGAGCATACGTCGGGTTTGGCGCGCGGGCTATCGCGGCCCGCGTGGAGGAGCGGACGGCGCGGGCTATCGCGGCCCGCGTGGAGGAGCGGACGGCGCGCGCCGCCGCCCACCTACAATGGAACCGGTTCGATCGCCACGCCTCCCTAGCAGGACGGCTTCAACGACGTCTCGGGCCGCGAAGGAGCACCCAATTGGCGAGGACGTACCGGCTGACACCCGGCCGACGCATCGTGAACCGCATTTCGCGGGCCTTCACTCGGCTCGGCATCGGCCCCAAGACCTACTACCTCCTCACGGTCACCGGGCGAAGGAGCGGCCTTCCCCACTCCACCCCGGTCACGCTGGTCGAGGAGCGAGGTAGTCGTTGGCTCGTTGCGCCGTATGGGGAAGTCGCATGGGTGCGGAACGCGCGCGCTGCCGGTCGGGTCACGCTCAGCCGCGGGCGGAGCTCGCAGGTCGTCTCGATCTCCGAACTACGTCCGGCCGAAAGTGCGCCGGTGCTCAAGGCTTATCTCACGAACGTGGCCGTCACCCGGCCGTACTTCGATGCCGGCCCGGACTCGCCGCTCGAGGCCTTCGAGGCCGAGGCCGGCCAGCATCCGGTATTCCTGATCGGTCCGGCGCCGGAGGCCGGCGGAGAGGCTTGAGAGCGGCTGCGGGACTCTCCTCCCAGCCTGATCGGGCCTAGACGACGGGCCGGGCCGCAGCCACTGCTGCCGGCGGGTTCGGATCGCCGGACATGAACCAGTTCCGGAACCACACCGGGAACCGCCCGCCGAGCAAACGATCGAGACCGTAGTAGTTGCCGGCTCCCATCCCGGCCAAGGCCAGCAGCACGACACCGTATGTCGCGTGCTCCTCGACGATGCCATTCGTGAATGCCCAGCCGGCGAGGAAGAAGAACGCCATCATCAGGGCGCCCATGACCCCGGCGAAACGAGTCACGATGCCCAACACCAGGGCCACGCCGATGCACACTTCGCCGGTGACGACGAGGTTGTTCACGATCGTCATCGCGGTGGCGTTTCCGGCCAGGGAAACCCAGAAGTCGTGAGTGGGGTTGTAGATCGCCTTCGGGTCCGGCGTCCCGGTCACGAATGGCCAGCCGAGGGATCCGTTCGTAGCGAACTTGAGGAAGCTCTGGGCGGTCCAGCTGCCGGGCGCGCCTTCGTTGAAGAGCTTGCCGACCCCGGCCCATACGAAGATGACACCCACGACGACCCGAAGCAACGCGGCTCCCAAGCGGCTGATGGGCGAATAGATGTACACGAGCGACACTCCCTACCTGCACGGGCGGTGATCCCGCACCGAATTGCTCTCACTGTAGGAGCGGCGTTCCTCGATCCGGCCATCGTCTCCCCTGGCGGTTCAACCCAGCCCGGCGGCCGCCGGTCCAGCCGGCGCCGCTGCCGCGGCAGATTGGCTTAGCTCTGCGGTTGAGGGTCGCGAGGCTTCAAATGGAACGAGGCGCCGTAAACCTCGCCGGTGCCCGGGTCGATCCGCGGCGCCGCGGTCATGCGCCACGTCTCGCCTGCAAGGCGAACCCAGCGGGCAAGCGGGCGACCCTGGCGCAGGACGGCATCGAGGAGCGTGAAGCCCGTCCGCGACAGCCCGAGCATCCCCTCGCGAGCCGGCAGGCCGACAGACCCATCGCCGAAGACGCGCTTGAAGGCGGGATTCCCGTAGACGACGATCAGCCCCGGGCCGTGGCACATGCCGGCCGGGTTCGTGGCCGGCCCGTCCGGCGCTTGACCGAGCCGCGGCGCCGGATCGCTCGACGGATCGAGAGTCACGCTTCCTCGTCCAGCACGGCCCGGACCTTGTGGGCCAGTCGATCGGGCGTGAACGGCTTGGGCAGAAACGCAATCGGCCGCCCGTCTGCATCCCGGAAGGCTTCCGGACCGTCGGCGTGGCCGGATGTCAGCAGCATCTTCGCGTCCGGCCTGAGCTTCCTCAGCCGCGAAGCCAGCTCCGGTCCTTGCATGCCGGGCATGATCACGTCGCTCACGACGAGTGCGATCCCGTGCTCGGTGGCCGTAATGCGGAGCGCCTCGGCCGCGTCCGCGGCTTCGAGAACCATGTATCCGTTGGACCGAAGACCAAGCACCGCGAGACGGCGCACGCTCGGCTCGTCTTCCACCACCAGGATCGTCTCCGTGCCCCTGGCCGGTGGCTGCGGGGCTGGGGCAACCGCCGCGCTCCCGGGCGGGCCCGCCACCTGCGGCAGCAGGATCGAGACCGTTGTGCCCTGAGCGACCTCGCTGTGGATCCAGATGTGGCCGCCGCTTTGCTTGACGATCCCGTGGCAGGTAGCCAGTCCCAGGCCCGTCCCTCTGCCCTGCGGCTTCGTCGTGAAGAACGGCTCGTACAAATGCGACAGCACCTCGTCGCTCATGCCCGTGCCGGTGTCGGTCACCGCCAGGGTCACGTACCGCCCCGCCGCGATCTCCGGCCGCGTTGTCGCGTACTCCTCGCCGATCACCTCGTTGGAGATCTCGATGACGAGGTGGCCGCCGTCGGGCATTGCGTCACGGGCGTTCACGCTGAGGTTCACGAGGACCTGCTGGAGTTGGCCCGGATCCGCCTCCACGAGGCCGAGATCGTCGTCGCACACCGAGCTGATCTGGATGTCCTCGCCCAACAGACGTCGCAGCATCTCGAGCGAGCTATCGACGACGACGCTCAGATCGAGCGCGACCGGTTCGATGATCTGCCGGCGGGCGAACGAGAGCAACTGCCGCGTGAGTCTGGCAGCGCCTTCGGCCGCCTTGGTGATCTCTTCGATGTCGGCGCGCGCCGGATGCTCCGGTTCGAGGTCGAGCAGGGCAAGCTCGGCGTTGCCGAGGATCGCGGTCAACAGGTTGTTGAAGTCGTGGGCGACGCCGCCGGCGAGCCGGCCGATGCTCTGCAGCTTCGAGGCCTGCAACAGTTGCTCCTGCAGGGCGCGGCGCTCCGTGACGTCCTGGATCAGACCGTCGTAGCCGATCAGAGTTCCGTCGTGGTCGCACTGTGGCACCGGCGTCGATCGCACCCACCTCACGGCGCCATCCTTGCGCACGATCCTGTACTCGACTGCCCGCATCCGCGTATTCGACTCCACCTCGCGGGCCTGCTCGAGCACCACCGCGCGATCGTCCAAAAGGACGGCGTCGAGCCACAGGCCGACGTCGGCATCGAAGTCAGCGGAGGTATACCCGGTGACCGCCACGCATCCTGGGCCATGCCGCGTACTGACGACATTGCCGCCGCTCAGCTCGACGTGGAAGACGTAGTCGGTGATCGTCTCGGTGATCCGGCGGTACCGCTCCTCACTCTCGGCCAGGGCCGCAGTGCGGTGCGCGACCCGCTCCTCCAGATCGGAACGTGCGGCCTCGAGCATCTCGTGCAGGACCGCGTTTTCGATGGAGATGGCCGACTGGCTTGCCATCGCCGAAAGCAGGTCCACGTCCGGCTGTTGGAACTCGCGCCCGCCGGGCTTGTTGGCGGCGACGATCACGCCCATCGACCGATCGCGATAGACGATCGGCGCAACCATGATCGGGCCATGGCCCCGTTCCCGACGCCGTTTGTGGATGTGGTCCGGTTCACGCGGATCCCTGACCCCGCCTGGTGAGAGCGTTACGACGCGCTCGCGAAGAACCCACCCGGCCAGGCCCTCCATCAGGTCCTCGAAGCTCAAGTCGACAACCTCTGCCGCTCCCGGCCCGGCTCGGTAGGTGCCCGTTACCAGCTTGCGACTCATGTCGAGGGCGAAGAGGCTCACCCGCTCTGCTCCGAGGGCACCGGCTACCGCGTCGACGACCCGTTGGAGCAACGCCTCGACGGTTTCCGCGACGACGAGCGAGCTGGCGACGCTGTAGAGGGCCTCCGACTTCGCGAGCTCGGCTTGTGTCGCCAGGAGCGCCTGCCGATATCTGGACTCGGAGGCTCGCAGGGCGTACTCCGCGCGGTCCCGGGCGGCCAACGCCGCCACGTACTCCTCGCTGCGAGATCCATCTACCGGGGCATGGCCGTCGCCGGGGACCGCCTTCGGATCCTGCCTTCTTCCCATCCACACCTCGGGCGGCCCTGGTACCGCCCGCACCCTCCGCTGCCAAACGCGCGGCCCAACTGGCACCGGGCGAGCAACTCCAGGATTGTACGCGCAACCCTGCGATCCGCCCGTGAGAAATTGGCTGGACGGCATCCTCACTCCCAAACGGGGCCGTGGCGGATACAGAAACGCGGCGGCCCGGGCGGGTGGATCCCGCGGGCCGCCGCGAATGGATTGCGACTAGAAGAGCAAGTTAGCGTCTTACCTTGACGGTCCGGAGGACGAACAATGAGGTCAGGAACGAGCCGATGAGCAGGAAAAGCGGCATCGTCGGGAGTCCGCCTTTCTGGTCTGGCGGGCTCACCGTGCCGGTGGGCGGGGGCGAGAACGGATCGCTCGTGATGCCCTGGAACGACTCAAACGGGGTCGGGCTCGCGGCCGTGACCGTGACCGCGGTGGCGGTGGCGGTGGCGGTGGGGGACGGAGCCGTCAGATCGACCTTCGTGCACATCGACGGGACTTGTTGCTTATTGTCCACGGAGTTGTCCGAGTTGCGGCTTGTGCCGCTGGCCTTCAGGCTGTGGTAGCCCGTGGTCTTGAAGGGCGTCACCTCGCCCAGGTCGTAGATGATCACGCACACCGTGTAGATGCCCGGCGCGGCGTACGTGTGCGATAGCGGGCCCCATAATCCGCTGATCCCCTGCGCGGGGGACGTCGGCTGCAGAACGACGTTCGTGGCGGCCGTCCCGTCGCCGATGTGGAACGTGCCCAGGGCGTTGCCGCTGGTCACGTCGCCCCAGTCGATGGCATAGCCGGTGTAGCTGAGGGTTCTGTTGGTCGCCATCTCCGCCCAGGACCAGGTGCCCGAAGCCTGGACCGTCAACGCGCCTGTCGGACTGGCACCGATTGTCGCGGGGCTGCCCGATCCGGCGGTGACCGTTCCGACCACCAGCATTGCCAGCGAGACGGCGGTTAGTCCAATTCCCAGACGCTGGACCGCGCGTCTGCTCGGACGCGATGTCATGTGCGACTCCTTGCTCAGCGGGGGTTGTCTGCCCTCTTCCTTCACGCTGGCTTGAGCATACGCTACCTACCCGCGAGACCGCTGCCTAGAGATTCCGGGTAGTGTGCCGCCCCTCGGTTGCCCAGGCTCGTACGGCGGGACACTCCCTACTCGAACGGCCAGTGTGCGTCTACCCCGCCGGCCACGGCGGCACGGACGGCCGCGACAGCGGGCAAAGAGACGCGGCGGACCGAGCGGGTCAAGCCCGCGGGCCCGCCGCGCGTGACGGCGAAACGGAAGGCAGCCGGCTAGCGACGTGCCACCTTGGTGGTCCTGAAGACGAACACCGCCGCCAGGCTGGACGCAATCAGAAGGGCGAGCGGCAGAGCCGGCGCACCCGGATCCGGCGCCGAGGGCGAACCAGCCGCGTCGGTGGGCGGAGGGCTGGCCGTGGGCTCGCTCGTGGCGCCCTGGAACGACTCGAAAGAAGTCGGGGTTGGGAGCGCAGTCTGGCTCGAAACCGCGGTCGGGCTCGGCGAGGGAGCGGTCAGATCGACGCGCCCGCACATGGTCGGGACCTGGCTTCCATGGTCCACCGAGTTGTCCGTGTTGTGGCCGGTGCCGCCCGCCTGGAGGCTGTGGTAACCCGTGGTGGTAAACGGCTTGGTCAGACCAAGGTCGTAGATGATGACGCAGACGGTGTATATGCCGGGCGCGGCGTACGTGTGCGACACCGGACCCCACGATCCGCTCGCGCCTTGCGCGGGCGAGGTCGGCTGCATGATGACGTTGGTGGCCGGCGTGCCGTCGCCGATGTGGAACGTGCCGAGGGCGTTGCCGCTGGTCACGTCGCCCCAATCGATGGCGAAGCCGATGTAGCTCAGGTGGCCGGCCGTGGCCATGGCGGGCCAGGTCCACGTGCCCGAAGCCTGTATGGATTGCCCAGTAGTCGGAGTGACGGTGATTGCGGACGGGCTGCCTGTATGGGCCGTCACCGTGCCGACGGCCGTGAGGGCCAACGAGACGGCGATGAGTCCTACTCCCAGTCGCTGGACGCCGCGTCTGCTCGGACGCGATGACATGAGCAACTCCTTACTCAATGGTTATCTAGCCTCTTATCCGGGCGCCGAACTTGCTCCCAATTACACGAACGCCCTCCCCTGGATACAGACTCCGCCGGTGGATTACCAGCCCTCGCCATTTCGGGTGCAGCCGGCGCGACGCAACTACGCGAACGAGTTGGGCCTGCTACCCGGGCGGGATCCCGGCGGGGAGGTGCCGAACCGGG
>JADGQJ010000068.1 GCA_017881885.1 Chloroflexota bacterium
AGTGTTGGCGCCGCTGTTGAAGTTGCTGACCAGCACGTCGCCCTTGACGAGATTCCCGATCGATTTGGGCACGACGGCGATGCCGTACGGATTGATGTCTCCGTTGGCCGGGACCGTGGAGGCGATCACAGTCTGCATGCCGAGGGTCCGTAGAAACGGCGGGGAGTGGGCCGCGGTGATACCCGGCGAGAATGCCACGACGGAAAGCGCGATTGCCAGGGCTGTCGCCGCCTTGGAGCGTCTGTTCAGGTTGGACATGGGACGCATGTCGCTTCCTCCTGCGGGTCCGTCGGCGATCGGCGAGCGCCGGTCGACGGGACCACTATCAGGAGTACGGATGGGTCCGCCTCGAGGTTTCGCGAACGGCGATTCGTCGCGCCTGCCGGGCAGCAGCTGGTCTTGGAGAGGCCGACGCCAGGACATCGGCGACCCCTACCTTTCGGGCGTTCGAGTTGGACTAGCCCTGTGCCTCGACCGTCCAGAGCTCGTTGTGGCCCGAAACAACAAGTTCTGACACCACGGCCATTGAGTCTCGGAAAGCCGTGAGCTCGAATAGCTTGACGCGCAACTTCTCCCACTCCGCGAGACTCTCGACCTCGACCTCCTGGACGACGGTGTCGAACGAGCCGGACAGGTCGGTGAGAACGCGCCACCGGCGCGGCGTCCCCGACTCCTTCATCATCGGGCCCGACGCCTCGCTGAGGCTCGCGGCGAGCCTCCCGCCCGTTCCGAACTTCGCCTGAAACACTATCCGTACCACGATCATCGCGACCTCCACGGTTGACGCCGACCAGCTATGAGGGCGGCCAGCGTACGGTCCCGATGTCTCCGGCGGCACTGGAGTCCCACGGCGTGGTGTGGAATGGCGTCGCGTTGCGCCCCGCCGATGGAGTGGGAGAATGCGTCGATGAAGGCTGAGTTGGTCGCATTCGGACAGCTCAAGATCGAGGGCGAGCGCTACAACCGCGACGTTGTGATCGAAGGCGGGAAGATCCGCAAACGGGACAAGGCCCCTTCGAAGGCGCTCCAGGGCCGGGCCCGGCACACGCCCCTGTCCGCCGCCGAGCAGATCCCATGGGGCGGCAAGCGTCTCATCATCGGCACGGGCGCGCGCGGCCAACTCCCCATCGCGGCCGAGGTGGGCGAGGAAGCGAAGCGGCGAGGAATTGCCGTCGAGGCGCTTCCGACCAGCGAGGCATGCCTCCTGCTCGCCGCCATCGACCCCGACGATGTGTACGCAATCCTGCACGTGACCTGCTGACGGAGACAAAGGCGCACAAGCTGGTTCGGCGGTCAGACAGGTCAACCATTGGCTCAACACGCAGTCAGGAGAGCACCATGCCGGAACTCGACGCAGCGGATCGCAACAAGCTCCGCTCAAATCAGTTCGCATATGTCGACTCAAGAGGCGAAGAGCATCTCCCGATCCACGACGAGTCCCACGTGCGTAACGCGATCTCCCGGTTCGATCAGACCGACTTCGACAACCCGGCGGCCAAGGAAACTGCGAGGCGCAAGATCCTCGCCGCTGCGAAGAAGTACGGCATCGAAGTCGATGCGGATTCGGATGTCAACCGAGTATCCAGCTAGCCTGGGACGGGGTCGGCCAAGGAAGGATCGCGCAAGGGCTGCGCGCAATCGCACTGACGGGCCGGAGCCTGGCGGCGGGCCAGGGTGAGCCTCGAGATCGGACGATGGCGCGCCGCGTAGTCAATCGGACAGCCACCACCCATCGCCACGCCGCACGAGGACACTGCCGCCCCGATCCACCACGATCGGCTTCACCCCGGCCACTCGGACCGTTACCGGCCTTTTCGCCCATAGTTGCAGGCGGTCCTGCTCGATGCGAACGCGGACCTGCCGACCCTGCAGCCTGAACGGCACATCGAGCGCGAACCAGCCCGACGGCAGGCGGGGGTCGAGAGTCAGCTGGTCGCCCGCAGGTCGAAGGCCCGCGAAACCCAGCACGATCGCCTGCCAGAGGCTGCCCATTGTTGCCAGGTGCAACCCGTCGGCCGATCGGCCGTGTTCGTCGTCCAGGTCGAAGAAGGCTGTCAGTCGAAGCGCCGCGAGCGCTTCTTCGGCTCGTCCCGCCCGGGCCATCAGGGCCGCGTGAATGCCCGGCGAAAGCGAGCTGCCATAGGCCGTTCGCGGGTCGTAGAAGTCCAGGTTTGCCGCGAGCGTGCCCGGAACGAGCTCGTCCGGCACGAGGTGGTAGAGCATCAGGACGTCCGGCTGCTTCACGCATTGCGCCTGGGCTGTCCGCTCGCGGCCAAGGAAGACGTCGCCCCGGACCGGACGCGTCGTCAGCTCCGCGATCTTGACCGGCTCCAGCGAGAAGAAGCCTTCGAACTGCTCGTAGATGCCCGAACCGGGATCGAACCCGTCGACGATGCGGTCGGCAAGCTCAAGCCAGGCTGCCCGCTCCGCGGGGGCGGCGACTGGATATGCACCGGCCTGGCCTGTCGCCGCGAGGGGGCCGTTTCCCCAGGCTGCCGCACGTCGCAGGTTCCAGCGGGCCATCACATTTGTGAAGGCGTCGTCAACGACCAGCTCGTGATACTCGTCGGGCCCGATGACCCGCGGCAGGTGCGCTGAGCCGTCAGCTGCGCGTTCGAAGCGCGACGCCCAGAAGCGTGCCGTCTCGACGAGCAACTCGCCACCGGGTCCCGTCGCAAAGACCCGATCGCCCGTCCAGTCCGCATACGTTGCCGCCGCCCAAGCCACATCCGACACGATGTGCAGCTCGTGCTCGGCATTCAGGACTCGCAGCGGTAGGCCATCCCCTCCGACGACCCACGTCGGCGTGACGTCGCGACCGTCCTGGGCCGACTCCCACGGGAACCAGGCGCCGGCAAACCCGCCTTCTTGGGCGGCCGCTCGGGCAGCGTCCAGCCGGCGAATCCGGTACTCGAGCATCGCACGTGCCGCCGGCGGATGCGTGGCTGCGAGAAAGGGCAGGATGAAGACATCCGAATCCCAGAAGACGTGACCGCGATAATGGTCGCCCGTAACGCCCCGCGGTCCGATGGCCGCTTCGCTCAGATTCGGCACGTGCGCCATCAGCTCGAACAGCGCGAAGCGGATGGCCCGTTGCATCTCGACGTCGCCTTCGATACGGATATCCGCGTCCGCCCAGCGCGTGGCCCAGGCAGAGCGCTGCTCAGCTAGGAGGCGATCGAAGCCCATTTTCTTGGCATCGGCCAGGAGGGATCGCGTCGCCGCCTCGCTCGGGGCCCGGCGTCCGCTCGCCCTGATAGCCACAAGTCGATCGAGGCGACGTTCCCGGCCCGCGCCCAGCTCCGTCTCCTGCGCCGCGATGGCTGCGCCACCGGAACTGGCCTCGAGCCGGAACGTCGCCGTGCCGCCGGTCGCGTTCGGCCCCGGTGCCGAGCCGCCCGAGGCAGGTTCGGCTACGAGCAGTCCGTCCCGAGCGCGCCGAGCCCCTGCCCCTCCCGCACGGAGAACGCCAATGCCGGGCCTGGCGCGCGATGCGAAGGCGACCGCACGCACGGGGCCAAGCTCCGTGCCCAGATCGTGGTGCACGAGCCCGGTGCGCAGATCCAGGACTCGCCGCACCGGCCGGCGTTCGTCCAGGTTGCCGGCGACGCGCGTCCAATCCGGCACACGGAGCATGTCCGCGGTGCCGCCAGTGCCGGTGTAGACACCGGCTACGTAAACCTCGCGCCGGGCGGGAGCGTAACCGACCAGGGGGCTGGCGAGCGTTCCCGCCACGCCGTCGACCATCGCCAGCCGGACGTCGCGGGCGGCTTCCCGGGCTGGATCGACGCCATCGATGACGACCGTCCACGACGACTCCGCGGGAATCGCCGGCAGATCCAGCCGACGACGTCGCCGGAGCTGATCACTCATGAGAGCGCAGGCCGAGTGGGGCGTGACCGTCAGCCAGATTGGCTCCCCGGCCCCGAGTTCCTCCCCGCTCTCGGGGTCCGAGAGCGACTCCCTGTCGGTTGGCACTGCGCCGCCCAGAACGGCACCTTCAGATGGTCGCGTTCCTTCCGACCACCACAGCTCGAGCAGCTCGGCAAGTGTGGCCACCTGAGCGTGTGGCAGAACATCCCGCGAGCCAACGTCGCTTGTCGGGCGGCCTCGCCCAGCGAGGGCACCGAGAATAGTCGTCCCGATCCCGGTCGCCGTTAGCGCGGCTAGATGCAGCTGGACCTGCGGATCGGTCCAGAGGTCGCGCGTCACGGCGAGAGCCTCGAAGCGGCGGCCGGCTGCCGACGAAATCTGCGCGCGCGGTGAGACGGGATCGACGGAAGTCACGCTTCGAGCGAGACCGGTTTGCCGTCGGTGACCGTGCGGGCGCTGTGAGTCCGAAACAGCCGCACGAGGGCTGCGTACGTGAGCTGCTCGGTTCCGTCCAGGCGCCAGTCAGCGCCGGCCAAGTTGCGGCCGATTCCGATCGCGAACATGCGGGCGGCCCGGATCGCCTCGATGCCGACTTGCGCGTCCTCGATGGCGGCGCAGTTCTCGAGGGGGACGCCGAGCATTTCCGCGGCCTGGAAGAATACCTCTGGGTCGGGCTTTCCCTTGACGAGCTTGGCTGGGTCCGCGATGGCGTCGATCAAGTCGGCGATCCCGAGCCGTTGGACGATCTCCCACACGTTGTGGCTCACCGAGGCAATAGCGATCCGGACGCCGGCGGCCCGAAGCGAGGTCAACAGCTCCGCGATGCCCGGCAACAGATCGCCAGGTTGGATCGTCTCGATCAGCTCTCTGAAGTACTGGTTCTTGCGGGCGGCGAGACGCTCCTTTTCCTCGGCCGGCAGATCGACCTTGGCGTGGTCGAGCAGGATGTCCAAACTCGCCAGTCTGCTGACGCCCTTCAGACGCTCGTTCACTTCTCGATCGAACGGAAGCCCGAGCTCGTCGGCGAGCCGCTTCCAGGCCAGATAGTGGTACTCGGCCGTGTGTGTCACGACCCCGTCGAGATCGAAGATGACGGCCTGGAGCTCGGGCAAGAGGCCGGCCGACGAGGCCACGCCGGGCGTCAGCTCGATGGTGCGGCCGCGGTGAGAGATGGAGAGCGGTGCCCCTTCGAGGAGCACGTATGTTGCGTCACGATGGGTCAGGCTGACCTCGAGAAGACGGCCGCGGACCCGCAGGCGGATGCGCATGCCGGTCAGTGGCGCGGGGAGGCGGGGATCGAAGCTCAGCCGAGGCTGACGGTCCCGCATGCCCGCGAAGCCATAGACGAGTGACATCCACGTCCCGGCCATTGCGGCGGTGTGGACCCCGGCCTCGGTGTTGCCCCCGACATCGTCGAGGTCCATCCTGGCCGTACGCTGGAAGTACGAGTAGGCCCTCTCCGTATAACCGAGCTCGGCCGCAGCAACGCTCTGGATGCACGGGGCAAGCGACGAGTCGCCAGTGGTCAATGGGTCGTAGTAGTCGAAGTTCCGCTTCTTCTCGGCCATCGTGAATTTATCCGGCAGCAGCACCTGGGCCAGCACCACATCGGGTTGCTTTAGAACCTGAAAGCGGTAGACGTTGAGCGGGTGATAGTGAAGGAGGAGCGGATAGTTCTCGGGTGGCGTGCCGGCGAAATCCCAGACGGCGCGTGTCAGGAACAGATCGTCCTGGGCGTGTATGCCGAGGCCCCGATGGAACGGCAGGCGCATCCGTGCCGCGGCGCGGGCCCATTCGTCCACCTCGGCGGGCGCGAGCGATAGGGCGGACGCGATCCTCCGGTATTCGTCCGGGTCCGTCGACGCGAGGTCTCGCGCCACCGAGCAGGCGTACTCGAGGTTCCACTGCGCCATCAGGTTCGTGTAGAAGTTGTTGTTCACGAGGGCGGTGTACTCGTCTGGGCCGGTGACCTCGTTGATGCAAAACTCCCCGCCCTGTTCGGCAACGTAGCAGCCGAGGTCGCGCCAGAACCGCGCCGTCTCGAATACCAGTTCCGCTCCGCCCTCCAGCAGCAGCGTGCGATCTCCCGTCGCGGAAACGTACTTCCCCAGCCCGAACGCGATGTCGGCGTCGATGTGGTATTGCGCCGTACCCGCGGGGAAGTACGGCGAAGTCTCCTCGCCGGCGATCGTTCGCCACGGAAACAGCGCGCCGCGGTGGCCAAGCTCGCGGGCACGGCTCCGTGCCTTGTCCAGGGTGCGGCAGCGGAACAGAAGCAGCTGTCGGGCGATGTCTGGGTGGGTGTAGATGAAGTAGGGGAGGGCGTACGTCTCCGCATCCCAGAAGTAGTGGCCCTCGTAGCCCTCGCCCGACAGCCCTTTCGCGGCGATGCTCGTCCGTCCGTCACGGCCGGCGGCCTGCAAGAGGCTGAACAGGTTAAAGCGGATCCCCTGCTGCAGCGCGTTGTCGCCGTCGATCCGGACGTCGGCGATCGCCCAGTAGCGGTCGAGCTCGTGGCCTTGCTCGGCCAGCAAGGTTTCGAAACCGACCGACTTTGCGGCAGCCGCGTCGTGCTGCGCGGCGTCTGCCAGGTCATCGCCGGGGTACTCAAGGGAGGTGCGGTAGGCGATGTACTTCGTCAGCGTGACCGGCATTTCGGCCTGAGCGGCGGCAGTGAGCGTGAATCGGATCCTGGAGGCTCCCGTCGGCGGGTCGGGCTCCACTCCCGCTCGCATCTCGCCGGTGGTCCATTCGTGATCCGCCGCAGCAGCCACGGTATTGCGGCTGTTGCGGGCTCTCTGGACGAGTACCCCGGAGGAGCCGGTCGCCTTCTCGTACACCGGCAGCAACGACTGGGAACCGAGACGACTGCCGATCCTCGGGTCGTCACCGGTCTGCTGGTTCTCCGTCGTGCCGTCGATCAGCGATTCGAACCTCACAGGGGCGTCTCCGTCATGGAGTGTCACTGCGTAGTCGATGGCGGCGACCTCGCACCGGGCAAGGGAGACGAGGCGACGGATGTGGATGTCGGCGAGGAGGCCGTTCGGTGAACGCCATCGAACGCGGCGCGATAGAACGCCCTGGCGGAGATCCAGGCGCCGCTCATATTGCTCAATCCGGCCGGTTCGAAGGTCGAATCGCTCGTCGCCGATGAAGAGCCGGATCGGCTTCGTGTCGGCCACGTTGAGCATCACCTGGCGCGTCCGAGCGTATCCATAGGCCGGCTCGGGATAAACGATCGGCTCCTCCTCGAAGAAGCCATTGATGTACGTGCCATCGGCGACGTTGTACCCGCCATCCTCGAAGTTGCCTCGGAAGCCGATGTTGCCGTTGCCGAGGGCGAGGATCGCCTCGTTGCGGGCAAGCATTGTGAGGTCGAAGGCGGTTTCGCGGATTTGCCAGACGTCGATCGCGTTGGCCCGCTGGATCGACCGTGCCGAACGCGGGCGACGCGTTTCCCGGCGCGGGCCGCTGGGACCAGGAACCTCAGAACGCTTCATAGATTTCTTGCTCCCGCAGGCGTTCCGCGCAAACCGCCGCGCGTGTCAGTTGCAGTGATAGCCCCCTCACCGGGTCTCTGCGCCGAGTCGCGAGTAACGCCATTTAGTGACGCGGGTTAGCTAAGCACAGCCAGAAACCGCAAGTCAAGGGGTTATTGGTGGGAACCGGCCCGGACGGCATTCCTGAGCCGCCCTCGCTCTCGCAGCGGGTTCGTATGGCCGCCTCCGGGCTTCGTCGCGTCGGGAAGAATCCGCTTGACGGCGCCGGAGGCATGTGATTATCTTCTGCGCGTCAGTAACGGGCGTTAGTGATCTGGCATCACTCTCCGCGCTCCGCTCGCCACTGACACGACCCGGGCTGGATCTGTGGTTCAGGAGGAAGAGGAATGGCTCGGAGCCGGCCGACGAGCATCGACGTAGCTCGTCTAGCGGGTGTCTCTCGGACTACGGTCTCCTTCGTGCTGAACGCACGGGAAGACATGTCGATCAGCCCGGCAACGCGCGACCGGGTGCTCGACGCAGCGAGCGTCCTTGGCTACCAGCCCAACGCTCCCGCGAGTCAGCTCGCCCGCGGCGCCAGTCTGACGATCGGCCTGGTGCTGCGCCAGGATCCCGGCCAGATCGCTTCAGACGCGTCGTTGCCGCAGACCGTGCAGGGCCTTGGGGACGCTGCGCGGGACGCGGGTTACCAGGTTCTCGTCGAGTCGCTGCCTCCGGTGCCCGGGGGATATCGCCGGTTGCTCCAGTCGCGCAGCGTCGACGGGCTGGTGGTATCCGGGCCTCTCGCCGACGACGCAGAGCTTCGTCGGGTCATCGATGACGGGTTCCCGATTGTGCTGCAGGGCCACGTTGCGAGGCTGACCTCACCGAGCGTTGACGTGGACAACGTAGCCGGGGCGAAGGCAGCAGTGCGGCACCTGATCGACCAGGGTCACACGAGCATAGCGATGATCACCAATGCTCATCTGACATACACGTCCGCGGCGGAGCGCCTCGCCGGGTACCAGCTTGCCCTCGCGGAGGCGGGTCTCGAGTTCGATCCGCGACTCATAGCCGAGGGGGCCTTTGTGGCTCAGAGCGGTTTTGAGGCCATGGCGATGCTGCTCGAGCGGCGTCCGTTCACGGCCGTCTTCGTGGCGAGCGACGTGCTCGCCCTCGGTGCGATGGGAGCGATCCGGGCGAAGCGGCTCCGGATCCCCGCCGACATCTCCCTCGTCGGATTCGACGACATCCCGCTGGCGGCGTACTTCGATCCGCCGCTCACCACCGTCAGCATTCCCGCCTACGACCTGGGCAAGACGGCAGGGAATCTCCTGCTGGCCCAGATACGGGGCGAACCCGTGCCGCAGCGCACCCTGCTCGACACGGATCTGAAGGTCCGAGAGTCGGTGGGCCCCGTGGCCGACCGGCAGCCACCTCCAAGAAAGGCGGACAAGACGGCTTCCGAGCGTTCGTAATGGGGACGCTCGAGCCGGAAGCAGTGAGGCGGGCCCAAAGCCCGACGAGACAAGGAGGCTAGGAGTGTTTTCGGTCAAGGCAATTCCTACCATGCCGCACCGACCACTGGCGTTGCTGGTGGTGGTGGTGCTCGCTGCGTCTGCGTGCAGCAGTGGCAGCACAACGCCCGCGCCGGTGGTGACGCAGGCTCCGGTGGTGACCACCGCCCCCGGCGCCACTGCGACCGTGACCCCGACGACGGGGCCCATCGGCGGGACGCTCACGGTCATGGGCACCTGGTCCGGCGATGAGCAAACCTCGTTCCTGGCCATGATCCAGCCCTGGGTGAACCAGACCGGCGTCCAGATCAAGTACACCGGTACCCGCGACATCAACGCCAGCCTGAACCAGGGCATCCAGACGGGCACCCTGCCCGACCTGGCCGGCCTTCCGGGCCCCGGACAGATGGCGGAGTATCAGGCGGCCGGCAAGCTGATCAAGCTCAACGACGTCATCGACTCGGCCACCTACAAGGCCAACAACTCGTCCGGCCTCGTAAACCTCGGCATGGTCGGTACGGACATCTACGGCGTCTTCATCAAGGCCTCCGTGAAGGGTCTGATCTGGTACAACCCGGCCGTGGTCGACGTGAGCAAGGGCGCGCCCAAGACCTGGGACGATGTCAAGGCCCTGGCGACAGCCGACGCGAGCAAGGCCAAGGCGGCGTGGTGCGTGGGCCTCGAATCCGGCGCCGCCTCTGGCTGGCCGGGCACCGACTTCATCGAAGACTTCGTTCTGCGCACCGCCGGCCCCGACGTCTACAAGCAGTGGTACCAGGGCAAGGTCAAGTGGTCCGATCCCAAGATCAAGGCCGCCTTCCAGGACTACGGCGACGTCATCAAGGCCTCCTACGGCGGCTCTAACTACATCCTCAGCACCAACTTCGGCAACGGCGGCGACGGCCTCTTCACCACGCCCCCGAACTGCCTCTTCCACCACCAGGCCAGCTTCATCACCGGCTTCAGCAAGTTCAAGACCGGCACCGCCGGCACGAGCTACGACTTCTTCCCGTTCCCGGACATCGATCCGGCGTACAGCGGCGCCGTGGAAGGCGCAGGCGACCTGTTCGGCATGTTCCATGACACCCCGGCCGCCCGCTCCTTGATGGCGTATTTAGTCACCCCCGCAGCCCAGTCGATCTGGGTCGGTCGCGGTGGCGCCCTGTCCCCCAACAAGCTCGTCGTGAACTACCCGGACGACATCGCCCGCCGCTCCGGTGAGATTCTCGCCAATGCCAAGACCTTCGTCTTCGACGCCTCGGACAACATGCCGACGGCCATGAACGCGGAGTTCTGGAAGCAGATCCTCGTCTTCGTCAAGGATCCTTCGAAGATCGACGCCGTCCTTGCCGACTTGGACGCCGTCCAGTCGAGTGCGTACGGCAGTTGATTTCCGCAACTCGCTCTTGATGGTTTGCCGATCAGCACGCGACATCGGCCCTAGAGGTGTGGACCAGGAAGGGTTCGCTCAGTCGAGCCCAACCTGGCCCGCCCTCATCATGTGAGGCCCTGACGGATGGATACTCGCATCATCACGGCGCTCGAGGTCGTGCTGGTGGTGCCGGCCGTACTGGTTGGCTACATCCTTGCGACCGAACGTCTCATCTCTTTGGCGCACGGAAAATGGCGCGAGCGGATCCGGCCGTGGCTCTGGCTTACCCCGGCTTTTGTTCTGCTTACGGCCTTCCTGATCATTCCGACAATTCAGACGATCTGGTACAGCTTCCACAACAAAGATGGCTCGCAGTGGAGGGGCTTGGATAACTACGCCTGGTTCCTCAATGGCACGGGCCTGGAATCGCTGATCAACAACGTCCTGTGGGTTGTGTTTCTCACAGTCGGGACGATCGTGATTGGCCTCTCTGTCGCGGTTCTCGCCGACCGAGTCCGATATGAGTCGCTCGCCAAGTCCATCCTCTTCATGCCGATGGCGATCAGCGGCGTGTGCGCCGCCGTCATCTGGAAGTTCATGTACTGGTATCAGACCCCAGGCACGACCCAAACCGGTGTGGTGAACGAAGTCATCACCAAGGCGGGTCAGTCTCCGATCCCGTTCCTTGTCGACTCTGACTACAAGATCGCCACGTTTGCGCTGATCTTCATCATGATCTGGATGTGGACGGGCTTTGCAACGGTGATCCTGTCGGCGTCGCTCAAGTCGATCAGCCCCGAACTTCTCGAGGCCGCCCGAGTGGACGGCGCGAATGAGTGGCAGGTGTTCCGCAAGATCACGTTCCCACTTCTGAGTCCGACCATCGCGGTCGTTTCGACGACGATGATCATCACTGGCCTCAAGACGTTCGACCTGGTCTACACCTTGACCGCCAACGGATCCTACGACACGCAAACAATCGCGAACGAGATGTACAACCAGTACTTCAGCTTCAGCCAGTACGGACGTGGCTCAGCGATTGCCGTCGTCCTGCTCCTGGCAATCGTTCCGGTGATGTTGTTCAACATCAGGCGGTTCCAGTTCCAGGAGGGCATCCGATGACGGTCGAAGGGCGTGCCCAAGACGCCAAAGAGGATCCCAACCGGAACCCGGCCTCCAAACGCGTAATCAAAGTCCTGCGGCGGGCGCCGGTCCACGTCGCCCTCTTCGCTCTGCTCTTCGTCTGGCTGATCCCGACGATCGGGCTGTTCATCAACTCCTTCCGGTCGGTTGATTCGATAAACAGTACCGGCTGGTGGACCGTCTTGACCGCACCCTCGGGTTTGAGCCTGGACAACTATCGCCAGGTGCTCGGCCAGCAGGATCTCGGCTCGAAGTTCCTCAACAGTCTCTACATAACGATCCCGGCGACTCTGATCCCGACGATGATCGCCGCGTTCACCGCCTATGCGTTCGCGTGGATGAAGTTCCCCGGGCGGACCTGGTTGTTTCTTATCCTGGTTGCCCTGATCGTGATCCCACTCCAGACCACATTCATCCCCATCGGGCGCTTCTTCAGCAACTTCTTCGGGACCAACATAAACGGCTCCTTCCTCGCGGTCTGGCTTGCCCATACCGCCTACGGATTGCCGTTCGCCATATATCTGCTTCGCAATTTCATGGGCAGCCTGCCACGTGAGATCTTCGAGGCGGCATACATAGACGGAGCGAGTCCGGTCACGGCCTTCTTCCGGCTTGCGTTGCCGATGAGCGTTCCCGCAATAGCGTCTCTGGTGATCTTCCAGTTTGTCTTCGTGTGGAACGATCTACTGGTTGCGCTCATCTTCATCGGCGGTAATACCGACAACCAGCCTCTCACCCAGTCGCTGGCGAGCCTCGTGAACTCGTTCGGCAGCGGCTGGCAGTATCTGGCCGCGGCCGGGTTCATCGCGATGATCGTGCCGCTGCTGGTCTTCCTCAGCCTGCAGCGCTTCTTCGTCCGCGGAATCTCGGCGGGTTCGGTCAAGGGGTAGGTGGCGCCTCGGACCGAACAGTGAACAGCCGGCCGTCGTGAGACGGCCGGCTGTCGGTTGGGAAACGGGCGCTAATGGGGATGCGTCCGGTCCCTCGCCAGTCTAGCGTGGCTACCTCCCCAGCGGGGCGACCTGCCTGGGCGTGGCACCTTGGGCCGGCCGCAGGGCATAGACGCGGCCCTGCTTGAGTTCGAGGTCTTCGAGTTCGGTCGTCGTCCGGACTTCGTACGAGGCGAGCTCGACCAGCTCATCGGTCGGCAGGTAGCGGCGTCCGGGGTCGCCGACCAGGACGTCGATCCCGCG
>JADGQJ010000011.1 GCA_017881885.1 Chloroflexota bacterium
CGGCGATGCGCTACTACGAGCCTGCCGGCGTCGAGCGAGTGCTGGCCCAGATCCTGGCCGAACCGTCGCTCGCCGGCGGCATCGTCCATCGGTCGACGATCCCAGCGAAGCCCGCCGATTTCATCGCGATGCCGGAGTGGCTCGATCCGCGCATCGTGGCCGGCCTCGGTTCGCGAGGTATCACCAGCCTGTATCGCCATCAGGCCGAGGCGGTAGAGGCCGTTCGAGCCGGCGAGGATGTGGTCGTCGTGACGCCCACTGCTTCGGGCAAGTCGCTGTGCTATCTCGTGCCTACGCTGCAGGCCCTGGCCGACGATCCCACCGCACGGGCTTTGTACCTTTTCCCGACCAAGGCCCTGGGCCAGGACCAGGTCGCGGAGTTGAGCGCGTTGAGCCGTGCCTCCGGCCTCGAGATCAACGCATCCACCTACGACGGGGACACGCCGAACCCGATCCGATCCGCCATCCGATCGGCCGGTCAGGTGGTAGTGACGAACCCCGACATGCTCCACGCCGCTATCCTGCCGCACCACACGAAATGGTTCCAGCTCTTCGAGCAACTTCGCGTCATCGTAATCGACGAGTTGCACACCTATCGTGGGCTGTTCGGCAGCCACGTCGCCAACGTATTGCGGAGGCTGCTGCGGATCTGCGCCCATTACGGTTCGCACCCGGTGATCGTGTGCTGCTCGGCCACGATTGGCAACCCGGCGGAGCTCGCGGCCGCTTTGACGGGACGCCAGCCGCGGCTGGTCGACCGCAACGGCGCCCCGTCCGGCGAGCGCCACGTCGTGATGGTCCAGCCGCCGCTCCTGGATCCGGCCACCGGGGCGCGCGGTTCCGCCCTGACGCTCGCCACCCGCTGGGCCCTGCCGTTCCTGAAAGCCGGCCGCCAGACGCTCGTCTTCGGCCGATCGCGGATGGGCGTGGAACTGATGCTCTCGACGCTTCGCGAGTCGCTGCGCCTTGGCGACGGACCTCGGAGCCGCGTCCGGGGGTATCGGGGCGGATATCTGCCCACGGAGCGCCGGGCGGTGGAGCGCGGCCTGCGCGACGGGGAGCTGCTTGGCGTCGTCGCGACCAACGCTCTGGAGCTGGGCGTGGACGTCGGCCAGCTCGATGTCGCGATCCTGGCCGGCTACCCGGGCTCGATCGCGGCCACGTGGCAGCAGATGGGTCGCGCGGGACGGCGGAATGCCACGAGCGTCGCGGTCCTGATCGCCGGCGGCGGGCCGGTCGACCGATACGTCGTCGAGCACCCGGAGTTCCTGCTCGCCTCGGCACCAGAAGAGGCGCGTCTCGACCCCGACAACCTCCACGTTCTGCTCGCCCACCTCAAGGCGGCCTGCTTCGAGCTCCCGTTCGAGCCCGGCGAGCATTTCGGGCCGAGCGAGGCGGAGCCGCTCCTGGCATTTCTGGGTGAGGAGGGCCTCGTCCGCCGCGCCGGCGACGATCGCTGGTACTGGTCGAACGAGAACTTCCCCGCCTCGTCGGTTTCGCTGCGGGCGGCGGCGCAGGAGAACGTCGTGATCATCGATACCACGCCGGACCGGCCGCGCGTGATCGGCGAGATCGACATCTTCGCCGCTCAGACACTAGTCCACGAAGACGCCATCTACATCCACGAGTCCGCTCAATACCACGTCGACAAGCTCGATTGGGACGAGCGCAAGGCTTACGTCCGCCGGGTCGATATTGACCACTACACCTACGCCGACCGAGCGGTCACGCTCAAGCCGCTCGAAACGTTCGATGCCGCGCCGGCCGCCGGCGGAAGCCGTGCTCACGGCGAAGTCATGGTTTCGAGCCTCGTCAGCATGTTCAAGAAGCTCAAGTTCGGGACGGACGAGAACCTCGGCTGGGGGCCGGTTCACCTGCCCGAGATCGAACTCCAGACGACCGCGTACTGGCTGATGGCCGGCGAGGCCGCGAAAGGGTGGCGCCGGGCGGATCTGGACGTCGCCCTCATAGGGATGGGCCGAGCCATGCAGGCGGTCGCGGCGGTGCTGCTGATGGTCGATCCGCGCGATCTAGGTCTCGTGTCCCAGGTCCGCTCGCCGCACAACCAGGAGCCGACGGTCTACTTGTACGAAGGTGTGCCCGGCGGCGTGGGTCTGTCCGAGCGGCTGTTCGAGCGCCACGCCGAACTGATCGCCGGCGCAGCCGAGCTGATCGCGGGATGCGACTGCGCCAGCGGCTGCCCGGCCTGCACCGGACCGCGCCAGGAACCGGACGTTGACGCGAAACAGCTGGCACTGCGGCTCTTGCAAGCGCTGGTGGCAGAGGCGCCGGAGGCCCGCGCCCCCACCGCGGCGGCATGACCGTGGACGGGACGCGGCTTCATCGCCGCCTCGAAGACCTGCGCCGCGAGCGGACCGCAGTCGGGCAGGCTGCGGCTGCGCGAGCGGAACGGTCGGGCGACGCGGATCCGGACATTCGTCGGGCGATCGCCTCGATCATGGCCGCGGCCGATGCGTTCGGGCCGCCTCAACCGGTCTGGCGCGACATTGGTCCGGTGGATCCGGCCGCCCTGGCCAAACGGCTCGCCCAGGGTCTCGACGGCGATGCGATCGAGACGCCGCGCGGTTGGTACGTCCGCCGTGAGCTCCGACCCATCTATCTGCCCGTCGATCGCGGGCGGCTGGCCGGCCTGCCGGGGATGCCTTCGCCCTCCACTCCCCTCCTCTGCCTGGACACCGAGACGACAGGTCTGGGCAGCGCCGCCGGCACGGTCGCATTCCTGATCGGCCTGTCGTGGTGGGAGGGCGATCGGATGCGGCTGCTGCAGCTCGCCCTGCCGGACCACTCGGAGGAAGGCGCTCTGCTCGACGCGCTGGTGGCCGAGACGCCGCCGAATGCCTGGCTCGTGACCTACAACGGCCGAAGCTTCGACTGGCCGCTGCTGGACACTCGCTTCCGAATGAATCGCCGCGTGGCGCCTGCCCTCGACGGCCACCTTGACCTGCTGCTGCTTGTCCGGCGGCTCTTTCGCCACCGCCTGCCGGACGCGCGCCTGCAAACGGTGGAGCGCCAGCTCCTGCGCCGCCATCGCGCGCCGGACATTCCCGCCTCGGAGATACCCGCGATTTACCACTCCTTCCTGCGCGGCGGGCCGGTCGGGCCGATCCGGGTCGTGGCCCGGCACAACGCCGAGGACGTGGTGACGCTCGGGCGGATCCTGGCGCACCTGGAACGCGGATACGGCATCGGCGAGGTGCGGCGCTGGGCCCCGAAGGGCGATCTCGTGCGGCTGGCGCGGCTCTTCCGCCACGAGGGCCGGGTCGACGAAGCGGTGGAGTGTCTGGAGACCGCCGGCGAGGGCATCGACGGCGGCGATCCGGACGTGGCCGTCGCCACGGTCGAGCTGGCGCGCCTGCTGCGCCGCGCGGGCCGGAACGTGGAGGCGGGCATCGCGTGGAGCCGCCTCGTCACCGCTCCGGGTCCGCTCGCGGCGCTGGGCTGGATCGAATTGGCGAAGGAGCGCGAGCATCGCGAGCGCAACCTGGCGGGCGCGTGGGCCGCCACGGACTCCGCTCTCCTGGCGCTCTATCGGAGCCGCGGCCACGGCCAGGCCGCCCTGCGGCGTGGGCTAGAGGCCGATCTCTCGGCTCGCCGAGCCCGCCTCGCAAGGCGACTGGAGCGGGCAGGGGTCTAGTGGTTCGTCTCGCCTGCGGGCCTGGGCGCCGCTGCGCCCGTGTCCTGAAGCCGCGCCGCCACCTGTGCCTTCGTGGGCACGCCCCCAAGGCCCGCGCCCTCGACCGCGCACGAGCCGGCTGCCCCTGCCAAGCGGAGGGCTCGGCCGGTGGCCAACTCCCCGTGAAGTAGCCAGACGGCCATGAGCGCGGCCAGGAACACGTCGCCGGCACCGGTCGGATCGACGACCGCCTGTGAGCGGATCGCCGGATACCGGTGAACGTGCGAGCCGCTCAAGGCCAGACCACCGCGAACACCGGCCGTGAGGATGACCGTCGCCCGTGGGGCAAAGCCCCGAAGCTTCGCCATTCCCAGGCCGGGTGCCAGGTCGTTCACGCTCGCACAGGCCAGCCCTGCTGCGGCCACCAACGGCGACGGCGCCGGGTCCACCCGCTTCACCCAGCCTTCCTCGGCAAACTCGCGCAGCAACCCCTGCCAGCCGACCGCCACGCACGCATCCGGGCGCGCCGCCGCAACCTCCGCCCACTCCCCGCCCACCTCCCCTGCTACTGGCCCGAGCAGCCAGCCCCGCGTCCCGCGCCACTCATCCGGCAATGCCGCCACAGGGACCGGATCGCTCTTGGAGAGCCAGCGCTGCCGCCGCTGCCCGTCCCGCTCGATGTTCTCGAAGACCGGCCCATGCTCAAGCGGCACTCGGTGGAGCAGGACGCCGGCCGCCTCTAGCAGACCCAGTTCGGTCGCGCCGGCTGCCGGCCCGTCGACACCTATCACGCATCCGACCCGCAGGCCCAGGCGCGCTGCCGCAAGGGAGCAGTACGCTACGGCTCCTCCGAGCCGCCAGCCGCGCGGATCGTCGGGCGTGACGTCCCGCGACGCGGCGCCGACGACGACCAGGTCGAGGCCATCGTCCGGACCGGACGGCGACCCGTCGTATACTCCGCTGACTTCCGACATGCATATCCCTTGGAGTTGAACCGTGTTCTTTTACGAGCTTCGCGAGGGCGACGATGACATCTTCGCCGACGTGATCCTGGTCCGCGAGGAGGAAATGGACGCGGACTCCTTCTTCGAGCTCGTCCAGGAGATCCGGCGGCAAGTCCAGGACTCGTTCACCCAACAGACCCTGGTCGAGGCAATAGCGGAGGAGCTGGAGCGGGGCTACGAGTTCATCCCGATCCTCGACGAACGGCTCTCGGCGTCGGTCAACGTCTCGAAGACGGAAGACGACAACTATCTCGCGAGCATCGACTCCGACGATGACGACGATCCGGACGGTCCCGACTATCGCGGCATCTTCGTCGATTTCCCGCCCGACGGTTTCCGCCCGAACTGATCCCCGGCGCTACTTGCTGAAGAGGATCTCGACCACATCGCCGTCGCCGACGAGGTAGGTCTTACCTTCCGAACGCAGCTTGCCGTGTTTGCGGGACTCAGCCATCGTCTTGAGCGCCAGCAGATCCTCATAGGGCACGACCTCGGCGCGAATGAAACCCCGTGCCAGGTCCGTGTGGATCGCGCCGGCGGCATCGACCGCGTTCGACCCCTTGGGGATCGGCCAGGCTCGCACTTCATCGGGTCCAGCGGTGAGGAATGAGATCAGGCCCAGCAGTTTGTAGCTCAGCCGGATGACCCTGTCCAGGCTCGACTCCTTGAGGCCGAGCTCGTCCATGAAGACGGCCGCCTCTTCGGGTTCGAGCTCGCCGAGCTCCATCTCGATCTTGGCCGATAGCGCGTCGACCAGCGTTCCGGCGACCTTGTAGCGCCCCGCAATCCCCGCCACGATCTCGGCTTCACGAGGGAGATCTCCTTCACCGACGTTGAGCAGGACCAGGACCGGCTTCTGGGTCAGGAAGCGGAAGCCGCGGATCGCCTTCTCCTCGTCGGACTCGATCGACTCGCCGCGGAGCGGGCGGCCGTCTACCAGCGCCGCGTGGAGCCGCGTCAGGACACGCAGCTCGTGATCGTTCGACTCGCGTTCAGCCGGGGTGCCGTGGTGGCCGCTCGCCTTGAGACGCTCGAGGCGTTTCTCCACGAGAGACAGGTCTGACATCAGGAACTCGAAGTCGAGGCGCTCGAGGTCGCGCCAGGCGTCGACCGAACCCTCGGCATGCGGCACGGCAGGGTCCTCGAAGGCGCGAACGACGTGGAGCAGGGCATCGGCCTCGCGCAGTCGAGCCAGCTGGTCGGCCGGCAGCTCTTCGGTCCCGACTCGGCCCTCGGTCGAGGCCGGAGGCGCCGCCAGGTCGAAGTAGGTGACGTCGGCGTGGACGATCTTCTTGGGCTTGAATATCTCCGCCAGCCGGTCCAGACGCTCATCGGGGACCTTCACGGTCCCGACGTGCAACTCCATGCCGCCGTAACCGCCGGTCAGGGCGTGGCCTCGGGTAAGAGTGTTGAAGACTGTCGTCTTCCCCGAGCCTGCGAGCCCGACGATGGCGATCTGCATGTGCTGGTGGCCTCCTCAGCGTGACGCAGTTGCGCCGCACACATGCTAGCCGAGAGCCGCCGCTTAGTACCCCGCGGACGTATCCACAACGTAGTCGAGCGGTTCACCCGCACGGTAGCGGCGGAGGTTGTGGCAGAAGACGTCGAAAGTCCGGTCCAGGACTGCCTTGCTCGACCAGCTGGTGTGGGGCGTCACGATGCAGTTGGGGAAGCGATATAGCGGCGAGTTCTCGGGCAGCGGCTCCTCGCGGAAGGTGTCCAGGATCGCGCCGCCGAGCGGCCCGTCGCGCAACGCCCGGACAAGAGCCCGTTCGTCGATCAGAGCGCCGCGCGCCACATTGATCAGCCAGCTGCCGGGCTTGGCCTTGCGCAGAACCGCGTCGTCGATGACGCTGTCCGTGTCGGCCGTCAACGGCAGCGCCAACACGACAAAGTCGGAGAGGGAGAGCAGCTCAGGCAGTGCCTCGAGCCCCCCTAGAACCGTGACTCCGGACGGCGTCTCGCCGACTCCGGCCCGCCGTCGAATGGCGACGATTCTGGGTCCGAACGGGGCCGCAAGTCTGGCGACCTCCCGCCCGATCCCGCCAAAGCCGACCAAGCCGATCGTGGCCTCGGCCAGCTCCACCGCCTCCATCGGCTGCCAGGTGCGTTCGCGCTGAAGCTCCAGTAGCTGGGGCAGACGGTGGCAAACCGACAGGATCATCGTCATCACGTATTGGCCGATCGGCTGGTCGAACACGCCCCGGCCGTTGGTGATGGCGGGCGCGCGCAGGCAGATGACCGGCGTCAACATGGACTCCACCCCGACAGACACCGAATGGATCCAGCGCAGTTTCGGCGCCCGGCCCACGAACCTGTCAAGCGCGTCACCGCCGAGCGACCAGCCCCGCAGCAGGACCTCGACCTCGTCGACCGGCTCGTCCGCAAACCCTTCGGGTGAGATCGGGATCAGGCGCGATCCCGGAGCGGCATCGAGAATCCGCTGGCGCATCGAGGCGTATGCGTCACGACCGCTGAGCACAGGGCTGATGGCGATCGCCAGCGGCGACCCGCCCGGACCGTGACCGGGTCCGACCATCCCCGGGATCTTATCGGCGTTCATTGGCTCCTCCTCGTACCGTCTCAGGATCCCGTCTCAGGGCAAGACTCTGGCCACCCACAACGACGGCCGATCGATCTCCTCCGGCAATGGCAGGGTCTCGGGGCCGCGCCACAGAGTCCGAAGCGCCTCGGCTCCCCGCTCTCGTGCGATGGCGGTGACGAAGGCCTCGCCCTGCTTGTATTGCTCCATCTTCAAATCCAGGCCGGTGACTCGCATGATGGCCCGCTCAGCGCCGGTTCGCTGCTCGCGCCGGGCATGGAAACGGCGGCTGATTCGCTCCACATCGGGCACGAGGTCGCGGCCGACCTCGTCCATGACGTAGTCGCCGAAGCCCTCGAGCAGGCTCATCACGGCCTGGATCTCGCGGAACTCGCGGCGCTGCTCCTCGCTCATGAGCCCCTCCATCCAGTGCTGGCCCGAACTCCTGCCGCGGAGGGCGCGGCCGAGGCGAGAAACGGCGTCCCGGCTCATGAGCGACACGCCCGACGAGAGCGAGGTCAGCTGCCGCTCTAGGCGCTCCGCCAGGTACGGTCGGAGCCACGGATGGGCCTCGAACTCGAAGGCGTGGGTGGTCTCGTGCAGAGCGATCCAGGTCCGGAACGGGTTGAGGGGCACGTCCAGGCTCGCGGCGGTCCGCCTGATGTTCTCGTCCAGGAAGAGCAGCCGTCCTGGGGTCGACTCGGCCGAAAGGATCGCCAGGTCGTATTGGCCCAGGACGCGCTGCCCGAGAAATCCGAGCAGGTATCCGAACTCGCGGGTGGAGACGGCTCGATTGGCGATCGCCATCGACGCCTTCACGAACCCTGCGTTGGGGGGCACGACCTGCTCCAGGAGATCGCCCTCGATCTTGCCGATCAGCTGCGAGAAGGTGGCGACGTTGGCCCGCACCCAATCCTCGCGGGCGACGACCGCGCAGCGCTCGACGATGCCGGGCAGTTCGGTCCCAAGGGCAACCCCGAGAGCGGGCACGATCTCCCGCATCGCGGCCGCGTACACGGGCTCTGCGGCGGCGAGCTCATACGCGGTCAGTGTCCCCTGGGAGTTGCGGACTCGATCGACTGCGATCCGCTCAGCCACTCGCCAGTCGACAAGGCCGCGCCTGGCCGAGCGCTCCATGCGCCGCCCCATGACGGTGATCGCGGCTCCGGCAGCGGCGCCGACGAGAATGCCGGCCTGCAGGAACAGGTCTCGTCGCCAGCTCGAGCGTCCCGACGAGGTTCGCCTCGAGGAGGATTGGTCGCGCCGCGGGTCCCGCCGGTCGCTCACGACGCTCCGACCCGGCCCGCCCCCGCACCCTCCAGTTCCACGACCTCGATGTCTGGGAACTCTTCTCCGAACATCCGCTCGGCGACCGCGCGGAAGGCGGCAACGTCGCCCGTGGTCAGCTGGCGATGGGCGGCCGCGGCGAGCGTCTCGTTCGGTGGCTCGTGGCCGGCCATGCCCGCGTCGGCGGCCGTGCCGCGCGTGGTCCCCGGCGCCTCGAGGCCGTTTACGGAGAGCAGTTCCGCGAGTGACGAAGCCGTTGCAGTCGCCGAGTCCACGATCGCCACCGAATCGCCCACGCATGCCCGCAGGACTGCGGCCAGCAGCGGGTAGTGGGTGCAGCCCAGCAGCAGCGTGTCGATACGGGCGGAGGGTGGCATGGGGAAGATGAAGTCGCCGTCCTCGTTGCGCTCCCCCAGGAGCGGAGCCAGTGCCGCGCGGACGGCCTCATCAACGTCCGGACCGGAGATTCGCCCGGCCTCCACGAGAGGGACGAGCGTGGGAGTGGCGTGCTCGTACACCTCGACGGCCGGGTTTTCGTCCTTGATCGCGTTGAAGTAGGCGCGCGAACGGACCGTTGCGGGCGTGGCGATGACGCCGACCCGGCGAGTCCGGGTAGCCAGCGCCGCGGCCGCCGCCCCCGGCCGGACGACGCCGAGGACCGGCAGGTCGTAGCGGCGCCGGAAGTCGGTCAGGGCAACGGATGTCGATGTGTTGCAGGCGACGACAAGTGCCTTGACGTCGCGCTGCACCAGGGCATCGAGGGCCTGGATGCTGAAGCGCCGCACCTCGTCGTCGGTGCGAGTTCCGTACGGGGCGCGCGCGTTGTCGCCGAGGTAGACCGTCGATTCGAAAGGCAGCCGGCGAAGGATCTCGCGCAGAACGGTCAGGCCGCCTACACCGGAGTCGAAAACGCCTATGGGACGTGGATCGGACACGGCCTCAGTGTCTCACCGGAGCCGCGGACGTGCGTCCGGCGATCAGTGCTGCGACCCGGCGCACGTCGCGGCTGACGGCGGCCTCGGGGCTGGCGGTCACGAACGGCACGCCTTCGTTGTTCGCCTGGACGACGAGCCGGCCGTCGGAGACCACCTCGAAGTCGGGCCTCCGACCCAGCGCTCGGGCCAGCTCGTCGCGGCTGATGCCGCCGCTCGAGTCAGCGCGGTTCACGAGGTAGTGGACCTTGTCGGACGTGTAGCCGATCGACTCGAACGCTTCCGCGACGGCGATGGAGTTGTGGATGGTGGTGGAGTCGTAGGTCACGATCGAGAGGATGACGTCGCTCGCGTCGAGGAACGCCAGCGTCACCTCGGAAAGGGAGGTCTGGGTGTCGATCACGACTGCCTCATAGAGGCGTCGCAGGATCGAGATCGTCTTCTCCACGTCGCGGGCCGTGACCATCTCCGCCATCTCCACGCGCGGCGGAGCGAGCAGGATGTCGATCCCGGCCGGATCGCGCCACATCACGTCGCGAACGTCCGACTCCTGGACCCGATCCGTCGGCAGGTCGAGGATCGAAGGCACGTCGTTGGGGACTTTGAGGAGGGCCCGCAGGTCGCCGTATTGGAGGCTGCCGTCGATCAGCGCCGTGGAGACGCCCAACTGACCCAGCGAGACGGCCAGGTTGAAGGCGATGGTGGTCTTGCCGACGCCGCCTTTGGGCGAGAAGACCGAGACCACGCGGCACGCTCCCGAAGAACGAGATTGGCGCTCGATCATGACGTGGGCCAGGGTGTTGACCAGCTCGAAGCCGCTGAACGGCAGCGTCAGCACGGCGTCGATGCCGCGGCCCGGGTCTCGCGCCAGAGGGTGCTGAGGCACGGTCAGGACAACCACCGGGACATCCAGGCCCGAGTCGCGCAGCTTCTCGATGAGCTGCGGCCCCTTGACCTTGCCCTGGAGGAGCAAATCCACCATGACCACGTCCGGGCGCAGCTGTCGGGCCGCGTCGACGACCTTCGAGCCGTCGGCCAGGACCTCCAGCAGCTTCACCTGAGATTGGATGCTCAAGAGGTTGCGGACGTGCTGGCTTACCTGCGGAACGTCTTCCGCAACTAGCAGTCGGATAGAGGTGGTGGTCGCCACGTTCCGACTATAGCAAGGAAGCGGGTCGGGTCCTCCCCCGCCTCCGCGCTATAAGGATGACCCGTTCGTCATGGTTGACCATTGGCTCCAGATCGTATGAGCCTGACAGCACCTCGACGATCAGACCGGCGTCCTCGGCCATGTCCGACAGTTCATCGGGGCTCAAAAGCCTCAGTCGATCGTGGCGAATCCAGCGCCGTATGGGGCTGCCCTGCTCGCCTTCGTCGTATATCGCCGTCAGGTCGACGCGGCCGCGGGTCGGCTCATGCTCCGCGCTGACCGTCTTGGTCACGACCAGATGGGTCTCGGGGTCAACGCGGACGTACTCGAGGCTGAGACGGCCGTCATAACGGGCCAGCTCGTCCGCGGCGGGCAGCCATACGTCGACGACGGCCACTCCTCCAGGGGCCAGGTGACGAGCCATTGTCTCGATGGCCGCTCTCTGCTTCTCACGCGAATCGAGCAGGAGAATCGAGTTGAGGCCGAGGATCGCGAGACCGAACTGAGGGTCGCCCGCAAGCTTCAGCCCGATCAGGTCCGCCTCGACGGGGTGCAGTCGGCCTGACACATCCGGCTGACCTGTCGCCGTCGCTGTCGCCGTCGCTGTCGCCGTCGCCGTCGCCGTCGCCGCGAGCCTGTCGCGGAGGCGGGCCAGCATGGCCGGGTCGATGTCGACCGCGGTCACCTCGTAGCCGGCCTGAACCAGCGGCATCGCGATTCGCCCCGAACCTGCGGCCAGTTCCAGGATCGGCCCACCGGTCCGCGCCGCAAGGGCGACGTATAGGTCGATGTCCCCCGGATCGTCGAGCAAGTCCACGTCGTACAAGCGCGCGAGGGCGGTGGCAGTCTCAGGATCGCGTCGCAACTCGGTCATCGACTACAGCGTAACGCCCCCCTCCGAACACCGGGCCGGGCGAAAGTCGGACCCGGCGTCATTGCTCGGCCGAAAGGGCAATCTCGGCAAGGACGACCAGCGCCACGAGGAAGACGGCGATCGGCAGACTGAGCACGTCCTGGAGTCGTAGGGAAATCACGATGACCACGAGCATTCCCACCCACGCACCGCGCCGGATGGCCCGCGACCAGTCCCCGCGGAACGCGATCCGACGATGGCCGGCAAACACCGCCAGCCAGAAGAAGGGCACCGCAGTCGCTCCGCAGGCAAAGCCGATTACACCGGCGCCGACCAGGGAATTGCCGGCATTCTCGCGCGGATAGGTCGTCGTGAGAACCAGGTATACCAGCGCCCACGCGGCGATGGCGACCATGACGAAGAAGTAGTTGGCCGTCCGGTCGCGCAGATCCATTGCGGAAGTCTAGCGGCGGCTGCGCGGGCGGAGGCCGAGCGCCCTCGGCAGATCGACAACGCGATCGACCACCAGATCGGGGTGCTCTCGGCCGGACGACCGGGCGAGCGGGAGAGCCGAGTCCTCCGGTGTGATCCGCACCCAACCCGCCCGCCAGCCCAACGCCTGCGCTCCCGCCACGTCCGCACCCAGATCGTCGCCGACATGGAGCAGCCCCGGGCCCGAGGCGACATCGAGCGCCTCCGCCGCGGCGAGGAATATCTCCGGCCGCGGCTTGATCACGCCGACGCGTTGCGATACGACGATGGCCGAGAGATGCGGCGACCAACCCGCGGCCTCGAGGTACCGCTCCACGGCGACCGCCCACGGCCAATTCGACAGGATTGCGAGCGCATAGCGCGACGCCAGCAACTCGAGAAGCGGGCCTATCTCCGGCGGAACCGGTGTCAGTCGAACGAAGGCGGCCACGTATTCGTCCAGGATTTCCTGGACATCGGCCGGCTCCGACCAGCTTGCGGTGGCAGCATCATCCCAACGCTCCTCCTCCGCCGGGACCGTATGCCCGCGCAGCCTGGCCAGGACGCGCGCCGCCCGAAGATCCATGTTCGCCTCGCGACCCTGCGGGACATCCTCCGCGATCTGGCGGAGGCGCTCTTCGCCCCAGACCCGAGCGAACTCATCGGTCGCGAATCCCCACTTGTTCGCGGCTCGCTCGGCTGTAGCCGCGAGCACGCCGTGCATCGAATCGCTCGGAAACGGCACCAGGGTATTGCCGAAGTCGAGGGTGACGGCCTCGATCGTCTGACCGATCTCGACAATGTCCGCGCCGCGCCGTCTCTCCCTGCCTTCGGTCATTTGGCGGCGCTCGACGGGCAGATGTCGCGGAAGGCGCAGTAGCCGCACGCGATGTACTCCGGCGTCGCTTCGAAGTTGAGGGCTCGAATGCCGGCCGCCGCCTGGCGGATCGATCCGCGCGCCTTGTCCAGCCGCTTCTCGTCCACCTCGACCCGGCCGACCAGCCCCGACTCGAGGAACCAGAGCTGCAAGGCATCGGGCAGTCGGCCGGTCTCGGCCTGGAAGGCCATGGCGTAGATCTGGAGCTGCAACGAATTGCGCGCTCGCTCCTTGGCCTTCGCCGGGTCGCGGACGTCGCTCGACTTGTAGTCCGTGATCGTCACCCGCTCCGGGTGAAGTCCGGGCAGGGCGGGCGACGTGACGTCGGCGTGCTGGTGCTCCCCGACCCCGTCTCCGGCCGGCGCCACCGGCGAGTCCTCGCTTTGTGGCAATCGTTCGATGTCCACGCGGTCCATTCGGCCGCGGATCCGGTCGCCGTCGAGGAGGAAGCTGAATTCGCGCTCGACGTAAGCCGGCACCACCGCGGTCGGCTGCATCTGCTCCGCGCGGAACCGGCGCAGGGCGGCCCGACCCGCGGCCAGGCGCGCCTCCTCGTGCTCACGCGTGAGGAAACCCTCGTTCGACCAGGCCCGCTCGAAAGCCGCGTCGAGCTCCTCCTCGCTCATCACGTAGCCCTTCGCCTGGCGGCGGTGGAACTCCTGGACGGCCTGGTGCAGCGCGGATCCGTAGACGATCGCGTGATGCGGGGCAATGGGAACGCGCAGAACATGCACGTACTTGTATTTGAGCGGGCAAGTCAGGTAGTCGTCCACCTGGTAGAAGCTGAGACTGAGGGGACCTTCGATCGCGCCCCGTCCGGGCTCGGCCGGTGCCGTCTTCGGCTCGTATGAGCGGAGCCTTTCCAGCGGCGACCGCGCCGTGTCGGCCGAGGTTTGGTCGGCCGAGCTGGCCGCCGGAAGATCGAGCGCCTCCAGCACGAACTGGGAGACCCTCCGGACCCGCTTCCCGCCGTAGTCGGCGGCATGGCTCAGGAACAGCTCGTCCCGAGCCCTTGTCATGCCCACGTAGAAGAGGCGGCGCTCCTCCTGGAGGCGTCCGTCGCCCTCGGGGAGGACTTCGTTGACCAGTTCCGTCGGCAAGCCGAGCGGCTCGCGCCTGGTTCGAGCGGGAAATCGGCCGTCGACGAGGCCGATCATAAAGACGACCGGGAATTCGAGCCCCTTGGCCTTGTGCACGGTGAGGACCGCCACGGCATCGGCGTCAGGATCCACCTCGGCCGTGGCCGGGTCGTCGCCCGCGTCGATAAGCGTCTGCAAGTGGCGGGCCACGAAGATGACTCGATCGTCTGCAAGCAGGTCCGACTGAGAGCGGACGATGTCGAAGAATCGGGAGATGTTCGAAAGGGCCTCCTCGGCGGCCACGGAGTCCGTCGACGCCAGCCGGCCCAGCAGACCGCTCTGGCGCAGGAACTGGTACAGCAGCTCGCCAGCCGGCCGTTCGTGGGCCAGCTCCATGTAGCGGCGAACGTCCGCGACCAACCGCTGCAGGATTGCCCGCGTTTCCGAGGAGACACGTAACAGGCCCGGTTGCTGCGTCAGCTCCGCCATCACGTCCCACAGAGAGCGGTTGCGTCGCCGGGCTGAATTGACGATCGCTGTGAGGTCCTCGCCACCCAGGCCGTACACATCGGAGGCCGCCAGCGCGTACATGTCGACGCTCGAGGAGAGGTCGGCCATCGAACGCAAGAACGCCAGCAGCAGTCGGATCTCCGGCCTCGCGTACAGCCCCGACGTCCCCGAGAAGCGCCACGGCATCGCCGCGAGGTTCAACGACCGCAGCACCGGGTCCGCGTCGGCGTTGGCGCGAACGAGGATCGCGAATTCCCGTGGACGGGCTCCGGCCGCGACGCGTCCGGCGATCTCGTGTGCGACCCAGTCCGCTTCTTCCGAGCCCGTGGCGAAGGCGAGATGACGGACGGGCCGCTCGTCTCCGCGTCGTTCCGCGATGAGGCGCTTGTCTATCCCGTTTCGAACCTCGAGCCGGTCTGGGTCGTTGAACCGCACGAGTCGATAGCTCGTGTCGAGGATCGGCCCGCGGGAACGGTAGTTGCGACGCAACACAACCTGACCGCAGCGCGGGTGGGCACGCCGAAACTCGAGAATGTTGCTGATCGCCGCGCCGCGGAACTTGTAGATCGACTGGTCGTCATCGCCTACCACCACTACGTTGCCGTGTGTGGCCGTGAGCAGCTCCACCAGCTCCGACTGGGCGCGGTTGGTGTCCTGGAATTCGTCGACCAGGACGTAGCGGAACCGCCGCTGGAGCTCCAGCCTCGCGGCCGGAGATTCACGCAGCAGGCGCAGCGACAAGCTCACCTGGTCGCCGAAATCGATCAGGCCGGCCTCGTGGAGCAACTCCTGATAGCGGGCGTAGGCTCGGGCAAGCTCGCCCTCGCGCCTGGCGCGTTCGCGCAGGGCTTCGACCTCGTCGGCCGTCCCATCGCCTTCCATCGCCTCGGCTGCCTTCGTCTCTGCCGCCTGTGCCAATCCGGCAGCGAAATCGAGATACGACTGCGGGCTGACGTCTTCGTCCTTGCACCGGCTGAACAGGCTGGCCAGCGCGCCCAGAAATCGCGTCGGGTCGCCCAGCGGCCTGTATTCGTCCAGCTCGAATGCGAAGAGACGCTCCCGCAGGAAGATCACGACCTCCGGCCGGGTCAGGACGCGCGTGTCGGTCGGAAGCCCGAGCTCCAGGGCGAATTCGCGCACGATCCGATCGCCGAACGCGTGGAACGTGGAGATGACGGCGTCCGTATATCCATAAGGCACGAGCTGGTCCACGCGGGCCTGCATTTCCTCGGCGGCCTTGTCCGTGAACGTGAGCGCCAGGATCTCCGACGGGCGGGCGCGCCGGGTGCCTATGAGCCACGCGATCCGACGTGTGATGACCTGGGTTTTGCCGGTGCCGGCTCCGGCCACGACCAGCAGCGGCCCCTCGTCGTGGCAGACCGCGCGCTTCTGCTCGGCGTTGAGACCTGCCAGCAGCGATTCGACCCCCGCCGGAACGTTCTCTTCGGGGGCTGGTTCCGATAGCGCGCCCCAAACGGGAATCTGCTCGAGGCGCGCTGGTTCGCGCGGCGCGGTTTTGCGTCTCGGTCGAGGCATGCCCCTAGGATCGCCGTCGCGGTGACATCTTGTATGTCACGACGCCCGGCTCCGCCGTCAGGCTTGCGGCGTGACTGACGCCGCCTCGGGCGGTGCAGGCTCCGGGTCGGCCATCTGAGCCTCCGCGGGAGCGGCCGGCGCTCCAACAGCTGGTTCGGCCGCGGCAACCGGCGGCTTGGCCGGGCGGCCCGGCCGTGCGGCGCCGGCCTCAGGAGCGGTCGAAGGAACGACAGTGGGAGCCGCCGAGACGCCCGCTGGAGCAGCCTTCGTGCGACCGGCCGACTTTGAGCCCTTGCCACCGGCTGCGGCTCGGGACGCGCGTTGCGCCGGCGTACCGCCACCTTGGGAGACGGCTATCTCCACCGCATGCGCCTCTTCGGCACCCATCGTGGTCTCGGCCTCACCGCCGAAGATCGCCTTGGCGTACACGCGGGTACCGGTTCGGGCATGCAGACTGCTGATCACGAGGCCGTCGTTGTTGGCGTCCAGGATTGCCAGCGCGAAGCTCTGATTGCCGCCGGTGTCGTCGAACGGGTTGAAGCGCACCAGACCGAGTCGGCCGAAATGCAGCCTCGCCGCGCCCTCGAGGATCGCCGTCCGGGCCACCACTTCGTCGAGATCGTGCCCGACGCGCATCACGGTATCGAGATGAGTGCTCAGCACGCCTTCAATGCTCTGGCCGTCGGCGCCCTGCGTCAGGTAGTCCAACCGCTCGCTCAGAAGGGCAATCCTTCGCGACTGGATAAAGAGCATAAGAATCATCAAGAGGACGACGACGCATCCGACGACGATGACAATGCCGATTACGCCCAGATGCGATGCCACGAAATCCTGCAATTGACCGCTCCAATCTCGACTCGACTCGGGGCGAGTCTAGCAGCGATGACGTCTCGACGGCTCGTGGACCGGCGAGGAACGCCACCTCGGGTCGGGATGCTATGCTCGACAGCCATCGAACTAACTCACCGGAGGCCTCTCACCACAATGGCGAAGCGCACCCGCGGCTCGAATCATCCGGGCCAGCGGCGCCCGGACCGACACTCACCCGCTCGACAGCAGCCGCGACCCGCGAGCCGGCCGAGTCAGGGCCTTTCGGCAGCTGAGGAAGCTCGCGCCGCCGAACTGGAATCGCAGATCGTGGCTCAGGAACGCGCCGGCACGCAGAGCGTCGAACGCTCGCGCGAGCGTTCGCGCGCTGGCGACCTGGCACCGGCCGGGCGCCGCGGCATGAGCCCGTTGGCGGTCCGCGCGGCCGAGGAATATGCCTACGTGAGTCGCGACGTCCGCCGCATCCTTTGGGTCGGCGGCTCGATGATCGGACTGCTCGGCGTCTTCTTCGTGCTGATCGACATGTTGCACGTCATCACGGTCTGAGACACCGCCCTCGGCAGCTCCGGGTTAGCTTCGCTCCGAGCCGCTCTGGCCGGCGCCGATCCTCGCATGCTTCGCCGAACTGTCTCCCGCACGCCTGGCGTGACGATTAAGAGCGCGGCGGACTGCCTCGGCCAGCTGGCGCGCATCGAACGGCTTGGCCAGTACTGCCCCCGCGGCTGCGGCACCGCTGATCTCGCCTTCCCGATCGCGCGGATAACCCGACATGAATAGCACCGGCAGGCCGGGGTGTCGGGCCGTAAGCGCGGCCGCGATCGTTGGCCCGTCGAGCTCGGGCATCACCACGTCCGAGAGCAGCAAGTCCAGCGACGCTCCCAACGCCGCGGCCTCTTCCACCGCCCCTTTGGGGCCGGTCGCGACGACTCGGTAGCCTTCGGCCTCCAGCGCACGCTTGCAGAAGTCGCGCACGGCCGGCTCATCCTCGACCACCAGGATCGTCCCGCTGCCGCGATCCGGGGCTCCGGGCAGGGCAGCCTCCGGAGCCGACGCGGCGGCATTGCTCAGCGGCAGATCAACCTGGAAGCGCGATCCGACTCCCACCGTCGACTGGACGTGGATATGACCGCCCATCTGCTCGACGATGCCATAGACCGTGGCCAGTCCCAGGCCCGTGCCGTGGCCCAGGCTCTTAGTGGTGAAGAACGGCTCGAAGATCCGCTCCATGACCTCGGGGGCCATCCCGAAACCCGTGTCGACGATCTCCAAGCGCGCCCACGCGGGCCCGATTTCGCCCGCTCCGACAGGTTGATCAGGAGGAAGAAGCGTGGTGGCCAGCTTCAGCTCCCCGCCGCTCGGCATCGCGTCGCGACCGTTCACGACCAAATTCATCACGACCTGATCCAGCTGGCTCGGATCGGTCTCGACGAAGCCGAGACGCTGATCTAAGGTCACCTCGAACTCTATGTCCTCACCGAGGAGGCGGCGCAACATCGGCACGAGAGCGCCGATCCGATCGTTGAGCTCGATCCTCTGGACGGACCAGGCAGCCCGCCGCCCGAATGCGAGCAGCTGCGCGGTCAGCTCCGTGCCCCGGCCGCCGGCCCGCCTTATCTCCATCGCGTCGGCGGAGCGCTCGTCCCCTTCGAGCGACGCGACAAGTATGTCCGCGTAGCCGTTCACGACCGTGAGCAGGTTGTTGAAGTCATGGGCGACGCCGCCCGCTAAACGGCCCAGTGCCTCCATCTTCGAGCCCTGGCGGAGTTGCTCCTCGAGTTGCTTGGATGACGTTATGTCTTCGCTCGTTCCGACGGACATGTATGGCATCCCGCTCGCGTCCCGGACCGCACTGACGTTGACCCGAACCCAAACCAGACTCCCGTCCTTGCGGATGTACCGCTTCACGAGCTGGTAGGCAGCGACTCGCCCCTCGAACAGATCGCTCAGGGCACGCCTGCTGACCTCCCGATCATTCTCATGGGTGTAGTCGTGCACCGACAGGTTCGCGAGCTCGCTCTGCTCGTAGCCCAGAAGACGACGGAACGCCGGGTTGCTTTCGAGCGACCGCCCCTCCCGGTCTGCCATCATCATCCCGATCGAAGAATCGTCGAAAATGCCTCGCATTCGCGCTTCGACCTTCGCCCTCGCCTGTTCTTCGGCGACCCTTGCGCTCACGTCGCGGGTGATGACTTCAACCGCCGGACGGCCGTTGAAAACAACCGGCTTGGCCGCCACCTCGACGTCGATCTCGGTTCCGTCGAGGCGAACGTGACGCTCGAGCGAGGGCCCGATGGCACCGCCCTTCTCGAGGATCCCGACAACCCGCCCGCGGATCGCGTCCCGCTGTGACGGGGCGACGAAGTCCCAGACCCCGAGGCCCATTAGCTCCGCGGGATCGCCGCTGCCGTACAGACTGGCGGCCGCCCGGTTGACGAAGACTATCAGTCCGTCCTGATGGACCGCGACAGCCTCCGGCAGGAGATCCAGGAGCGTCTCGTAACGAGCCTCGGTCTCCGCGAACTCCTGAGCGGCGCGTTTGCCGCGAGTCGTCTCCGATCCGGTCGCGACCACGAACTTTACGCCTTCAACGACCGAAACGACCTCCGCAGTCCAGGCGATTCTGGCCCTCCGACCGTCCTTGCGGATCCACTGGGAGACGAATTGGGCCCTGCGCTCTTGGCCCGAGACAAGGCGATCGAAAGCCGCCTCCGCCTCGATGCGGAACCTGGCCCCAAGGCGCATCACGTCCACCAGCGGCTGGCCGGCAATCTCGGCGAACGCAACTCCCGAGCTCTCCTCGCAACGGCGGTTCCAAAGCAGCAGGGAACCATCGCTTCGCGCTACGACGACCAGCGAGTCGACGGCGTCGATCACGGCTTTGAGGGTGGCGATGTTTCGGGCAGTGAATCCGGCTGCCACGTCATCCGCACCGCCGGCCGGCGCGGACGGGGCGGACGAATCGCCTGGACTCGAGTTCGGGATCGCCATGCGGTCCCCACTCTACCCCGCGGCGAGGTCCGAAGGCGAGCCGAAAGGCCGGGCGGCGAGTAGCATCAGGCAATGGCCACCCGCCGCCCCGGCAGAGCCGGCTCCACGAGCCAGCAGCCGATATTCACGCCACCTCCCGAGAGGCAGCCGCTGGCCGCCCGGATGCGGCCGAGAAGCCTCGATGAGGTCGTCGGCCACGACCAGCTGATCGGCGAGCGAGGGGCGCTCCGCAGAGCCATCGAACGCGGTCGGCTGGGGTCGATCCTTCTCTGGGGTCCACCGGGAAGCGGCAAGACCAGCCTGGCCCGTGTCCTGGCCGATGCCGTCGGCGCGCAGCTGGTGACGATTTCGGCCGTGATGAGCGGCGTGGCCGAGGTGCGCGCCCTCGTCGCCGAGGCGCGCGATCGGCTGACCCTCAACGGCCGTCAGACGGTGCTCTTCATCGACGAGATCCACCGCTTCAACAAGGCCCAGCAGGACGCGCTCCTGCCCCACGTCGAAGAGGGCACGGTCACGCTCGTAGGCGCCACAACCGAGAACCCGTACTTCGAAGTGAACTCGGCGTTGCTCTCGCGCTTGCGCGTCTATCGCCTGGAACCGCTCACCGATGACCAGGTCGCGACCGTCGTGAGGCGCGCGCTCTCCGACGAGGAACGCGGATTGGCCGGCGGCCTGGGTCCGGAAGGCGGCGTCGCCGTCGGGGACGAGGCATTCGAGCACCTGGTCAGCCTCTCCGCGGGAGACGCTCGCCAGGCTCTCAACGTTCTAGAGGGCGCGGTTTCGATCGCGGAGGCCGAAGGTGCATGCGACGAGCAGGGCCGCGTGGCGCCCAGGCTGGCCGACGTGGAGGCCGCCGCACAGCAGCGCGTGCTGTCCTACGACAGGGCCGGCGACGGCCACTTCGACACCGTCAGCGCGTTCATCAAGAGCATCCGGGGCAACGACCCGGACGCAGCTCTGTACTGGCTTGCCGCGATGATCGCCGCCGGCGAGGATCCGCGGTTCATCGCCCGGCGCCTGATCATCTCGGCCTCGGAGGACGTCGGTCTGGCCGACCCTCGCGGCCTCGAGATCGCCGTCGCCGCTGCAGCAGCGCTCGACTGGGTAGGACTTCCGGAGGCCCAGTACGCGCTGGCCCAGGCCACCGTGTTCCTCGCCGCGACGGCCAAGAGCAACGCCACCGGTCGGGCCTACTTCGCCGCAATGGACGACGTCCTTCGCCACGGCTCGCTGCCGGTCCCCGCCCACCTGCGGTCGAGCGGGCCGGCCCGACGCAGCTACCGGTACCCTCACGATTACGCCGGCGACGACGTCGCGCAGCAGTACCTGCCGACGGAATTGGCCGACAGCCGCTACTACTTCCCCGGTGAAGAAGGGGCGGAGATCAAGATCCGCGAGAGGTTCGAGCGGCTGCGCGAAGCCAGGCTCGAGCCGCCTCACCGCAAGCGCCCCATCGCGGGCCAGCCCCAGGGTGACCCGATGGCGGCCGGGTCGGAGGGGATGCGCCGGCGCCAGGAAAACCTGCGCGAGCTCGCCGACGAGCAGCGCCGCGACGCCGGCGGCGACTGACCGGTCGTGGGCGGCCGCGAAGGGCGGCTCGACCGCCTACCCCGGATGACGTATTGCGACAGCCGGAGCGCGGTCGGAGTATGCGGTGAGTCGCGAGGCGCCGAGACAGGAACCATCGGCGATCGAGGCCCCGGACCCCGGCCGGCGTTCGAGCTCAAGGCGTCTCGCAGGGTGCAACGAAACTGTTAGGCCATGTGCGGCCGCGCCGTTACAGATGTCCGCCGGCCGGCCGAATACTCTGATGCGTCCCGTTCTCTTAACAGGGAGCGCCATGTCTCGTGCGCACGCTGTCGCGCCGGTCGAAGGCGCGAACGTTCCGTATCGTGGACCCGCGCAATGTGCGAGGACCGTCGCTCGACGAGTCGAGAGCCGCCCAGAGCGGCGAGTCGAGACGTGTTACCTCGAGCGGGCAATGCTCCTCTGGCCCCGGCTAGATCGGGCCAGGCTGCGTAAGATCGCCGACAACCCCGCCCGGATAGCCGAGTTGGTGGAGCGGCGGACGTCGCAGCCGTATGAGGTCATCCTGACGATGCTGACCCGCCAGACCGACAGGCTGCTCTCCCCGACCCAAGACGCCTCCGGCTTCGATTCAGGTCGCCCGGATGGCATCCGGCCGGCTCTGCGCATCGTCCGCAGCGAGGACGGCACCCAGATCGAGATCCAGGACCTGCTGCCGGCCTAGCCGGGCCGCCCGCCCGTCGCGGGTCGCCTCTCAGGGCTCCAGATCCAGGGTGTGGCCTTGTCGCGTCCGGAAGATCGCGATTGGCCGGCGGTCGAAGGCGGCCACTCGAGTGATCCCGAGGCGTTCGGACGTGGCGACCAGCACGGCATCCGTGAGGCGCGGCCGGTACTCCATCGTCTCGCGCAGCAGTTCCGCCGCGCGCGCCAGGTCTGCCTGAGTAGGAGCCACGACGCGGACCGCGCCACTGGCGATCGACTCGAGCAATGCCAGAGTCGCCCGCAAGCCGAGCTCCCGCTGGAGAAGCAGGTCCACTTCCCCGAGCGTGAGCGCCCCGATCATGAGCGGCTCGTTCACCCGTCCGAACCATGCCAGCGCGGCGCGATGATTCAGATCCGACTGGTCCGCGGCGGCCAGGATCGCGCTCGAGTCGAGCAGGACGGCCACGTTTCAGCCCACCTCGGGGCGCGGCCTCTGGCCGGCCTCACGCCGCGCGATCGCCCTCCCGTCGAGCGAGAGGCGGCCGTGGTCGCTCCTGCCGACTGCCAGAAACGGCAGATCGGGCACGGTGTCGTTCAACTCGAGATGGGCCTCGAGGGCGGCTGCTATGACCGAGGTCTTGGTTGCGCCGGTCCGGGCAGCAAACCGGTCGAGCCTCTCGAGCAGGTCCGGGCCGATCAGGATCGTGGTTCGCTTCAACATATGCGGTCATATATACCACAGTGGCGCCAATCGGGCGCGACCCGTTAGCATCCGCCCGTCGAACTGAGATCCCCGCATGAGGTGGAACCTGTGAACCGCTTCGAGGCCAACCTGCGCATCCCAGGCCCCACGTCGCTGCCGGACGCGGTCCGGGAGGCCGGCGCCCGTCAGATGGTCAACCACCGCGGTCCGGAGTTCGCGGTCCTTCAGAACAGCATCATCGCCCGCCTCAAGACCTTCTTCAAAACCGAGAACGACGTTCTCATCGTCACCGCCGCCGGAACGGGCGGACTCGAGTCGGCGATCGTGAGCTTCCTGTCTCCCGGCGACAAGGTCCTCGCAGTGACGATCGGGGCGTTCGGAGATCGGTTCGCCAAGATTGCCACCACCTACGGCGCCGAAGTCACCAAGCTCGCGTTCGAGTGGGGCAAGGCTGCCGATCCGGCCAAGGTCCGCGAGGCACTCGTCGCCGGCGGTCCCTGGAAGGCCATCCTGCTGACCCAGAACGAGACCTCTACCGCTGTCACGAACCCGATCGAGGCGCTGGCCGCCGTCGCGAAGGAAGTCGCGCCGGATGCCCTGATCCTCGTCGACGCGATCTCCGGCCTGGGCGCGGTTCCGTTCGAGACGGACGCGTGGGGTCTGGATGTGGTCGTGAGCGGTTCGCAGAAGGCCTGGATGGTCGCCCCCGGCCTGACCTTTGTCGCGGTTTCGCCGCGCGCGTGGGAAGCCGCGGCCGTGGCGAAGATGCCCAAGTTCTACTTCGACCTCATGGCCCACAAGACCAGCGCCGAGGCCGGTCAGACCCCCTGGACACCGGCCGTGGCGGTCATGTTCCAGCTCGACGTCGCCCTCCAGCTGATGGAGCAGGAGACTCTGGCCGAGATCTGGAAGCGCCACGCGGCGGTCGGCGCCGCGGTTCGGGCAGGTCTGCAGACCCTCGGTTTCAAGCTTCTGGCCGATCAGGAGTTCGCTTCGGACACGGTCACCGGCGCCTGGATCCCCGAGGACCTCGATTGGAAGGCCTTCAACGGCAAGCTGCGCAAATACGGCCTCGTCGTTGCCGGCGGGCAGGGCGCGCTCAAGGGCAAGATCTTCCGGATCGGGCACCTCGGCCACGTCACCGTCCCGAACATCCTGAACGCGATGGCGGTCCTCGAGCAGACGCTGATCGAGCTCGATCGTCCCGTCACGCCTGGCGCGGCCGTCGCCGCCGCCCAGGTTGCCGCCCTCAAGGCCCTCGGCGTGGCCGGGTAAGGAGCAGTTGATGAAGATCCTCGTAGCAGAGCAGCTGGCCAAGCAGGGTCTCGAGATCCTGCGCGCCCACCATGAGGTCGATGAGAAGCTCGGGCTCTCTCCCGAGGAACTCGCGGCGATCATCGGCGAGTACGACGCGTTGCTCGTCCGAAGCCAGGTCAAGGTCACGGCCGATATCCTGGCCCGCGCCGACCGCCTGGTCGTCATCGGCCGGGCCGGCGTCGGCGTCGACAACGTCGACCTCGAGGCCGCCACCAAGGCCGGCGTCGTCGTCGTCAACGCACCCACCGGCAACACGGTCTCGGCCGCCGAGCAGACGATCGCGTTGATGCTGGCGCTCGCCCGCAAGACCGCGGCGGCGGACGCCTCGATGCGCAAGGGTGAATGGAAGCGCAGTGCATTTACCGGCGTCGAGTTGCGCGGTCGCACTCTGGGCATCATCGGCCTCGGCAAGATCGGTCAGGCAGTGGCCGACCGCGCCCGCGGCCTCGAGATGAACATCATCGGCCATGACCCCTTCGCGACTGCCGACCAGGCCGCCCTGCACGGCATCACGCTGGTCGACATGGACACGATCATCGAGAAGGCCGACGTCATCACCGCTCACGTGCCGCTCAACAAGGCGACCCGCGGGATCATCGGCGCCGATCAGATTGCCAGGCTCAAACCCGGAGTGATGCTCGTCAACGTGGCTCGAGGCGGTGTCTACGACGAGGTCGCGGTCGCCCAGGGTCTCGCCGACGGCAAGGTCGCCGGCGCGGCTTTCGACGTCTTCGAGAAGGAGCCGCCGGTCGACTCGCCGCTGTTGACCGCCCCCAACACAGTGCTGACGCCGCACCTCGGCGCCTCGACTGCCGAGGCCCAGGTCCGGGTCGCCGAGGAAGCCTGCGAGCAGGTCATCGACGTGCTGGCGGGCAGGTCGGCTCGATATGCGGTCAACGCCCCGCTGCTCACGCCGGAGACGGCGCGCGCAATCGCCCCCTATCTGCCGCTGACAGAGACTCTCGGGCGCGTCGGCGCTCAGTACTTCCGCGGCGCAATCAAGAGCCTCACGGTAGACGTCGCCGGCGATCTGGCCGAGTACGACGCCTCGCAGCTCACGGCCGCAGCCCTTCGCGGCGTCCTCGAGAACGCCACCAGCGAGCGGGTCAATCTCATCAACGCCGCATTCCTGGCCAAGAACCGCGGCCTGACGGTCAACGAGCGCAAGACATCCGACGCCGGCACTTTCGCCTCGCTGGTGACGCTGACTCTCGAAGGCGACGCGGGCAAGGCCGTGCTGGCCGGAACCGTCGCCAACGGCGAGTCGCGCCTGGTCCGCATCGACGACAACTGGCTCGACATGGCGCCGACGCCCCTGATGCTCGTCACGCGCCATCAGGACAAGCCCGGGACCATGGGCCGTATCGGGCTCATGCTCGGCGAGGCCGACGTGAACATCAGCGCCATGACCCTGGCGCGAACCGCGACCAGGCAGGACGCACTGATGCTTCTGGCCATCGACGACGAGGTCCCCGACTCCGTCGCCGAGGCAATCCGGAACCACCCGGCGGTCCTCGACGTGTGGGTCATCCGGGCCGCGACCGAGCGTTGAGCTCCTCCCCTAACGACGCGGAGCGGCCCGAAGGCGCCGCTCCGCTCATTCCCGACGGCCTCGACGCCGTCCTGGTCCTGCTGCGCCACGGCCAGACGCAGTTCATCGTCGAGAAGCGGTTCCAGGGCCAGATGGAGGCGCCGCTCAGCAGCCTCGGCGAGCGGCAGGCCGAGCTGGCCGGCGCGCGCCTGGCACGCCCGCATGCGGCGCCCGCGCTGCCGATACCCGACACCGCGCCGTTCGCCATCGTCCACTCCCCGCTGAGTCGGGCACTCCGCGGCGCCGAGATCGTGGCCGCGGCGATGACCGCCGCCGGCCGCGTCACTCCCCCACTCCGCGCCGATGCCGGGTTCCTCGAGATCGGCCAGGGAGAATGGGAGGGGCTCAGGGACGCGGAGATCGAGGCCCGGTTCGGCGACTCATTGGCGGCCTGGCGGCGCTGGCCGACTCGCTTCTACGCCCCCGGCGGCGAAAGCCTCGAGCAAGTACGGGCCCGCGTCGACGGCTCGCTGGCGGTCCTACTGGCGGAGATGGCGGATGGGATGCCCCGCGGGACGATGGATCGGCACCAGGTTCTCGGCTACTCGGACGCGGCTCAACAGAGCCCACGCTGGTCGCTCATCGTCGGCCACGGCGGGGTCTTCCGAGTCGTCGTCTGCGCCCTGCTGGGCCTCCCGGCGGATCACTTCTGGAACTTCGACTTCGGCCTCGCCGCCATCACGGTCGTCGAAATCAGGGCCGGACGGGCCGTGCTTCGCGCGATGAACCTGGACGAGCATCTCGGACTCGGCGAAGGCTCGGCTTCCACCGATTCGTCGACGGAGCGCAACCAGTCCGGCGCTCTCTGAGACCTTCTCCGCCGGCCCGCTCTCCGGCGTAGCTCGAACGCCTGCCTCAACCGCCGCCGCGGCCTATCGCCTTCGGCGGTCGCTTGTGCCCACGGCCCGGGAGGCGGAAGACGAGCCTCAGCAGCGCCCGGCGGACGACCCTTTGCGCCGCGCTTAGGGAGATGAGCCGATCTGCCGCCAGACGCCTCTGACCGTAAACGACCTCGACCTGCGCAGTCGCCACCTCGCTCAGCGGCACTCGCGCGCGCGGCACAAGGTCGGCCAGCATCCCCGTGTACTCGAAGACCGTCTGAGTTGGCAGCGGTTTGTAACCCAGCCTGCTGGCAACCCGGACGATGCCCTGGTACACCACGTCGGGGTTCTCCAGCCGGCGCGGCCGACGTCGCCACATGACCAGCAGGCCCAGAAGAGCGGCGAGGATGATAACGGCGGGGATCAGCAACCCACCGGCAGCGCCGTTGTCAGAGGATCCCGGCGACGTCGTGCCGCCACCACCGCGCCGTATCGTTGGGTCCGGGAGGTCCGTCCCGCCGGATTGGAGACTCGATCGCGACGGACTCGGCGACGCAACGATTGGGCTGCCCACCGGAAGGCGGGTCGGCTGACCCACAGAGCCGCCGGTCGGATCGAATGGGATCCAGCCGTAGCTCGGGAAATAGACCTCGACCCAGGCGTGCCGCTGTTGGCCGGTCATCTGGACCGTAAGCGCGGCTTTGTCCAGGGACCCCGACAGGTAGCCTTCGACGTAGCGGGCCGGAAAACCCTCCATCCGCATCAGCATCGTCATGGTCGTGGCGTATTGCTCGCAGAAACCGACCTTGTACGTGGCGAAGCAATCCACAGTCGTGAGGGACGAGCACTTCGGGACCAGGTCCCTGATATCGGTGTTGTAGGTGAAGTTGGCCGAATCGGCCAGGTAATCCTGAATCGACTTAGCCGCATCGTATGCATGCAGGAAATTGCCCGTCGACTGGTCGATTGCCAGACCCTTCGCGTGCGCAGCCGACTCGATCTTGGTTAGCAGGGCATGGCCGGCGGTCCCCACGAGGTCGGCGCCCTGTGTATACCGGGCCAGAAGCGACGGCGGGTAGTCCGATCCCGCGCCTCGCAGCCGTGTCTCGGTCAGCCCGGCGCCGTTCGGATCGAGATTCGGCAGATACGAAGTTACGGTGTAGTTGGTCGCGTCCGTCGGGAACCAGACGATGTTGGCGTCGGCCGGCGCAGCGCCGACGAGAACGCGCGTCACCGGAATGCTCACGGTGCCCGGCTCGCTGGCGACTACGAGATGCCGGAGTGATGTGTCCCGTACCTGAACCGTATACACGAAGATCGTCCGGTCCGAGGTGTCCTTGTTGACCTGGTCGAGACTCCCTTCGGTCAGCGCCACATCGTGGCCGTTGCCTACCTGGACCATGTTCTCCGTCGGACCGCGGCCGGCCGACCATCCGGTCGCCTTGAAGTTGTCGTACGCGATCACGCGCCAATGGGTGTTGGCGGCGCCCTGGGGCATCTGAATGGTCAAGATGACGCCGGTCGATCCCTGGAACGACGACCCGATGACCGTCGAGCTTCCAAAGTCGGCACCCTG
>JADGQJ010000069.1 GCA_017881885.1 Chloroflexota bacterium
TGGACGACCAAAGTCACCGTCGGCAAGGACGTGACGGGTCTCTACATCCTCTTGCCCGTGGAGACCAAGCAGCAGAAGTACTTCGTGGATCATGTAGTAGACATCACCGACAAGTAGCCGGCTATTGGACCTCGGTTGCGTACGCGGTCCAACCACGGGCGCTCGCGGTGCGTCTTCGGACGTGCCGCGAGAGCGGGCTTGTCAGCCAACGGCCACCAACCAATGGAGCGTCGGGCGCGCGTCAACTGGACTATCTGCGGCCGCGTTTAGAGAGAATTGGGGAGTTGAAGAGTTGAAGGCGCTGGGCGAATTCGAGGTTTGGTTCCTCACAGGCAGCCAGGACCTGTACGGCGACGACGTGCTGCGGCAAGTCGCCGAGAACTCGAAGAAGATCTCCGACGCCCTCGACGCGGCGGAGTCCATTCCGGTCCGAGTGGTCTGGAAGCCGGTCGTGAAGAATCCGGAGGCGATTCTCGCCGCCTGCGTCGAGGCCAGTGCAACTGACAAGTGCGTCGGTGTCATCACCTGGATGCACACCTTCTCGCCCGCGAAGATGTGGATTGCCGGGCTCCAGGCTTTGGCCAAGCCGCTACTGCACCTCCATACACAGTTCAACCGCGATCTCCCCTGGACGGAGATCGACATGGACTTCATGAACCTCAACCAGGCGGCCCACGGAGACCGTGAGTTCGCCCATATCGAGGCCCGTCTCGGGCTGGCGCGCAAGACGGTTGCGGGTCACTGGCAGGAGCAGCGAGTCCAGGACAAGATCGGGATCTGGTCCCGGGCGGCCTGCGGGTTGTACGAGGCGAAGCATCTCAAGCTTGCGCGCTTCGGCGACAACATGCGGAACGTTTCGGTGACCGAGGGCGACAAAGTCTCGGCTCAGATGCAGTTCGGCGTGGCCGTGAACGGGTTCAGTGTGGGTGATCTCAGTGACGCCGTTCGGGCCGTTTCGGACAAGAAGGTCGACGCGCTGATCGAGATCTACGAGGCGAGCTACGACCTCGTGCCGTCGCTGCGCGCCGGGGGAGCCGAGCGGGAGGCGCTTCGCGAGGCCGCCCGGATCGAGGTCGCCCTGCGCGAATTCATGACCGCAGGCGGTTTCGGCGCCATCACGGACACTTTCGAGAACCTCGACGGGCTAAAGCAGCTGCCCGGCATCGCTGCCCAGCGTCTGATGGCCGATGGCTACGGTTTCGGGGCCGAAGGCGACTGGAAGACCGCGATCATGGTCCGGCTCGTGAAGGTGATGGCCAAGGGTCTCCCGGGCGGGACGTCTTTCATGGAGGACTACACCTACCACTTCGATCCGTCGGGACCGAAGGTGCTGGGCGCACATATGCTCGAGGTCTGCCCCACGATCTCGGACAAGAAGGTTTCCTGCGAGATCCATCCGCTTTCGATCGGCGGCAGGAGCGATCCGGTCCGGCTGGTCTTCGACGCCGGCACTGGCCCAGCCATCGTTGCTGCACTGATGGACATGGGCGACCGGTTCCGGATCGTCGCGACCGAGATCGATCTGGTCCAGCCGGACAAGCCGATGGCGAAGCTCCCGGTCGGCCGGGCCGTCTGGAAACCGCGCCCGAACCTGGCCACCGCGGCCGAGACCTGGCTGATGGCCGGCGGATCCCATCACACCGTCCTGACCCGCGCCGTCGGCGCCGAGGTCATCGCCGACTTTGCCGAGATGGCGGGCGTCGAGTTCTTGCTCATCGACGCCGACACGACCGTGGCGAGCTTCAAGAAAGAGCTCCGCTGGAACGAGGCGTACTACCACCTGGCCCGCGGACTCCGGTGATACCGGGACCCGGCCTTGCGGTCCTGACCTAGGAGCTACCTTGTCGCCGCTCTCCTTTCCCAACCTCCGCGAGCAAGTCTGGCGCGCCAACCAGGGCCTGGTGCGAGCCGGATTGGTCACGCTGTCGTTCGGGAATGCCAGCGGCGTGGATCGTCAGGCCGGAGTACTCGTCATCAAGCCGAGCGGCGTGCCCTACGACGAGCTGCGGCCGGAGCACCTGGTGGTCGTATCCCTCGAGGACGGCCGTGTCGTCGAGGGCGATCTGCGTCCCTCGTCCGACACGCCGACACATCTCATCCTGTATCAGCGTTTCGTCGAGATCGGGGGTGTGGTGCACACGCACTCCACAGCCGCAACGGCCTGGGCTCAGGCCGGCCGTTCGATCCCGGCTCTGGGCACGACGCACGCCGATCACTTCCACGGCGCCGTTCCCGTCACGCGCCAGATGAAGGAAGACGAAGTCGCGGGCGCGTACGAGCACGAAACGGGAGCGGTGATCATCGAGACGCTGGAGCGCCTGGGGCTCAGCGCATCCGAGATGCCCGCCGCGCTCGTGGCGTCGCACGGTCCGTTCACGTGGGGCCACGACGCGGAGGACGCAACCGCGAATGCGACGGCCCTGGAAACGGTCGCGGCGATGGCCAGGCAGACCTTGGCCTTGAACCCAGACACGCAGCCGATCACTCCTTACCTGGCCGAGCGCCATTACCAACGTAAGCACGGCCCGGATGCCTACTACGGGCAGAAGCGGCGCTAACCCATCCACACATAGGGAACCCGTCAGCAGCAGCGAGTTATAGGGAGAAGTGATGGCGCAGGCCCGCTTCGCAATCGGAGTCGACTTCGGGACCGAATCAGGCCGAGCAGTGCTCGTGGACGTGGCCGACGGTCGTGAGCTCGGGGTAGAGGTCTATCGCTACGCGAACGGCGTCATCGACGAGAGACTCCCGGCGCCCGACGGCGACGTCGTGCTGGGCCCCGATTGGGCCCTGCAGGATCCGAACGATTACATCGAGACGTTCAAACGGACCATTCCCGCGGTCGTCGCCAGGGCGGGCATCGACCCGTCCCAGGTGATAGGCATCGGTATCGACTTCACCGCTTGCACGATGCTACCGACGACGGCCGACGGAACGCCCTTGTGCGAACTCTCCGAGTGGCGGCGCAACCCTCATTCCTGGGTCAAGTTGTGGAAGCACCACGCCGCGCAGCCCGAAGCCGACGACGTGAACCGCGTCGCAGCCGAGATGGGCGAGGACTGGCTGCGCCGTTACGGCGGCAAGATCTCGTCGGAGTGGTTCGTTCCCAAGGCCCTCCAGATCCTGCGCGAAGCGCCGGAGATATACGGTGCTGCCGATCGGCTCATCGAGGCCGCCGACTGGGTCGTGTGGCAGCTCACCGACAAGGAGACGAGGAACAACTGCACGGCCGGGTACAAGGCCATCTGGTCCGCTGAGGAAGGCTTCCCCAAGCGTGCATTCTTCGCGGCTCTCGACCCACGCTTCGAGAACGTCATCGACGAGAAGATGTCGCGCCAGATCGATCTCCTGGGCCAGAAGGCGGGGGGTCTGAGCGAGCGGGCCGCCAAGTGGACCGGATTGCTCCCCGGGACCGCGGTCGCCGTGGCCAACGTTGACGCACACGTCTCTGCGCCGGCCAGCACCGTGACCAAGCCGGGCACGCTGGTCGCGATCATGGGCACAAGCACCTGCCACATCATCCTCGCCGACACCGCGCCGGTCGTACCGGGCGCATGCGGCGTCGTCAAGGACGGCGTGATCCCGGGCTGCTACGGCTACGAGGCCGGCCAGTCGGCAGTCGGCGATATCTTCGGCTGGTTCGTCGAGCACAGCGTTCCGCCGCTTTACCACGAAAAGGCACGGGCTCGCGGAGTCACCGTCCACGAGATCCTCGAGGACGAGGCCGGCGCACTCAAGCCCGGCGAGTCGGGCCTGCTCGCCCTCGACTGGTGGAACGGCAACCGGTCCGTTCTGGTCGACGCGGACCTCACCGGGCTCATGCTCGGGATGACGCTTCTGACGCAGGCGCCCGAGATGTACCGAGCCCTGATCGAGGCCACGGCGTTTGGAACGCGGACGATCATCGACGCGTTCGAGGCCGGCGGGATCAAGATCGACAACTTCGTGGCGTGCGGCGGATTGCCCGAGCGCAACAAGCTGCTGATGCAGATCTACGCCGATGTGACCGGTCGGACGATCCAGATTGCGGCATCGGATCAGACTCCGGCCCTCGGATCGGCCATGTTTGGCGCCGTCGCGGCCGGATCCGCGGTCGGCGGGTATGCCACGATCGAGGCTGCCGCCGAGCGGATGGCGCATCTGCGTGACGAAGCCTATGAGCCGATCGAGGCGAACCGGCGCGTGTACGACGAGCTCTATGCCGAATACACACGCCTCCACGACCTTTTCGGGCGCCCCGGGGGAGATCCGGCCATGAAGACGCTCAAGAAGATCCGAGTTGCCGCCAAGGAATCCGACGGCGTGGCGATTCTGACTCCCGCATAGCGCCGACCGGCACTCGGGCGATCCAATATCCGTAGCTTGGGGGAGTCGCGGCGACGTCGCCGCGACTACCATGACCCGTAGTCGACCGGGGTAGGGTAGGGCGGCGGAGGCACGGGCTACGAATCGGATCAAAACTTCATCGACTGTCCAGGGTCTGGGCCGCCGAGACCAGCTGCTCGCGCTCGGTCTATCGATATCGACCATCGCAGTAGGAAGCTGGGGTTTCCTCGTTGAGGACCCGGCCAATCACGCAGCTCTCGAGCTCGTGACCTACGTCGCGATGCCCTTGCTCATTCTGGTCACGATCCTGGCGGGCCAGGGCCGCCGACCTATGCTGGTGCTGGCGGCGGCGGTCCTGATCGACCTGGAGGCCATGCTGCTGGGCGGCGGTCCGCTCGTCTCCCTGCCGTTCGTCGTGGTGATTCCGCTTGTCGGAGTGTCGGCGGCGGTTCGCGTGCTGCCGCCATCGAGGCAGCTTCCGGCGTACGTCCTCGCCTGGCTTGCCAGCTCGATCGGTGTGGCGATCGCCGTGTTCCACGCGTTCGAGCTTGTCCAGCCGTCGGCCCTGGCCGTCATCCCGTGCTTCTCGATCGTGGATGCGCTCGCACTGGCGCTCCTCTGGCGGCTCGATTCCAGCCGGACGCGGGCCCTTGACGCCGCGGCTGAGGCCGAAGCGAGAGTGCGCGAACTTCTTGAGAACGTCGATCTCATGGGCGTGCATGTAGGTCCGGACTCCCGTGTCGACTTCATCAACGACTTCGCTCTCGAACTGACCGGCTGGACGCGAGATGAGGTCTTAGGCAAGGACTGGTGGGACACATTTGCCACGCCCGAGCGTCGGAAGGCCGCCCGAGCCAACTACACCGAGATAGTCGCCGGGCGGCGAGTGATGGAGCGACAGCGCGAGAGCCCGATCCAGACGAAAGCCGGGGAGCGGCGCCTCATCCGCTGGAGCCACGTCACCCGCCACGACGCCGAGGGTCGCGTGGCCGGCGTGGCCAGCCTGGGAGAGGACATCACCGCCATCCGCGCGGCGGAGGACGAGCTGCGCCGGGGCGCCGAGTTGCTATCGATGCTGGTCGTCAGCTCTCCATTGCCCACTGCGGTTCTGGGCCTGGACCGAACGGTCCAGCTCTGGAATCCGGCTCTCGCGGAACTCCTGGGGTGGAGCGAGGCGGAGGTGCTGGGCCGCCTTGTGCCCGGCATCACGTACGGGCACGACCGCTGGGCGATCGGGCGGCGGTTCGTTAGCGCGGTCCGAGGGGGGTCTTTCGACGGCGACCTCGTGGCTCTGTGCAGACGGGACGGAGAAACGGTTCGGGTCAGGCTGTTCGGCGGAGCATTGCGCGATCGTGATGGCCGGCCGATGGCGGTCGCAATGCAAGCCGTCGACGTCACAGCTTCTCTGGCGATGGAAGAGCAGCTTCGTGAGGCCCAGAAGATGGAGGCCGTCGGGCGGCTGGCCGGCGGCGTGGCTCACGACTTCAACAACAGCCTTACCGCGATCGGCGGTTTCGCGTCGCTCATCCTGGGTTCGTCCCACGAACCCGACTCGCGAGAGGCTGCCGAGACGATCCTGGGCGCCGCCAAGCGAGCTGCCGACCTCACACGTGAGCTTCTGGCCTACTCTCGGCGCTCGCTCCTTCAGCCTCAAACGATCGACGTGAACGCCCTCGTCGGCGCGGTGCGGCCGATGCTGCTGCGCCTTCTTGGCGAGGACGTCTCGGTTGTGATTGAGTCCAGGGTCTCCGCCGCGATGGTTCGCGTCGACCCGGGCGGACTCGAGCGGGTGATCCTCAACCTCGCCGCGAACGCACGTGACGCCATGCCGGGGGGAGGCATTCTCACGATCTCGACGGATCGGCGCGCCGACGATTCTGGTGACGGCCTGGATCGCCGCTGGGTCGCCATCTCCGTCGCCGACACCGGGGCCGGTATTCCCCAGGAGCTTCACTCGCAGGTCTTCGACCCGTTCTTCACGACCAAGCCGGTCGGCTCCGGCACGGGCCTCGGGCTCGCCATGGTCAAGGGCTTCGTGGTCCAGTCGGGCGGCCGGGTGAGCCTCGTCTCCAGACCGGGTGAAGGCACTACCATCGACATCCTTCTGCCCGAGGCGATCGACGCTCAACTGCCGACACCGGAGCCGGTTGCGGCTGAGGCGCTCGGTCGAGGAGAGACCATCCTCGTCGTCGAAGACGACCCCTCGGTGGCGGCGGTCAGTTTCCAGGTCCTGAGTCGGCGAGGGTATCGGGTTCTGCTCGCCGACCGCGGTGAGAGCGCCATCGGCCTGTTGCGCGGTCACACGGGGCCGATCGCCCTGCTTCTGGTAGACGTGATCCTGCCGGACATGCGCGGCCCGCAAGTGGCGGATGTGGCCCGGATGTTGCATCCCGAGTCGGCCGTTCTGTTCGCCTCTGGATACTCGACCGAGGTGATCGGCCGACGCGGCGAGCTACCGCCCGACATCGACTTGATCGAGAAGCCGTATGTGCCCGAACAGCTACTGGCCCGGGTTCGGGGTCGGATCGACCGAGCGGAGGCCGCCGCGGCCCGCGTGCCCGTCCCAGTGGGCATCGCCGAGGGTCCGACCGACCCGGCCTGAGGCGTCCGCTCGGCGGCGGGGGAAGGTCCATGCGGCACGGTGGCCCGCCGCGCCGGCGCTGTACCATTCACGGGCCATCAATGGACCCGTTCCCGCTTTGGCGCGCCCTGTGCGCTCCAAGGCCGGGCATCCTCAGGGAGAACGAACGCAATGCCCAAGGTCGCCGGCTCCGTAAAGGAGCTCCTCGCTGCCCTCGACGGCATCGCGCGTGTCGAGGGAGACAAGCTCGTCGTCGCCGACGAAGCAGCACTCCGAACGCGCGGCATCTACGACCTCGCCTGGACGGCCACCTTCAGCGAGGACGAAGCCACGGTCGAGGCCGCCCGCTGGATCATCTGGGAAGCCAGCCAGGCCGTCGGGGCCCGCTCGGCCAGCATCCAGGAGCTCTACAAGGCTCGCGCTCGCGGCGAGTACGAAGGCATGACCGTCCCGGCCATCAACCTTCGCGCCCAGACGTTCGACATGGCCCGTGTCATTCTCGAGACGGCCAAGAAGAACGACAGCGCGGCGGTGATCTTCGAACTTGCGCGCTCGGAACAAACCTACACGTTCCAGCGCGTCTTCGAGTACGCGACGAGCGTGCTCGCCGGTGCCGTCGCGGCCGGCTGGAAGGGTCCCGTCTTCATCCAGGGCGACCACTACCAGTTCAACGCCAAGAAGTACGCGGCCGACGCCGAGAAGATGACCGATGAGATCCGCAAGGGCTGCCGCGACGCGATCACAGCCGGCTACCGGAACATCGATATCGACAGTTCGACGCTCGTCGATCTCGGCCCCGAGACGCTCGACGCTCAGCAGCATGAGAACTACGTCCGAGCGGCCGAGTTGACCGCCCTCATCCGGACCCTCGAGACCGACGGCGTGACCGTCAGTGTCGGCGGCGAGATCGGCGAGGTCGGCAAGAAGAACTCCACCACCGACGAGCTCAAGGCCTACCTCGACGGCTATCGCAGCGAGCTGGACAAGCGAGCCAAGGGCGCGATCGGCCTCTCGAAGGTCTCGGTCCAGACCGGTACCAGCCACGGCGGAACACCGCTGGCGGACGGCGGCGTGGCCGCGGTCGCGCTGGACTTCGGCGTCCTGACCGAGCTTTCTGCGGTCGCCCGCTCGTACGGCCTGTCGGGCGCCGTCCAGCACGGTGCCAGTACCCTGCCGGACGACATGTTCCACAAGTTCCCGGCCACCGGCTGCGCCGAGATCCATCTCGCGACCGGCTTCCAGAACGCTCTTTACGAGCACCCCGCATTCCCGGCCGAGCTCCATAAGGCGATCGAGGAGTGGTGCTTCGCCAACGCCCTCGACGAGCGCAAGCCCGACCAGACCGACACGCAGTTCGTCTACACGGCGCGCAAGAAGGCAATCGGCCCGTTCAAGCGCCAGCTCTGGGATCTGCCGACCAAGGACGCCATCCTCGCGTCTCAGGCGGCCAAGGTCGACTTCCTCTTCAAGCAGCTCGGCACGCCCGGCAGCCGCGCCCTGGTCGAGAAGTACGTCAAGCCGGTCGAGTTCCACAAGCCCCTGCCGGAGGCCCTCAAGGCCGCTCGGTAGGACTTCCGCTTCGCCATTTCTCGGAAGGGCGCCCGCAAGGGCGCCCTTCGGCTTTCTCGGAGCGACGTCACGAATGAGAAAGCGCAGGAGTACGTGATGGACACGTGGAAGTTCTTCGACATCACGCACGGCGATCACATGATCTGCAACCCGACGAATCTGGCCAAGCTAGACGAGCTCATCGGGTTGCTCGATCTCGGGTCGGAGCCGAAAGTCCTCGACATCGCCTCGGGCAAAGGGGAGTTCATCGTCCGGGTCGCCGAGCGGTTCGGTGGATCGGCCGGTCGAGGCGTTGAGGGTGTGGCCGTCGACATCTCGCCCTTCTGCATCGCCGATCTTCGAGCGAAAGCCTCGGATCGGGTCCCTGCCGCCCGGCTCGAGATCCTCGAGATGGACGGCGCCGGCTATCGTCCCGAGGCGGGGACCTTTGACCTGGCGTCCTGCATGGGCGGTGACTGGGTGTTCGGCGGGCACGTGCCGACGTTGCGTTTCCTGGCGGAGGCGGCCAGGCCCGGCGGATGCGTCGTCGTCGGCGAGCCATTCTGGAAGAACGAGCCGGCGGCGGAATACCTGGCCTGCTCGGGCCTGAAACGTGACCGGTTCGGTAGCCACTCTCAGAACGTCGAGGCCGGCGAGGCCGAAGGCCTGATTCCGTGGGTGACGATGGTGAGTTCGGACGACGATTGGGACCGCTATGAGACGCTCCAGTGGCGTGCCGCGGCCCGATACGCCGACTCGCACCCGGAGGACCGAGATGTGCCCGAACTTCTCGCGCGCGTCGAGAAGAGCCGGCGAGAGTACCTAAACTGGGGTCGGGACACGCTGGGCTGGGCCCTATACCTCTTCGCGACGCCGCGTCGGTAGCGGGCTGCCGGGTCAAGCCTCCGCTCAATCGGATAAGCGAAGCGCGGCCGTCTCGATGCTCTCGACGCCCGCCCGGCGAGACTGGGACTCCCGGGATCAGGGCGCGGGAGGAGTGTTGGACGGTCACGCCCGCCCGCGGAACCGCCGATTGTGACGATTCACGCTCGGAGCGGGCCGCTCGTCGCCGCGGGCCGCTCGTCGCCGCGGGCCGCTCGTCGCCGCGGGCCGCTCGTCGCCGCGTCGGTCGGATACGATTCGGCCATGACGCAATCGAATGTCTCTCCCGCCGAGCTTGCCCGATGGCGCGACGCTGCATCGATCGTCTGCGACGAGGCAGACCGTCTGGCGATGGCCGGCTTTCGGCGCGACATCGTGGTGGACACCAAGCCTGACCGCTCGTTCGTGACCGAGGTCGACCGGTCCATCGAGCGTCTCGCGCGCGAGCGCCTGCGGGCCGCCTTCCCCGGTTGCGGACTCGTGGGTGAGGAGGAAGGAACCGAGGCCGCAGATGCCGCGATCTGCTGGTATATCGACCCGATCGACGCCACGGCCAACTTCGTCCGGGGCATCCCCGTCTTCGCCACGCTGCTTGCGGTCGCCGTCGAGGGCGAGATGCAGTTCGGGGTCGTGAGTGCTCCTGCTTTGCGCGAAAGATGGGTGGCCTGGCGGGGTGGGGGAGCGTGGCGTGGCGACCAGCGCATCGCCGTGAGTCGAATCGCCCGGATCAAGGAGGCGCAGTTGCTATACGGCAGCCGCACTGACGACATGCGATCGGGCGAGATGCCGGGCCTGGACGCGACTCTCGCCGAAGCGTGGCGGGAGCGCGGCTTCGGGGATTTCTGGGGCTACATGCTCGTCGCGGAGGGATCGGCCGAGGCCATGATCGAGACCGGCGCGCATCCGTGGGACTGGGCGGCTCCGTCGCTCATCGTCGAGGAAGCCGGCGGCCGGTTCACCACGGCGGCGGGCGAGCATCGCATCGACGGACCCTCGGCCGTTGCGACGAACGGTCTGATTCACGACGATCTGCTGGCTCGCTTGCGTGGAGCGACGCCCCGCTGAGGGCGCAGGCGTTGGTTGAGCCTTCGCGACGCGACGCATCGCGATAGTCTAGAAGCGCACAGCTGGGCTACGATCTTCAAGTGCCATGGGGCCGACCGAAAGAACACCACACATAGGGAGGCAGAATCATGGGCGACAAGACACCGAAGCGACCACCGAAGATCAAGAAGCCGAAGCCGCCGTCTCAGCCGCCGACCAAGGGCGCGTAGTGGCGTCCGAACCAAAGCGGACTCGGGCCGTCTCGCCGGGCCATCGGTTCAAGAGGCGAGAAATCGATCTCGTAGAAGGCGGAAAGCTCGTCCTTCATACGGACGGCTCGATCAGTCAGATCGACGGCCAGGGCGAAGTCGTGAAGAAATGGGTCTCCGACGACCCTGAGTGGCCGCGCCACGCGATCCGCTTCGGGCTTCTTCTCCAGCCCGCGACTCACACGCCACCGGATACCCGAGTGAGGGCGCCGAAGACCGTCGCATAGGCGTCTTCGTTCAGCCGCTACCGCCAAGCCTCTGCGGCGCCGGTGCCCCTGCCCGCTCCGCCCGATCTGTGGTGCCCGGTTCGCTCGTCCCTGATGTCGGAGGTCATAGATGCCCGCGCCGATCCGTCCCGTCGTTCTCGTAGGCGCGCGCCTGCTCGACGGCCGCTCTCCGGACGCGATTCCAGACGGCGTGCTCGTAACAGACGACCAGGGCCGGATCGTGGCCGCGGGGGCGGCTTCCGCCACGGATATCCCAAAAGACGCCGAACGTATCGACGCCTCGGGGCTGACCGTCCTGCCCGGCATCATCGACTGCCACGTCCACCTGGCACTACACCTCGAGCCCGTCCACGACCAGGTCCAGCGCTCCGCCACCGACATCGTCGTGCGCTGTCTCCAGGCCGGGCGCGAGTTCTTGGAAGGCGGCGTGACCACGATTCGCGACGCGGGAGGCGCGCCGGCCGGGGTCAAGCGCGCCTTTGCCTCCGGCGCGTTCCCGGGCCCGCGAACGCAAGTCAGCTGCCGGCCGCTCTCCCAGACCGGCGGACACGCTGATGACTGGACGCCATCGGGGGCGATCGTCGCCACGGAGATGAGCGACCTGCCGCCCGGCGTCGCGGACGGTCCTGATGCAGTTCGGCGCGCGACGCGGCTGCAGATCCGGGCCGGCGCCGACTGGATCAAGGTCATGGCCACGGGCGGCGTGCTCTCCGCGGCCGACAGCCCCGATGCCTCCCAATTCACTGTGGATGAGATCCGTGCCATCGTCGAGGAAGCGCAGGCCGCCGGCATCCGCGGCACGCTGGCCCACGCAGAAGGGACGGCGGGGATCAAGAACGCGCTTCGCGCCGGCATCTCCAGCATCGAGCACGGCGACCTGATCGACGATGAGGGGATCGACCTGATGCTCGAGCGCGACGTGCCGCTCGTGCCCACGTTCAACATCAACTTTGCGCTGATGGATGAGGCCCGGATCGCCCGGGGCGAGGTGCCGCCGTGGGCGGTCGAGAAGATGCGCTACCTGTTCGAGCATCAGCAGCGCAACTTCCGCCATGCCGTTGAGAAGGGCGTGCGGGTCGTGATGGGCACGGACAGCTTCCAGGGCATGTACCCGCCGGCCGAGCTGGCATATATGTCGCAAAACGGCCTGGGCCCGTTCCGCGCCCTCCAAGCTGCTACGAGCGAGGCGGCACGGCTGCTCGGACTGGCCGATCAGATCGGCACCCTGGAGGCCGGCAAGCAGGCCGACCTGATCGCGATATCGGGCGATCCACTCGCCGATCCGGAGCTGTGGCGCGATCCCGCCCGAATCGTCTTCGTCATGCAGGGCGGCCGGGTCGTGGCGGATCGCCGCGGGGCGTGACCCCGTGATCTTCTTCTGGGCGGCCAGGATCATCGATGCCTGGCTCGGCCTGCCGCGTGGACTGCGGACCGTCTGGCGAGCCCTTCCGGGCGACCTGATGGCCCTGCTCGTGATCCGTGCCTGCGGGATTCCGTCAGTCGGCCGCGAGGTGCGGATAGCGGACACCACGGCTATCGTGCTCGAGCATCCGGCGGCGGCTCACTATCTCGACCACCAGTGGATCCCGGTGCACGCCCAGACGCTCGG
>JADGQJ010000175.1 GCA_017881885.1 Chloroflexota bacterium
GGCGATGGCCCGAAGTAGTCCAGCCAACCGTCGGCCTTTCGCTGGCTGCCCTGCGCCAGCGACGCCGCCACGAGCCCGATCGCCAGCAGAACCAGTCCGCCCTCGAATACCGACGCGACCGCAAGACCCGGCGCGCCTTGAGATAGCCCGGCGTAGCCCGCGGTAATGATGGCTATGAGTGTGACCAAACCGACGAGGGTGAGTAACCAGCCGGCGGCGTACATGCGGGGCCGTGCTCGTTCCCGCAGCGAATTGACCCGTCTTGGTGGCACTGCCGGATGCAGGCGTCCGGGCGCTTCGGCGGCCGGCGGCGGGCCGTAGCCCCACGGGATGTACGGGTTTGGGTAGGCCCACGGGTTGGGCGGGTATGCCCAACCGTACGGCGGCGCCGTCGAGTATCCGGGGACTGCGGGGTAGACGGGCGGCGGCGCGGGCGGCGAACCGTAGGCCGGCGGCCAACCGTAGGCCGGGATCGTTGGGTAGGCGGGCTGCGGCGCGTAGCCCGGCGGCCAACCATAGGGTGGCGTTCCATACCCCGGCGGCCAACCGTACCCCGGCGGCGGCGCGCCGTAACCTGGCGCCCCGTAACCTGGCGCCCCGTAACCTGGCGCCCCGTAACCGGTGGCTGGCCAACCGTACCCGGGCGGGGGCGCGGCGTACCCGGGCGGCAGCCCGTAACCCGGCGGTACGTAGACCGCTATGCCCGGTGCATCGCCTGGAGGAACGGTCGGCGTCGGTCCGCTTGCAGGAGCGTTCTCCCGGCCGATGGCGGTACCCGCCAGCCGCTCCCGCAAGTTCCGGGCGCCGGGCGTTCCCTCAGGGGAAGGCCGGCTCCACCGCGACGGCTGATCAATGGCCGATGTCGAACCTTCCGGCGCCGCCCCCGCGGCGTCGTCGTGTGGTGGATCGACCGTCACCGGGGTGGCTTGCTAGCGCTCAACCGGCCGTCAGCGGCCGGCGAATGGTTTGCTCGGAGCAATCGCGTTAACCGGCCGGGGCATGACGCCGCGGACCGACCCGGCAGCTTCGGGCACCGGCGCCGGCACTGGCGCCGGCAACGGTGCCGGCGTGGCCTCCGGAACACGCTCGACGACGGGCCGCTCGAAGTCTTTGCCGCACCAGGCGCACAGCGACCAGTCGAGGCCGACGAGCCGTTCGCAGTTGGGACAGACCCTCTTGAGGCGCTGGCGGCACCACGGGCAGATGATCCATTCGGAGTCGACTCGACGGTCGCAGCTGCGGCACGTCTTGATCGCCTCTACCTCGGCCAGCAGCGCCTCTTCGGCGAGGTTTCTCTCGTAGACCTCTCCGAGCCGCTCCGGCGGGCGGACCACTCGATAGACGACGACCCCAAAGGGGAAGAAGAAGGGCAGGAACATGATGATCAGGCCCGTTGCGAGGAACGGGAGAACCGGGTTCTCGGTGCGGTCCCGCATGTCCCGGAACGCCCAATACGCCGCCGCGATCCAGAGGAGGATCATGTAGAAGAAGGTGGCGTATAGGATCAGCTGGACGACCGCGTTCGAGAAGAACGCGCTCATCGCTCCGCCCAGTGCGCCCATTGGGTCATTCATGGAGAGGGATCCGCTTTCTCCGATCCGCCCTTCGGGGCGTCCGATCGAACCGAGAAGGGGCCTTTGAAGTCTACCAGGGTCGAAACCTCCGACCGACCCTTTGCGGGCGTGTGACGGGCGCGGTCGGCCCCGGGTGACGGACCGTTCGGTCCCAGATGAGCAACCTCGCCGCGAACCGGCGGGTTAGTCCTTGCGTTCTCCGGCTGGAAAGAAGAGCCCGACGATCGAACCGGCGATCAAGAGCGTGGCGCCCAGCGTGACAAGCACGATTCCTCCCCCGAATCCCCAGGGGAGCGTCACGTATAGCAGGCTCACTCCGAGCAGGATCGCGCCCAGGAGCATCGGCACGGCGACTTCGGTCAGGCGCCTGATCGTGACAGCCAGCCCGGGCATGAGTTCCTCGAGCTTGTCGCTGGCCAGAATCGAAGCCAGCAGCAGAGCGGCGATCAGGAATAGCGGCCAGCCGGCGGCCGTATCGAACGCCCACGCTCCCGGCCGTGGATGGATGTCGACCGTGCCCACTCCCAATCCGTTTTCGGCGGTCCAGGGCAGCGCGAACCCGACGAGCGCGAGCGCCCCCCCGAGAGCGGTCAGGCACGTGGCGGCCAGCTCGGATTTGGGCTCCGCGGCCATGGAAGCGAGCGTGACCTTGATCCTCTCCGATGTCGTCATCGGCACGACCGGCCGCGCTGGTGAGACCGGCGGCGCAACGACCGGGCCACCACCGCCGGCGAGCGGGCGCGCCTCGGGCGCTTGCGCAAGAGCCGGAACCGCGACCGAGGCGGCGGGCGGCGCCTGAACCGGCGCCGAGTAGGGCGTGGCCGGCGCTCCAGGAACCGGGCTCGCGGAAGCGAAAGGAGTGGGAGCCGGCCTCGCAGCGCCGATGGCGCCGAGCGACCGGGACGCGGAGGGCGCAAGGTATCGATCCGAGGTCGCAGCGTCTGGCTCCGCAACCGGCTCGACCGTCGTCTCCGGCTCGAGAGCGTTATCGGGCTCGACTTCCGGGTCGGCGGCATCTTCGTCGCCGGAAGCGCTTGTTGCAGCAGCGTGGGCCAGCACCTGGGCTACCGCCTTGGCCGCTGCCTCCCGCGCCGTGGCCGCCCTTGCAGCGGCGTTCGCAGCGGTCCGGCCTTGTGGATTCTCGGATTCACTCGGCCGACCCGGCGCGGCCGGGTCCTGGCCGTAGCTCGCGGCTGCGTCGACCTCCACAGGGTCGGCAACGGGCTCGGTTGCCAGCGCACGACGAAATGCCGCGATCCGCGGGTCTTCCGTAGCCGACGCCTCTGCTGCCGCGGGGTCGACCACGGGCAGCGCGGCCCCGCAACGCAGGCACAAGGCCTGGCCGGGCGAAATCGGCGCTGAGCAACTCGTGCATTCCGTGAGCTCGACCACCGGACCCTCCGCTGCGGAGCAAATTAGTGGAAGACCCCGCTGCGGCGAGGTTCCCGCGCGGCTAATGCCGGTTCAATCCCCCGATCTCTCTGCCGTGGGGCCCGAAAGTCCCAACTCGCTCACATTCGGCTCGCCGGCCGACTCCCGTTCGGCAGACAGAGAATCGGTGACCTCGTTGGTGAAGGCCGCGCTCCGCCACGCTGAAGTGACCGCAGCCAGAGCCAGCGCCGCCGCCCATGCCAGGGCGAATGCGAAAGCCGCGAGCGAGAAGGCGACCGGTCGAAAGTCTCTCACGGTCGCGAAGTCTCCGATGCCAAGCTTGATCGCAATCGGATCCTGGTTTCGGGCGGCGATCCGGCACCAGTCGAAGGCGATCGAAGTCACGACCATCGCCAGTCCGATCGCCGCGGCGCTCGCTGCATACGAGACGGCGACGGTCACAAAGGTCGAGATCGGCCGGCGCACGATTTGCGCTGCCGCGCCGCCGATGGACCGCCAGAAGCCACGTCCCGCCAGCACCTCGCGACGGATCGCGATCGCGGCGATCGTCTCCGTGGCCAGCCAGACGACGGCCACGACAGCGACGGCATCGCCCGCCGCGAGCACAACCCTCAACGGCAGCGGCGACGTCAGGTTGGTCGGCGTCGTAAGTTCAGCATACGTGGCGTTGAAGATGCGAGACGCGGCCCAGGCAAGCGCCGCGGCGAGCGGCAGCAAGCAGGTCATTCGGATCGCCGCCAGCTGTACTAGAAGCGATCCGGGCGGCAACTCCAGCCGCCTGGGCGTCTTGTCGGGCCGCGGTTCCGAAGCCATCCGGATGAGCCAGATGTCGACGAGAGAGCCCACCAGACTCGCGATCGCCAGCCAGACGAACGTCGCCGCGACGGCGACTGCGATGAGCGTCAGGAGCCACGGCGTGGGCCGGCCGTCGATCGCGATCGCGTCGACACCGGTCACGCCGGCGATGCCGATTACGGACGGCAGGACGACGCCCGGCAGCGCCAGCAGGACGATCCCGCCTCTCAGCAGGAATCCCGCCAGCGCAACCGGCGCCGCCTCAGTGTCGGTCAGGCCGAAGGTCAGGGCCCGGGCGACGCGGCCGATCCGGCCCGGCCGTCGGGTTGCGGGTCGTTCGGCCGGCTCGACCACTCAGCTAGCGCCCGGAAGGAGCGGGCGTGCCGACCACGGTCTGGAGCTGCGCGAGGATCTGGCCGACGATGTCCATCTCCTTCTGATACGTGCCGAGATCGCCTCTGGCCAGAGCCTGCTGGGCCAGCTGGTAGTGCTGGCTCGCCTGGGCGATCAGCTCCTGCGCCGTACCGTTCAGGGGGAGAGTCGGACCCGACGTCGGCGGGACCCCGGGCGTCGAAGTGACAAGCGGGCTCGGCGTCGTGCCGGGCGTCGTGCCGGGTCCGGGTGAGGTGCCCGGCGCCTGGCCGCCGCCGCTGACCAGCTGAGTCAGGGCCGCCTGCAGCGTGTCACCCCAGACAATCGCGCTTGGGGTGGCCACGATCACCTTCTGCAGCACCGGCAGCGGATTTGTCTTGGACGACATATAGACCGGCTGCACGTAGAGGATCGAATCGTGCA
>JADGQJ010000176.1 GCA_017881885.1 Chloroflexota bacterium
GATCATCCTGACGCAGGCTTTCCTGGAAATCCAGCGCCGCGGAAACCGGGATGCCGGCTTCCTCGGCGCCACGGGATACGGCATCGCAACGGCTGTTCTTCCGCTTCTGATCCTGTACCCCTCCCTGGGCTACGGGTGGTTCGGTCTCCGATCCGGCGAGGCGGCTCGCATTTGTCGGATCATGCTCCTCGGCCATACCGCGTTCGGCATGGGAATCGGGCTCTGGGCGCCGTACTTCGCGGGGCGCCGGCCGGGGGCGGTCAAGGAGGCGTAACCCGGATGGAACTCACGCTCGAAGTCTTTGCACGTGTCGTGGTGATTGCTTGTGCTCTCTCGCTGCTGACGTTTGGGCTGGCCATCCTGGCGGTCGAGCGTCTGAGCCGACGATCCGCGCCGGTCGAACACGAGACCGGTCCGCTGGCGCTGGTCAACTACGTCGGCATCATCGGTTTCGTTGTCGTAAGCCTGATGTCCGCCGTCACGATGCTGGGTACCATCCCTGCCCCGGCCGGTCCTCTGTATGCGGCCGCCGTCGTCATAGCCACCGTTTTCCTGGCAGTCGCCGGGTTCTTCGCAGTCTGGGGTTACCGCTCTTTGGGCCGCGAGTTTTCCTCGGAGGCCGAGGTCCGGACCGACACGGTTCTTGTAACCCACGGTGCGTTCGGCCTGGTACGCCACCCGATGTACCTGGCGATTCTGTTGCTTTGGGCGGGTAGCGCACTGGCGCTCGTGAGCCCCCTGATGGCCCTGTGCTGGCTCGCGCTGATCCCGGCGTTCGTGGCCAGGTCGCAGGCTGAAGAGCGGATCTTGACCCGCCACTTCGGAAACACCTACGCCACCTACGCCGCACGAGTGCCGATGCTCGTGCCGGGCTGGCCGATGCACCGGTAAGTGTCAGGAGAGCCTGCGCGGCCCGGAGACGATCGGCAGCGGCTCAGCTCTTGGGCACTGCCTTCATGTTCGCCCCGATGGCGACCGCGGCCGCCTGGGTGATGTTGTGAGTGGTCAAGAAATACGCGTTCGACTTGCCGGGGTTGATTTGAATGAGGTACATGCCCGGCGTCCCGTAGGTAGTCAGGTAGTCCGTCATCCCGCCGAAGTGGACGCCGGCCTGGACGATGGCCTGCATACCGCCCGCGCAGGTCACCACGTCGGTCAGGCAGAAAGCCCCCTCTTTGATCTCGAACGTCTGGTTCGTCTTCCCGTATTTGTAGGTCACGTCGATCCAGCCGCCGCTCTTGGAGCCTTGCCAGTTGCCTACCGAGATGACCCAGCCGCTGGCGAGCTTAGTGGCGCAGTAGATGGTGGCCTTGACGCCGTGCGCAGCCTCGACGAAGAACGCCTGGTTGGCAGCGTTGCCCGAGCAGACCGCGGCCGCCGACGTGGTGGCCGGTGACGGACTCTGTGAGAGTGTGGGCGTCGGAGTCGGGGTAACTGCCGGAGTGGCAGTAATCGCGACGGTCGGGGTCGCCTCCAGCGTGGGTGTCGCGGTCACCTCCGGCGTCGGAGAGGGCGTCTCGACGATGACGATCGGTGTTGGATTGCTCGACCCGCAGGCGGCCAATAGCAGGCTGGCGGCCGCCGCTACGGCCAAGATCCGGATCGGACCACGATTGAGCTGACTCATGTTCGCCTCCCCCACCCGGTGGCAGAGCCTTGCGCTCGGCGCGAACGGGTGCCTGCTGATTGTATTCCTGCCGCAAACAAGTGAGCGGCGGCTTCCTGGGGCGCCACCGCCCTACGGCCTCGACCCCCAACGACGTCGGCCTGAAACGAGTTCTCATCCTCACGGCCTGGGCCAGATCCAGGGCAGACTCCGATCAGCGTGCGGACCCACGCCAAGTTTCGGTCGGATCGAACACCTTGCCGAACAAGGCGGCGGCCTAAGGAGCTCAGGGTCAAACCAGGTCACATTGCAGCGACGAATCGAGTTCACCATGTCAAAGCCCACGCTTAGCATCGTCATCGGCAGCACCCGCCCGGGTCGCGTCGGTCCCAAGTTCGCGGCGTGGTTCCGTTCCCGAGCAATCAGCCATGGTGGCTTCGACGTCGATCTCGTCGATCTGGCCCAACTGAAACTGCCGTTCCTGGACGAACCCAAGCACCCGCGCCTGCACCAGTACGTCCACCAGCACACCATCGACTGGGGCCACACAGTCGAGCGCTCGGATGCCTTCGTCTTCGTCACGCCCGAATACAACTTCGGCTACAGCGCCGTGCTCAAGAACGCAATCGACTATCTATGGCAGGAATGGGCCGACAAGGCCGTCGGGTTCCTGAGCTATGGCGGCGTTGCCGCGGGAACGCGTGCCGTCCAGCAGCTCAAGCAGGTAGTCACGGCGCTCAAGATGATCCCGGTCGCCGAGTCGGTAAACCTTCCATTCTTCACGCAGTTCATCGATGACTCCGGCACGGTTCGGCCCAGCGACGAGATGAACCGATCAGCCGACGCCATGCTCGACGAGCTGGCCAGGATCACGGCTCTCGTCCGGCCGAAAGTACCCGTGGTCGGCGAGCCTGGGGTCCTCGTCTGATAGCTCGGGCGCCCGAGCTGCGACTAGCTGGTGGCAACGAAGACGTCCGTGCACAGGACTGACATCTTCTGCGCATAGGCGGCCGCGGCGGCCGAGGTGATCTGATCCACTCCGTTCGGCGACGTGTAGTCGATGGTCGTGTTCTCGGTCGTCGGAGCGGTGACCCGGCAGGTCAGCGAGCCCTTGATCGCCACCACGATCGGCGCATTGGCCATGGTGGCGTCCTGGACCCAGACGGCCTTGTCGCCGACGCCAGTCAGCGGCGTGCCGGCGCCTGCGTTCTCGCCGGCGACCGATTGGGTGAAGGTGTCGGCCTGGGTGAGGGTGACCTGGAGGCCAACGTCGACGGTGAAAATGCAGTTGAAAGGCTCAGCCGGAGGCCTCAGGTCTGTCTCGAAGTCGACCTCGACCTTGGTGAGGGTGCCCTTGACCAGCGCCTGGGCATCGGACAGCTTGATGGCGTTGCAGTACCGGGCGTTGTCCGAAGACGAGTCGCCGGCGCTCAGCCCGGCCGCAGTGCCGCCTGGTGCGGTGGAGGCAATGGACACGCTCGTAGCGCCGGCGGCACCGCCGGGGTTCGTCGTGTTGGACGAGCCGGAGGAACATCCGGCCAGCAGAACGGTGGCCATCGCGACCATGGCGAAGCCGCCAACGACTCCCTTGACCTGTTTGGCTCCGATGCGTTCCGGGAACGCGATAAGTGCCATATCGATGACCTCTTTCGTGTTGATGTTGTCACTACGGCGAACTCAATCAGAGCTTTGGTTGCAACGTCCGAATGAGCGTTTCTGCGGCGCTGGCCGACTTCAGGTCCGAAACGGAGATAGAGACGTTGCCGAAGAGTGCTTCCGCTCCGTTTGCGTAGGAGAACGCCTTGTCTCCGAGTCCGCTGATCGGCTTTGCCCACCCTGTGTCATGGGCCTGTATATCGGCGTCGTAGCCGGCGGAGGCATCGAGTGCCAGCACATCGACGGTGAGCCCGACCGTGCCGTCGGCGCTGGTGTAGTCGCACGAGTAGATCTTGTAGGACAGCGTGTCACCCTCTGTGGCGACGGTGAGAGGTTCGCCGGTCACGGATGCCACGGTGGCCACCGGCAGCAAGGTGCAGATGTTGACCGGGTGACCCAGGCCGTCGTTCACCGAACCGGCGCCTCCGCCCTGGGCTTGCCCGGGTGCGGTCGCGCCGGCGACGACCGCACCGGTCGAACCGGGAGCCCCGGCCGGCGAGCCGGTTGCGGCGCTGCTACAGGCAGCGGCGAAGCTGATCAGAAGTAGCGTCGCGCCGCAATGCACGGCGAGATTCCAACGGGTTGGCATCGTGAGGATCTCCTTGGTGGGCCCTCGCCTTGAGGGGCAAGATCGACCATATCGACGCCGTGCACCCTTGTTATCCGTGGAATCCCGGAGGAGGTCAGTTCGTCTCGCGAAGTGCCATGACTCGGCCCAACTCTGCCCGCGAGGTGACGCCGAGCTTGCCGTACAAACTGGCGAGGTGCGTCTCCACGGTGCGTGGGCTGATGCCCATCTCCTCGGCCACGTCACGAGTTGAGAGGCCGTCGCCGGCCAGGCGTGCGACCCGAGCCTCGGTCGGGGTCAGGTCCAGCGCGGACGACCGTGTCAAGCCCAAGCGAGCCTGTTCGGCGAGGGCGCGCTGCGCCCAGACGGGCGCGCCGAGGGCCGCGAAGATCTCGTGCGCCCGACCAAGCGCCTCGTCCGCGTCGCGCCGACTGCGAGCGTGGCGTAGCGCCTCGCCACGCAAGAGCATCACCCGAGCGGCATCGAAGCGGCTCCATCCGGGAGGCTCCCCGAAGGCCACCACAGCGGTCGCCGCGAGCGCGGCCTCAATATCGCCGCCGACGAGCGCGATCCGCGCCCGACCACGCGCGATGGCGGCTTCAGCCCACGGCTTGGCAACTCGCCGGTGTCGGGCC
>JADGQJ010000177.1 GCA_017881885.1 Chloroflexota bacterium
TCGCGCGACGTCGGCACGTTCTTACCCACGTGGTCGGCGCGGATCGGGAGTTCGCGGTGGCCGCGGTCGATGAGCACCGCCAGCCGGATCGCCCGCGGCCGTCCGAAGTCGATCAGCGCGTCCATGGCGCAGCGGATCGTGCGGCCGGTGTACAGGACGTCGTCAACGAGGACGACCGTTGCGCCGTTCAGGTCGAACGGCAGGTCCGTGCCCTTGACGATCGGCTGCTGCGCGACGAGCGAAAGGTCGTCGCGGTAGAAGGTGATGTCGAGCGCGCCGACGGGGAGTTGGACCCCTTCGTGCTCCTCGATCGCGTCGGCCACCCGCCGGGCGAGAGGAACGCCGCGCCGCTGGATACCGACGAGGGCGAGGCCCTGCGTGCCTGCCTGCTTCTCGACGATCTCATGGGAGATTCGAACGATGGCTCGCCGGATCTCGTCCCCGGTCATTATCTGCCGGTCGGTCATCGATCCTCGCTGCCCTGCATCAGGCGCAGTCCTCCTTTCCGGCCTCACGGTGCCGGTCATTAAAGGTCGTTGCGAAGGATACAGCGCATCAGGCCGCGACGCCGGACCGGTGGCGAAATCGGCTCGGAGGTCGGGCCGCGGACGTTGGAGCAAGCGCGCGGCCGACGCCGCCGGGAGGCTTAGTTCCCCGGGCGGTCGGTCGAGACGGGCAGCGGTGCCGTGGCGCCAGACTGGCCGGACCCCGGCGCGGCGGTTTCGGGCGGGGCGGAGGGAGCGGGCGGAACCGCCGGCAGTCGGAACAGATATGTCTTGTCCTGACCGCCTTGAGTCGGCGACGTATAGACGAACTGCGAGTCGTCGAATTGGATGTTCGATCGCGCCGAGGTCGAGAGCAACAAGCCGTTGACGTTGAGCAGGTTCGTTCCCGGAATGACGTTGAGAAGCGTGACGTGGCCGACGTCCGCGGTACCGGCATCGGCTACCCAGATCGCGACATACTGGCCGGTCGCGTCCCATCGAACGCACCAGCTGGTGACAGTTCCCGGGGCCGACGCAACGGGCACTCGCTGCGGCAGGCCCGTGGAGCTTCCATGCTGCGACGACGACTGGTCTCCGAGGACCGGCGCCATTCGAAGGCTGGCCGCATCGCCGACAAAGGCCACCGGAGAAGCGGCGTCGGTCGGCGGGACAACAGCGGGCGCAGTTTCAGACGCGACGGCGGTAGGTGCCGGCGTCGGCGCCTGGCCTCCGCCATCGCCGAGACGCGCCGCGACGAGGTCGATGTTGGACCAGGCATCGAAGTAGAAGTCGCCGTCGCCGGGTCCGTAGAGTCCCGTCGCCGTGTCGAATTCGACGGTGCCGGACCAGTAGACGATGAAGCGGCCCGTCGGATCGATGACAGGCATCAGCATCGGTCGATCGATCCGTCTGACTGCTTCCGACGCGGGGTCGTACAGGTATGAGATCGCCGCGATCGTGGCCGCCGTGCCGGTCACCGGAGCCGCGGTAGCGGGCACGTCGGTGGCGTCGGCCGGCGCAGAGGGGGCGGCGGTCGCACCGGCGCCGGAGTTCGACTGGGAAAACTCGCTGATCAGGATCCGCGACCCGAACCAGCCGGCGAACAGATCGGCGTGGCTCGTGGTGACGGCCTTAGCTCGTTCCCACCCGACACGCCAGACGAACACATCCGAGCCCGTAGTCCGACTTACGCTTCGGGCAGAGAAGGCGACCCACACACCGTTGGCGGAGAACTCAGGGGCCCGCCCGACGATCTTGAAGCCGTCGAGGATCGCGGTCGGTTGCGGACCGGTCGCCGGGGTCGCGGCCGGCGGAACCGGAGTCGCCGGCGCGGAACTCTCGACCGGCTGGACTGTGGCAGTCGCGCTCCCATCGGGCTCTGTCGATGCGGCCGGCGAAGGGAGATCGGCCGTGGCAGCTACCGTCGCCGCGGCGGTTGCGACGGGGGCAGCGGGCCGAGGCGTCAGCTGGTCGATTGCCACGGTCTTGGGTGCCGTCTGGGTGAGCGGAAGGATGACGACCTTGTTGGCGTTCCAAACTGCCGCGCTGGTGGCGCTCGGGGAGATGATCACGGACACCGGCGTCTTGCTCGCGATCGATCCGACGACCACGCCGTTGCCGTTCGTGACCGCGCAACTCGCCGGCGATCCGGTGCAGTGAGTGGTGCCGCCCTTGATCTGATAGACGCCGTTCTCGGTCCCGACCCAGTAGCTGGTGCCATCCACCAGGGCCACGGCCGCCTGCGGGCCGGCGCTCGGGGCAACGGTCGCGACCGCGAGGTTGGTGGTGGTGGACGGGACGGACCGAGGAACGAAGAGCGGTCCCTGGGACAGCAGCGACAGCCCGACAACCACGACGGCGATCGCCACAGCCATCACGGAACCCATCGACGACCGATTTCGTGCAAAGCCTCCGAGGCGAAGCCCCGACAGGCCGGCACGGCCCGATCGACGGGCGCTCGCTCGATCGATTGCATCCAGACCGGCGGCGGTGCGGGCCCAGAGGTCGCGCGGGGGTTCGGGAGTCGCGAGGCCGCGGAGCTCGGCGCGGATGGCTCGATACTCCTCGGCGGCCAGCCTGCATTCCTCGCAGCCGCGCAAGTGCGCCGCAAGCCAGACGGCCGAGGACGGAGCCAACTCGTCGTCGATTGCCGTCGACGAGAGCATGCGGGCGCTGGCGTGAGCCTTCTCCGCGGCGCGCATTGCCCCACGATCCATCTTGTTCATCGGTCGAGACCCTTCGGGTCGTCGGCGCGGCGGCGCGGGTCGGCGGCACGAGTCTTTTCCGCGAACGCGGCGTCGAGCGCGGACTCGCGCTCCTTTTCCTGGCGCCGTTCGTCGGTCAGGGCCTGGCGCAGGCTCTCGCGGGCGCGGGTGAGGAGGGCTCGGGCCGCGACGTGGCTGACGCCGAGTGCCTCGGCGAGCTCCAGGCCGGTGAGGTCGCCCACTTCGGCCATGAGGAGGGCGTTTCGCTGGCGGTCCGGGATCCGGGCGAGGGCGCGGGCCAGCGGACCGGACAACCGCATTTCCATCGCCAGATGCTCTGCGGAAGGCGCGGCGCCGTGGGATTCGGTCGTGAGCGGCAGGAAGTGGACGATGCGGCGGTGCCGAATCTCGTCGAGCGCGATGCGATGGGCGATCTGGTACAGCCACGCGCGCGCCTTGGCCCGGTCCTCGAGACTGTCGATTGCGCGATATGCCCGAATGAACGTGTCCTGCGCCAGATCGGCGGCGAGGTCCGCGTCACGCATCATTCGGATCAGGTACGCGTAGATCTCGGCATGGTGGCGGGCGAAGAGTTCCTCGATGAAGGCGCGGTCGGCGGGCCTCTCGGCCGCGGCCGTCACTCCGACCTCCATTCGCCAGGTTGTGATTTGGAGAGCCAACTCGACCCCGCGGATATCCCGGATGCCACCACGATCAGGCGCGCCACGGCGCGCCAGGTTGCTGTGACGGTGCCCAATCCGCCGCTGTGACGCCGCGACGATCCCCCTCTTCTCATGGCGGTCCTGCGGATTCCCCCTCGGGTCGGTGGCGTAGCAACTGGTCGACGGCCTCTTCAGGAGAGACCGGGTTCACCGGCAGACCCGTACCCAGCTCGAGCCCTGCGATCTCTCGCAGTCGCGGGTGGATCTCCCAATGCCAATGGTACGTCGCGTCGACCTTCTCGCGGAGGGGCGCCGTGTGCAGCACGAGGTTGTGTGGAGGGCCGTCGAGACGGGCCAGCCGCGCCAGAACCTGGCGCAGGGCCTCGGCCGTGGAGGCGATATCGGCGTCAGCCGCGCGGCCGAAGTCCGCGGCATGGCGGCGCGGCACGACCCACACCTCGAACGGCGAGCGCGAGGCGAACGGAGCGAAGGCCACGCTTGCGCCGTCCTGCCAGATGAGCCGCGTGCCCGCCTTCGACTCCTCGCGTGCCAGGCGGCAATAGGGGCATTCGCCCTCGCGGATCATGTACCGCGCCGCGCCGCCGATCTCCTCCGAGACGCGATGTGGTATCTGGGGCAGGTCGTACAGGTCCAGGCAGAGGTGGTTGGTTCGAGCGCCGGCCTGCGCGCCCCAGTTCTGGACGACCTGCAAGTATTCGGTCTGGCCGAGCTTCGTGGCGTCGGCAATCGCCCCGCGCGCCACCGAGAGCAGTTCGTTGAGCAACTCACTGCCGATGACCTGGAGCGGCCGATGTTCGCCCGGGGGCGCGACGATCGTCCGCCAGCTTCCGGAAGCACGGGCCTGGGAAAGCGCGACCTGGGCGAGGCTGCGCTCCAGTTCTCGAGCTTCCTCATGAGTGCCGACGACGTGGAACGCGTAGTCCTTGAGGACCCTGATGCGCACTCCGTCGCCGGGCGGCTGGGTGCAGTTCTGGCATGTCCCGCCGTCATCAACGGGTTCTGCAGGCAGGGCGAATCGGCCCTGTTGGAACTGGCGGTCGACGACCGTGGCCACCCACCAACCCGTGATTGCGTCTCGACGAAGCTCGAAGAG
>JADGQJ010000070.1 GCA_017881885.1 Chloroflexota bacterium
TAGAATGGCGCCGTAGCCTAACAAACGAAGGCAATCGAGCGGGAGTAGCTCAGTCGGTAGAGCGTCAGCCTTCCAAGCTGAATGTCGCGGGTTCGAGACCCGTCTCCCGCTCCAAACCCCTTGTCACGCTTGGGACGACACTCAGCCTGTCACGGGCGAGGGGCGCCGACGATGTGGCGAGGCTGCTACAACGCTCGGCTTGGCTAACAGGCTCTTCCCACGGACCGTGCTCGGGGTCCGGAGTTCGCCACGTCGGTGACCTGGTGCCTCCCGCCGAGTAGGGGTCGGGGGTGGGGCCAGATCTGAGCATCACGGTGGGGCCAAGACAGGCCGTCATTCCCGAGCTGGCCAGCGCGGGCGCTTCGTCCACGAATGGCCGGTGAACGGCATCGATCTGTTGAGCGGCGCCCGGCACTCGCTTCCAGCAGTCAATACGCCGCCAGCGAGGTACGCTCGGGCTCGTGACGCCGCGCCGCGGCGTGCAGCTGAAGCGAAGACAGTTGGGTCGACTGGTCTAGCTTGTGGCTGGATCCAGGAGTCTTTGGAGCCCATCCAGGATGAGGCTGAGCCCGAATTCGAAGTCCGCGCTTTCGTCGTGGCCGGCATTCATCGCGTACTCAACGACCATCTCCCTGAGGTGGGGGTACTCATCGGCGGGTATCCCCTGCAGGAAGGCCTCCGCGATTACCTCGGGCTTGACGTCGGGTCCCGCAGACATGTTGAGCTGCTGTCGACCGAAACCATAGACGTAGCTGTCGAGGACCGAAATCGCGCGAGCCGTCATTTCGTGTGTGAATCCGGCTTGCCGGAGGGTACCGAGTATCCAGTCGAAGTACTGCAGCCGCGCAGGTCCGCTAGTCGTTCGTGAATCCATCAGAGCGCTCGCCCACGGGTGACGGGAGTAAACGGCCTGTGCCGAGATCGCCCGGCAGCGCATGGCCTCCCTCCAACCGACCGCGTCGGGAGGGAGATCAATCTCGCTCACCACGAGATCGACCATGCCGTCGAGGATGTCGTCCTTGTTGCCCACGTGGTTGTACAGCGACATCGCTTCGACCCCGAGTCTCAGCCCGAGCTTGCGCATCTTCAGTGACTCGATGCCCTCTTCGTCGGCGAGTGCGACGGCGGCGCGCAGCACGCGATCCCTGTTGAGCGGGGTTCGGGACTCAGGACTCGGTATCGGTCGTCTCGGCATCGGCATCCTCCGACTCGGACTGTGGCGCGCTCGGTTGTCGTGGATACGCTACGGCTCTTGACATGCTTACGACGTAAGTACAATACTTACAGCATAAGTCTACACCGCCGGTAACAAGTGGAAAGGCAGCGTGGGAGAGGAAGATGAAGAACTCACAGACGATGGGCGGCATCGCCGCGCTGATCGGGGCAGCGACGATCATCTTGGGCGCCGTGGTGTATGCGACCTTGTTGGTACCCAAAGGTTTCGGTTCCAACAACCCTGATCCAAGCCGGATCGTGGCTCTTCTTGCGGACAACCAGGCCACCATGCGCCTGTGGCTACAAATCATCTGGTTGGCCTTCGGCGTGTGTCTGATCTTCCTGTCATTGGCGCTCCACGAGCGTTTGAAGGTCGGTTCACCCGTGCTGGCTCAGGCAGTGACCATCTTCACGCTGATCTGGGCCGTCCTGGTCATTGTGGTCGGCACACTCTCAATCAACGACCTGAACACCGTCGTCAGACTCTTTGGCCAGAATCCCGCTCAAGCTGCAACGGTCTGGTTGACGCTCGACACTGTGGAACGGGGTGTAGGCGCAGGCGGCGGGGAAACGATAGTTACCGGTTTGTGGTTTCTGCTGCTGAGTTGGGCGGCCTTGCAGGCGAGGGCGCTTCCAAGGCTACTGAACTATCTGGGCGTGGTGGTTGGTCTGGCAGGCATCCTCTATGTATTCACGGCCTCCGATGTCCTGTTGGCCGTCAATGCACTGGGTCTCATCATCTGGTTCGTTTGGCTCGGGATCGTCATGCTGCGCGGACGAGTAACCTCGGTCGTTGCGTGAAGCCCGAATGTGGCATAGAGCCGGAGGCGTCCATGACCACGATCCAGTTGGGCGCACATATCGCTGCAGGTGGTCTGATCCGTCCAAGCTGAATGTCGCGGGTTCGAGACCCGTCTCCCGCTCCATTTCCGATGCCGCCCTTGGCACAGGTCTCGGACGGTGTTCTCCCAGCTGGTCGGGTTTACCACCGGGTTCTCAGAAGGCCGATCGGTCGATCAGCAGCTTGATGGCACCGGTCGCACGGAACCCGAGCCGTTCCAAGATCGGGCGCGACATGTCTGACGCCTGGACGACGAGTGCGCCAGCACCCAGCCGGACGGCGTCGTCCCAGCGAGCTCGGACGAGGGCGCGATAGAGGCCACGCCCCCGTGCCGACGGCAGCGTCGCTCCGCCGGCCAGCCACAGCGGTCCCGGCTCGGTCCTCCTGACGCGCCCGAGCGCGGCGGGCACGCCGTCGATGAGCGCGAGGTAGGTCCATCCCGTCTCGTCGGCGACCAGCTCGACCCAGCGAGACTCGAGCGTCGCCCGGACAGCCTCGCGCTCGGGCTCCGACACCTCGAACGCTACGAAGAAGATCTCCCACTGGGCGACGTAGTCCTCGAGCGTCTCGACCCGGCGGATCGCGACGTCGCCAGGCGCCTCGGGCGGCTCGCGGTCGAGCACCATCGCCGTCACCTCTGACTTGGCCGGGTTCGGCTCGGCGCCGAGGTCGAGGAGGCGCCGCGCCAGGTCGGCGGGGGTCGTGCTCGGGCCGAGGCTCCAGACGAAGCGGTCCCGATCCCGGCTCGCGAACCACGCCCGTACGTGTCGGACTGGGTCGTCGACTTCGCTGCCGAGTCGAATCCGGCTCGCCGAGCCGAACTCGGGCAACGGGTTGGGACTGTGAGTGAGAATGGAGCCCGGCCACACCTCCCGAACATCGCCGGGTCGGTTCACGACATAGCCGAAGCCGTCTTCCGCCACCGCCGCGAGGTCCATGACGGTCCTTTCTCTAGAGCATGTTGACGGGACCAAGGGACCCGATCACGCCGTCCCGCACGCCAGTGGCTCGAATCAGTCCCGGCCGACGGGGTGTGGCCCGCGTGTCTGACCCTCCGCGTGCACAGCGCACATTCTCCCACCGCAGTAAAAGGCGCTACTCGCCGAAAGACACAGACGACGACACGATAACTGGACACGCTACGCTCGCCCCTCCACGACGGGTGCCACAACGCATACGCACTTAGGCCTTCCAAGCTGAATGTCGCGGGTTCGAGACCCATCTCCCGCTCCACCTCCCCCTTTCGTGCTTGGCACGACACGAACGCGTACCCGGCGATCGCGGCGACATGGGGCGATGACTATCGAGCGAGCCAGCTCACGAGCCGGTCCCAGGCGGAAGCACGGCCACGTTGAGCCAGCGGGCTCCGGTCGCCCGACGAATGGCGAATGTGCCCGCGAACGGAGAGGATTGACTCAAGACGAGGTGTCTGGCCGAGTCGTAGGTCTCATGCGTGACCGTCCCGCGCGCATCGTAGCCAAGGCTCAAGCCCGACTGGACACCGAATGGCACGATCAGGGTCACGTTCACCGAGTCGAACTTGTAGACGTCGATGACGCAAGTGCCACTCGCGGAATCATTCTTCAACCGGGTCTGCGTCTCCGTCAGCCGGTCCCCGTGGTCCACCGCGGTGAGGAGGTTCGGGTCAGACCGCAGGAAGGCCTGACTCTCAACTTCGAGGTTCTGGACCAGGGTTACCAGTAGGTCCGGCGCACTGCTCGCGATCTCGTGATCCCAGTCCTTGACTGACTGGCTGACGGTGATCGGCGGGAGTGTCTCCGGGTTGACCAGTTGCTGTGTCCCGATCAGGGCGTCCGTCATACTTGGCGCGACTGCCGCCCGAGCCGGCGTGCCGGCGAAGACGACCCCGGTTCCGACGACTGCCACTACCAGGGCCATAGCGCCTACGCTCGCGACGGGGCGGAGGAACCCGGCGGCGCCCCGGCCACCGGTAATGAACCTGGTCGCGAATCCCGTCAGGGTGTCCTCGGCCGAACCCGGCTCGGGCGCCAGGCGGTCAGCCAGCGGGCGAGCCAGGAGGAGGAGGAACGTGAGCCCGCCGAGCAGCGCCACCTTGGTGCCGAACTCGTCCGTCTGCGGTGCCATGAGGAGCGTCGTGCACGCGGCCACGCACAGGGCGAAGATGACTCGCCCGACCCGGCCGTTCGGCACGGTCGGCGGATCGGTGACCATGAAGAAGACGTAGATGAGCACCTCTGGCGAGGTGATGATCATTCGCCAGTAGTCCCCGCCGCACACGGGGGCGAACGCCCAGTTGGCGGTGATGCAGTGGCCAGACGCGGCGAGGACCCCCTGCAGCACGATGAACGCGGCGAAGAATGTCGCTGAGACGGTCATCATCTTCGCCCGCCAGATGACGTACGTCCCGCCGATCAGGATGATCGCGTAGGCGGCGAGCATCCAGGCGTTGAGCGGCGCCCACCAGAGTGCGAGCGGCTCCAAGCGGGAGTTGCCGAACACCAGGAAGGCCACCACCAGGCCGAAGTTGGACGGATTCAGCAGGTTCTTTCCGCGGTACCGGATGACGTACTTCTGGAGCAGGGAGAACGCGGCGACGCCCGCGAACATGGGCAGATCGTTCGTCGCCCAGGGATGGTCCGTCGGGGTCCCGACGACGCGCATGAGCAACGCCACGCCGGCACCGGTGAGCAGCGCGCTCGCCGGCCACACGAAAGCCCGGCGCCGCACAAACGTGATCACGAACTCAATGACGCCACAGGTCAGGATCGACACCAGGATCTGGGGCACGCTCACCCAGAAGTGCAGCCCGAGCTGCCCCAGGGCGTGGACGCTGAGAACGACTGCTGCGATACCCAGTCGCGGGTCGCGGATGCTTGGCAGGATCACCGGATACTGCTTGCCGCCCAGCGAGATCGTCCTATCCGCCACGTCCGCCTCCCGACATGTCCTCAAATATGGGGTGCTCAAGCAGTCGGCCGCTCCCGTCCTCGACCGCGCTTGCCCGCCCGAAGATTCGCCACGGGCGGGATGTCAGCCGAGAGGAACTATAAGCCTCGGGGAGGGCGGGTTTTCGGGTATGTCAGGCCTCGCGGCGGAGCGTCGAGCCGATGGCGAAACCGCGTTTCTGCGAGAATCTCGCCCGTGACAGCGAGCGCGGTCCAGGGCCTCCCACCACCGGCCGTGCCGCCATCCGCGCGACGGCCGGCGTTCTGGCCGATGCTGCGAACGAACCTGGCGATTGGCGTCACGGTGTTCCTCTGCTGGCTGATCTTCGGCGGCGAGCGCGCACTGCACGACATCGCAACGAACTGGCAGGTCTCGGTCACGATGGTCTTCGGCTCGCTGGTCGGCGGCGGGACGTCGGAGGGCGGCGGTGCCGTCGGCTTCCCGGTGCTGACCAAGGCGCTCGCGGTGCCGGCCGACCAAGCGCGCCTCTTCTCTTTCGCCATCCAGAGCGTCGGCATGGGCTCCGCGACCATCTCCATCGTCCGCAACCGGGTGCCCCTGGAGTGGCGGGCCATCCGGTTCGGAGCGCCGGCAGCGATGGTCGGCGTCTTCGTGTCGTGCCTCTACCTTGCGCCACGGCTCCAGGGCGGAACGGTCCGGCTCCTCTTCACCGCGATCCTGGTCGGCTTGGGCCTGGCACTCTGGATCGGCCGCCGGTTCGCCCCGCACCGGCGCGACTGGATCGAGCTGTTCGGGCCCGGCGAGCGCGTCGCCCTGGTGGGAGCGGGCCTGCTCGGAGGACTTCTTTCGGGACTCGCGGCCGTCGGCGAGAACACGATCATGTTCGCCCTGCTGGTCCTGGGCTTCCGGGTGTGCGAGCGCGTCGTGACGCCGACGACCGTGGTGCTGCTGACCATCGTGACCTGGACGGGGTTCGCCACCCACGCGCTCGTGATGGACGACTTCCGAGGCCCGGTGGTGGACATGTGGCTGGCCGCCGTGCCAGTTGTGGCGATCGGCGCGCCGGCCGGGGCGCTACTCTGCACTCGCATGTCGCGCGACGTCATCGTGCGGATCCTCTACGTGCTGATCTCCGTCGAGTTCATCTCGACGGTGCTGCTGGTGCCGATGCCGGGCGGGCTGGGCGCCGTCTTCGGGGTCGCGATCCTGGCGTTCTCCTTGATCTGCGTGCGGCTGGCCACGTGGCGGCGCTACCGGGTCCCCTACGAACACCTCGCCGCGGCCGGCGCGTCAGGCTGAACGAGCCGGCGACCCAGCGGGCGCGCCCGGATTCGATCGCCTCGGTCAGACAGATAGTGGCTAAGCCGCCGCAAGCACGGTGCTACTGCGCCAACGAGCTCAGGCCTTCCGGGCTGAATGTCGCGGGTTCGAGACCCGTATCCCGCTCCAGTTCCGCCATCGGTAGCGCATCCCCTGCCGGGCGAGTTGCATCATGGCCTCCGCAGGCGTGATCAACGGTCGAACCTCGGCTTCGGAGTAGTACGGCTTCCATCCGGCGAAAAGCGGACCGGGACGCATGCAGAACGCGCTATGCCCTGGCTCGGCCACTGAGCGTCGCCCAGCTCACCTCCGGATGCGATGAAGGCGCTCGACCAGGGCCGCCGTGCAGAGCGGGCAGGACCGCGATGGTTCGGGTCAAGAGGGACTCTCCCGAGCGAAACCGGTCAACGCGAAGCCGAGCAGGATGGCGGCCGTCAAGGTGACCACGCCGAAGATCACGATCGGCGGGACTTCGACGGTTATGCCAGCCGCAGCCTCGAAAGCGAAGATGGCGAGGACCGAGGGCCCGAGGAGGCAGACGAAGGAGAGGCCCGCCACCGCGCTCGCCGGACCGCGGCGGTCACGCCGGATCAGCCAGCCACCGGCCAGCGCGATGAGCGGGACGGCGAAGGCGAGGTCGAGCGAATAGACCGGGCTTGTCGGGAGATTCAGGTCCGATATGGATGTCGGCAGCCGACCGCTGGTGATGGCGCCCGCGATCTGCCCGAGCCACAACAACGCGAAGAGAGCAGCGACGACAATGAGGAACCCGCCGGTGGAACGACGCGGCAGCCGGAACGTCGACGCGTGATCGATGGTCGCGTCATCCAGGTCGAAGACGGCCAGGACGAGCGACCACGTTGCGAGCGCAAAGATCGCGATGTGGACCGGCGTCATCGGGTTGATTACGACGGAGAACGCGTAGATGGCGTAGGAATATGCGAGATAGGCGAGGGCGCCGACGGCCACAAGCCGTCCGCCGGCGGAGCCCGTTCGGGCGCGCCACAGGCCGAGCGCCAGGGCCGGCACGGCGCCGAGGAGCGTCACAAGGTCGGTGGCGCGGGCCTGCCTGACCCCCTCGGCCGTGTCCCGGTAGAGGCCTGGTACCAGCAGACCGGCAGCAGCCGCGACCGCAGCGAGCAGCAGCCCAGCGAGCGCCAGGCGATCGGCGAACCTGAGTTTCGGGGTCATGTCCTCTCCGGCGGTTCGGATGCTTCATGCCAAGTATGCTCGGCTACCGCAGTCCGCGATCCGCGCCGCCGGCCGGTCAGAGTGATGAACCGTTTGCAGCCATTCGCGTGGCTGGGGAGGATCGGGGCGGCCGAGGCGTACTTGTCGTAAGGGGTTGGTCAAGGTGTAGGCGTGACTCCCGGGGCGAGGCTTCCGAGGAAGGCCCGGTCGAGGAAGCCCACGCTCCAGCGGCCCCAATCGGCGGGGCAGGTGTCGATGACATGTCCGTGCCAGGCGCCCTCGCACATGTGGAGTTCGACCGGCACACTGGCGGCTTGGGCCGCGAGGAAGTTGGCGTTTACGCTGCGCTCGGGCAGGTCCTGCTGGTCGGCTGTGCCGTGGATCAGCAGGAGCGGTCGGTGACCCAGGGCCGGGATGTAGTTAATGGGGTTGGCGTCCATCAGGTTGAGTCCGGTGCGAAGCCAGATCCCGAACAGCATCGCCGGCGTGCCGGGAAGTGAAGGATGCCCCTCGTCGACCTCCAAGCGGCGCCCGATCACGTCCTCGACGCGGGCATGCATGGAGTCGAGGATCAGCGCCTCGATCCGCTGGTCGTTGACGGCTGCCATCACCGCCGTTGCGCCGCCCATCGAGTTGCCCATGACGGCGAGGTGGACCGGATGCTTGGTGCGCTCCAGCCAGTCGATGATGGCCTCGAGGTCGGCCTTCTCGCGCAGCCCGAAAGTCACATCACTCTTCGAGCTTCGGCCGCCGCCGCGGAGGTCGATCGCGACGACGTTGTACGCCGCGTGGAACGGCACCGCGTACTTGAGCACCTCGCTCTTGTTGGCGGCCCAGCCATGGACCAGCACCACGGTCGGTGCCGTGGGGCCGGCGCCGCTGGCTGCCGGGATGTACCAGCCGGCGATATGGACGCCATCCGCGGTGACCACGTCCGTCCCAGCCGTGCCGCCCTGGCTCGAACAGCTCTCCATATTCGCGTTGGCGTTCCGCAGGGCCGTGTCGTCCGCTATGTCGTAGTTGATCGCCTCGTAGGCCCAGCCATACCGGACGAGCGGGGTGCGGCAGTCCGGGTTGCCGCCCGGATGGACGAAGGTCTCGGACCCGACGGCTCCGACATATGCGCTGTAGCCGATTCCGGCGACAAGGACGAGCGCAACCGCCAGGACGGCCAGGAGACGAACGACCCGCCTGCCCCGTCCGTGCGCTAGGGCGGCAGGCTCGGGATCACGGACCGGGGCGGTCCCGGGTTCGGCGACCTCGAGACCTGGGGGCCCGATGGCGAACAAAGCGGCCACGCTCTTCACCATCGCGGGCTCTCCCTGGGACGCTTTCACGCGGGTCGGTCTCGCCAGTGGCTGGACTAGGCACTCCGTGTCTCCGGACATTCTCCCACCGTCGTACAGGCGCTCAGCCAGTTCCGGGTTATCTGGCCACGACCTGCGTCGGGTCCCGGGCCGGGGACCCCGCTCCGGGGCGAAGCTAGCTCAGTGTTGCTCGCGACGACACGATAACTGGACACGCTACGCTCGGCCCCGTGAGCGTGGTGCCACAGCGCATCCACACTTAGGCCTTCCAACCTGAATGTCGCGGGTTCGAGACCCGTCTCCCGCTCCAAATCCCATTTCGTGCTTGGCACGACACTCACCCTGCACGGCGCCGCGCCCACCAAGACCGTGGCACGACTGCTACAGAGACCGATCTGCGTCTGGCCTGCTCATCGCCAGCCAAGCTCCGGCGCGACGAACTTCAGAACGCTCTCGATGGCGTGGGCGTTGTACTCGACGCCCAGCTGGTTCGGAACGGTGAGCAGGAGCGTGTCCGCCGCCTGGATCGCTGTGTCCCCGGCGAGCTCCTTCACGAGGACGTCAGGCTCCGCGGCGTACGACCGCCCGAAGATCGCTTTGGTTTGCGCGTCGATGTAGCCGACCTGATCGGACGCCTGATTGCCCCGCCCGAAGTACGCTCGGTCGCGGTCGTCCACGAGCGCGAAGATGCTGCGGCTGACCGACACCCTTGGCTCGCGCTCGTGCCCGGCCGCTGTCCACGCCTCACGGAACAGTCTGATCTGCTCCGCCTGAAGCTCGTGGAACGGTATGCCGGCGTCCTCGGTCAGGAGCGTCGACGACATCAGGTTCATGCCTTGCTGCCCTGCCCATTCGGCCGTCGCGCGGGATCCCGCGCCCCACCAGATTCGGTCCCGCAGCCCGGGTGAGTGCGGTTCCGGGCGAAGCAACCCGGGCGGGTTCGGGAACATCGGGGAAGGGTTCGGTTCGGCGAATCCGGCGCCGGTCAGTGCCTGGAGGAAGACCTTCGTTTGCTCGCGAGCCATGTCGGCGTCAGTCGAGCCCTCCGGCGGCACGTGGCCGAAGTACCGGAATCCGTCGATGACCTGCTCGGGCGAGCCGCGGCTGATTCCGAGCTGCAGGCGACCGCCGGCGATGAGGTCGGCGGCCCCGGCATCCTCGACCATGTACATCGGGTTCTCGTAGCGCATGTCGATGACCGCCGTCCCGATCTCGATGCGCTTGGTTCGGGCGCCGATCGCTGCCAGGAGCGGGAACGGTGATGCCAGCTGCTGGGCAAAGTGGTGGACCCGGAAGTAGGCGCCGTCCCCTCCGATCTCCTCTACCGCCTCGGCGAGCTCGATCGACTGGATCAGCGCGTCGGACGCGGACCGCACCTGCGAGTAGGGTGAGGCGGACCAGTGCCCGAAGGAGAGGAAGCCGATCCTTTTCATCCACCAAGTCTACCGACGACGGTCGTCACCATCGCAGGGGCTCAAGTGCTTGTGCCACGCAATGGATCTTCCTGCGATGAGAGACCCGGTCCAAACCCTTGTTCTTGACCCGTGCCGGTAGGACACTGCCGTTGAGGAGTCGGACCAGACTCCCTCGGATGTCGCTCAATCTGGCGTTACCGCCGATTCCTTGATTCGATCTCCGTTTCCGCAATCTGGCCCATGACGAAGCGCCCATCGACAGCGCGCTCGAGCACAGCAGATCGTCCACTTCCCGCAGACTCTTCAACGACGGCCACCGCCACATCGTTCGCCGGGTCGGGTCTGTCGAGTTGGCCCCACACCACCCACAGGAGCGTCTCGTCATCCGGAATCGCGAGTAGCGCAACACTCAGCCCTTGAGCGCTCAGCGTTGCCGCAACGTCGCCCTGGAGTCGGTCATACCAGGCGCCGGTCATTGCAGCCAACCCGGGCATGTACGTCTCGATGACGCGGACGGCTCGTTGCATTGCTCAACCGTGCAGCAGAACCGGCTCCGCCGCATCCGGGGAATCCCCGACCGCCACCGTATGCTTTCGGCTGGATGAATACAGCCCCGAGCCAGCCGCCGGTCGACCCTGTCTCGTCCCTCGTCGGGCGCGACGAGACCCTCGAGCGCGTGGTGACGGCGATGGATCCACCCTATCGCGACTCGATGGCCATCCTCATCGAGGGGCCCGCCGGCATCGGCAAGACGAGTCTATTACGGGCCGGCGTGGCACGGGCGGACGCTGCCGGCGCGACGGTTCTGTATGCCCGGCCTGTCGAAGCAGAGTCGACCTATGCCTATGCGACGCTTGCCGATTTGCTGGGATCGCATCTGCCAACGATCGGCCCCCGCCTGGCCGACGCCCATCGCGGGACGCTGCGACGCGCACTCGGCATCGATGACCGGGCAGAGTCAGCCGAGGGCGCCGTCGAGGAGGCCGCGGACCCACAGCGGGTGGGAATGGCCGTCCTGGCCGCGTTTCGAGCGATCGCCGCGGACGGTCCGTTGGTCATTGCCGTTGACGATGCGCCGTGGGCGGACAATGCCAGCCGAGAGGCGCTTACCTTCAGCATTCGCCGGCTCGCGGGTCTGCCACTACGACTCCTGATCGCCCAGCGCGCACGCATCCCTGGTGCGCCTCCGCCGTTTGGCCTGGCGGACACCGCGCGACCGATTGCCCTGGAGCGACTCTGGCTCGAACCTCTCTCGATGGGTGCGCTACATCAACTGCTGCGATCTGCCAGCGGCTCCAGCTTCGCGCGGCCGACTCTGCTCCGGATTCAAGAGTTGTCGGGCGGCAACCCGTTCTATGCCCTGGAACTGGCCAATGCTCTGGCCGCAACCAATACGTCCCTCCGCCCCGGTCGAGATCTGCCCGTGCCGTCGTCCCTGCGTGGTCTGGTAGAAGCCCATCTGGATCGCGTGCCGCCACCGACGCGCCAGCTCCTGCTCACCGCTGCGTTGAGCGCGAAGCCGACGATGGGCCTGCTGGAGGCGGTCGGTGGACCTGGGACCCGGACCGTGCTCGAACCGGCAGTAGACGCCGGTCTTATCTGTGTCGAGGGGCCGACCGTAACTTTCGATCATCCCCTGTACGCCTCCACACTGGTTGCGGAGGCATCGGTCGACGAGGTGCGCGCCGTGCACGCGACGCTTGGTCGTGCCGACGCCGAGGATCCTGAAGCCCGCGCCCGTCATATGGCCCTCGCGTCGGAAGGCTCGGATTCGGGAGTCGCCCGGTCCCTCGCCCGCGCCGCGGCCCGTGCTCGGAGCCGCGGTGCTCCGGCGATGGCCGGCGAGCTGGCCGACATGGCATTGGAGCGCACGCCGCCTGCCGGTCGAGAGCGGTCCGAGCGGGCTCTGGCGGCGGCCGAAGCGTGGTTTGCGGCGGGCGATCTACCGGCGACTCGCGATCGGCTTGGGGCCCTCATTCCGTCTGTGCGGGGCTCGCTGCGGGCGCGCGCACTCCTGCTGATGAGCCTCTGTGCCTGGTATTCGGCCACGGCTCGAGAGGCCGTCGCCGAG
>JADGQJ010000071.1 GCA_017881885.1 Chloroflexota bacterium
GGCCGCGAGTAGATCGACGCGGCTCGCGGGGATTTCCAGAGACCGGAGCCTCAGCCGGCCGCAGGCACGCCGATCCAGAAGCGAGCGCCCTCATAGCTCGCAAGAAGCCCGGTGGGGCCCAGTCCGTACTGCGATCCGCTCCAGGGCAAGTCTCCGGTTTGCTTGAGGGGGACCAGCGTCAGGGAGTCGTCGAAGGCGCACGGGCCTCCATCGAAAACCAGCCCCCTGTCGTGCCCAACGACGATGTTGGGGCCACTGCCGTAGCCCGGGAAGACGACCGGCCTCCCCTTGAGGAGCGCCCAGGTCTTGCCGTCCGAGGACGCCCACTCCGAAGTCGAGCCGTACTGCTTGGCCACGACCGTGTGATCGTCAATCCGAACGACGCTCATCATCGCGTCGTAGTAGCTGGTCGAATTGACGCCGGTCAGGCTGTCGCGAGTCCACGTCTTGCCATCTTGCGACCACCAGAGCCCTCCCTGGTACTGGTTCGAGTTACTGCCGGGGCACCCGTCCTCCACGGTCCCCTTCTTGACCATGACCTCTCCGGGGAGAACGAAACCGCCGCCGAACGAAATCGGATCTCGGACGGAGGAGCCCGCCGCGTAGGCCGCCGCCGGCAGCGCGCCTTGTAGCCAGTTGCGACCGTCTTGCGATGTCCAGATGGTGGCCTTCAAGCCCTCGGATCCCCGGGCCACAAATCCGCTGGACCCACCGGAGATCAAGCCGCCGTCAATGCCGTGCGAAAGGGTCTCCTGAGTCCACGTCAATCCGTCCTGAGATGTCCACGCAGTATCACCCCGCGTCCACGAATCGAAGGCTCGGAGGCATATTCCGGGCCCCGTGCAGTCGACATATCCGGCCATAAGGAGGGTCGCCGGGCCCTCTTGGAAGTTGTCGACCCGGAAAGCGCAGGCGTCGTGGTACGCGGGGCCCAAGCCGGCGGCAGCATTGTCGTCGTCGTATCTCTTGAAGAAGGCCTTCCACTGGCTCGTGTTGACGAGGTTGCTACTCGACTTCCATTCGAGGCCATCGGCTGAAGCCCACGGGTTCAACGTGCGCGTATGGGGGTTCCAGACAAATTCGACATATCCCCCACTCCAGCCCTGGAGAACGGAATTGCCGTGAACGGGACCGGGCCAATACTCAACCGGGTTGACCGGCGGAACTGCCGGCGAGTGGCCGCCCGGAACCGCGATCCACTTTATTCCAGTCCACAAACCCGCATCGATCGGGCCGACGCTCGGCAGAGGACCCGTGGGAAGCGGAGGAGTCGCCGACGCTGGAGGGAACGGCGTCGGCGACAGCGGAGTCTCTCGTGCCCCCGTGTCCGTCGGAGCGGGTGTGTCGATGGCCGGGCTCGGGGTGAAGGTCTCGGCCGAGCCGCTCGGCGATGCCGCCGCCGTCGCGATCGCCGAAGGTGCGGATGCCTCCGGCGACGGGCTCATCGCCGCAGTACACGCTGCCCCCGAGAGCGCGATCAGCGACACCGCCGCTATGCCGAAGAGCGCTCGCCGTCCGCGATTCGAACCAGTCATGTCGAATCCTCCCCCGTCGCCCGAATCTAGCGAACGTGGGACGTCGGTATTCGGGGTGTCGTGACGGAACTGGCCCCCGCGCCGGACGACGCTACTTCCCGAGCAGCTCCTCACTCGTAAGGACTCGGACGCCTGCCGTCTTGAGTACCTCGAGGGCGCGGTCCGGGTCCTCGAAGCGGAAGACGATCACCGCCTTGTCCAGAGTGGCGCGGGCCGCGAAGTCGTACATGTATTCCACGCCCAGACCGGCCGCTTCGATGGCCGCAAGCACGGCTGCGAGGCCGCCGGGCCGGTTGTCGACCTGAATCGGCACGACATCCGTCACGCTCACGATCATTCCCTCGGCCTCGAGCACTTTCTTCGCGCGCTCGGGGTCGGCAACGATGAAACGCAGGATGCCGAACTGGGCCGTGTCCGCGAGAGTCATCGTGAGCAAGTCGATGCCCGCGCCGCCCAGCGAGGCGAGCGGGGCGCGGAGCTGGCCCGGGCGGTTCTCCAGGAAGAGCGAGAGCTGCTTGAGCTTCATTTGATGGCCTCCATCGGCGGCGCACCGGCCCCGCCGTACGACCGTGAATGCCTCGTTAGATCCGTCAGACGTTGCGCAGATCCGTGACCCGCTTGGCCTTGCCCTCGGATCGTGCGAGCGAGCGCGGCTGGACCAGGGTCACCTTCACCCGCAGCCCCAGGATGTTCTCGATCGAAGCCTCGAGATGCTGCTGCAGCGCCTCGAGCTTGCGGATCTCGTCCGAGAAAACCTCGGGCGTGACTTCGACCTTGACCTCCATCTGGTCCAGGCCTTTGTCGCGCGTGAGGACGATCTGGTAGTGGGGCAGCGTGCCCTCGACCCGCAACAGCGCCGTCTCTACCTGGGACGGGAAGACGTTCACGCCGCGGATGATGAACATGTCGTCCGAGCGGCGGCCGATGCGGCGGATGCGGTGCAGGGTTCGACCGCATTCGCACGGCTCGACCATGATCGAGGTCACGTCGCGGGTTCGATACCGGATCATCGGCATCGCCTGCTTGGAGAGCGTGGTGAGCACGAGCTCGCCCTCGGCCCCATCCGGGAGAACCTCGCCCGTCTCCGGATCGATGATCTCGGGGTAGAAGTGGTCTTCGAAAATGTGCAGCCCGTGCTGGTGGGAGCACTCGACGCCCACGCCGGGGCCGATGATCTCCGAGAGGCCGTAGATGTCGTGAGCCTTGATGCCGCTATCCAACTGGATGCGCTCGCGCATCGAGTCGCTCCAGGGCTCGGCCCCGAAGACACCGACCCTCAGCCGCGAGAGATCGATGCCGGTCTCCTTGGCTGACTCCAGGAGGTGGAGGAAGTAGCTCGGCGTGCAGCACAGGGCGGTCACACCGAAATCCTGGATGACCATCAGCTGGCGCTCGGTGTTGCCGCCGGAGATCGGGATGACGGTCGCTCCGAGAGCTTCCGCGCCGTAGTGTGCCCCAAGGCCGCCGGTGAACAGCCCGTAGCCGTAGGCGTTCTGGATCACGTCGCCGCGGTGGAGCCCGCAGGCAGCGAAGCTGCGGACCATGACCTCGGTCCACACATCGAGGTCTGCCTGTGTGTAGGCGACGACGATCGGCTTGCCGGTAGTCCCCGACGAGGCGTGGAGCCGGACGATCTCCTCCATCGGGCTGGCGAAGAGCCCGAAGGGATACGTGTCGCGGAGGTCGGACTTGACCGTGAAGGGCAGCTTCGCGATGTCTGCGAGAGAGCGGATCGACGCCGGCGAGAGCTTGCGCTCTACCAGCCTCGACTTGAACAGCGGGACGCGATCGTATGCGCGCGCGACCACCGACTGAAGCCGCTGCAGCTGGATCGCCGCCAGCTGCCGGCGGGGCAGATAGTCGGGCGTGCTGACCGGGTGGAACCCACCCGGCGGATCGTTCCAAACGCTCACCGCGGCCTCCTCTGACAATGGGGCCGAGCCCCGGCGGGCAGCCCGTCAGGCCATTGCCGAATGGCGATGGCCCGCGGTCGGTTCCGCCTAGCGGATTGTGCCTCCCTCGGCGGCGAGTTTTCGGCCCACTGCGAAAGCCTGCTCGTTTACGCGATGCAGCCGCTCGGGTAGAGCCGCCCTGACCGCGTCGAGGAGGGCCTCCGCCGGCAGGTCCAGATACTGGCTCAGAGCGCCGAGCAGCGCGACGTTGAGGCTGCGCTTATTGGGCAGTAGATCCTCGGGGACGAGATCCGGCGAGAGCAGCACACCGCCTGGACGAAGAAGAGCGCGGGCAGCCTCGACCTCTGATGGGGCCAGAACGAGGAGGTAGTCCGCCTCGCCGCGCGGCACCATCGGCGAGAGCACCTTGCGCCCGAAGCGCACGTCCGAGGTGACGGAGCCGCCGCGCTGGCTCATGCCGTGGATCTCGGCCTTCTTGACGTCGAGACCGGCTCGAAGGGCCGCATCGGCGAGGATGTCCGAGGCTTTGATGACGCCCTGGCCACCGAGACCGGCGAGAACGACGTTGGTGACGGCGAGACTGGCGGCCGAGGCCGATGAGTTGCCGGCGGCCGATGAGTTGCCGGCGGCCGATGAGTTGCCGGCGGCCGATGAGTTGCCGGCGGCCGTCCCGTTGCCCCCCGCGGTCGAGTCGCCCATGTCGTTTCCCGCGGTCATCGTTCCTCCAGGGGCAGGTCGAACACCGCCTGGGCAGGAGCCTTCGCTCGGAACTCGGCGGCCTGTTGCTCCCACTTGCGGATATCGGCCGCGGCCAGGATGCACGGCCGCCGGGCCACGATGACCGATAGATCGGGCGCTGCCAGGCGTTCGAGCAGCAGCCGCTCGAAGCCCTCCGGATCGGCGTAGGGGTCGATGACGGTCACGCTGCCGATGCCGATGGCGCTCGCGACCCCCTCGATCGAGAGCTTGTTCGTCGGGCCGTGGTCAAGCGTGCGGCCGGTGCCGGGGTGCTCCTGCTGGCCGGTCATCGCCGTCGTGCCATTGTCGAGGACGAGTACGACGTGGCCGGTGGGCGGCGGGTTGTAGGCCATCTCGACCAGGCCGCTGATGCCGGAGTGGACGAATGTGGAGTCGCCGATCACAGAAACGACGCGCCGGGCTTCGTTCTCGGGGAGCACGTGGCGCAGCCCCAGGCCGACGCCGATCGACGCGCCCATCGCCACGCACGTGTCCATGGCCTGATACGGCGGCAGAACGCCGAGGGTGTAGCAGCCGATGTCCCCGGCGACGATGCAATCGTGCTTCTGGAGCGTGGCGTAGACGGTGTGGTACGGGCACGCCGGGCACAGCTCGGGCGGTTTGCCGCGCGCCGGGGCCGGTTCGCGCGAGTCGTCGCGGGCGAGGATGCGGCGAACGCGAGCCACGTCCAGCTCGCCGAAACGGTACATGTCGGGCTTGGATTCGACGGCGATCCCGGCGGCGCGCAGCGAGTCGGCGATGATCGGATCGCCCTCCTCGATCACGACCGCGCGCTCGACGGAGGCGGCGAAGGCGCGGGCGCGCTTGATCGGCAGCGGGTTGACGAGGCCGAGCTTGAGGATGCTGGCGCCGGGCGCCGCTTCGGCCACGTGCATATACGAGATGCCGCTGGCGATGATTCCAAGCTTCGGGTCGCCGGCCTCCTCGCGGTTGAGCGCACACGTCTCGCCCCATGCGGCGATCTCGGCCAGCTTGGCTCGCAACCGGCGATGGGCTGGTCGAGCGTGGGCCGGGATCATGACCCGGCCGGCGATGTCGTGCTCGAAATGAGGCGCCGGTGCCGGCGCTCGCTCGCTCGCATCCCGCGGCAAGACGATCGATTTGGAATGGCAGACCCGCGTGGTCATCCTGAACAGCACAGGGATGTGCCATCGCTCGGAGATCTCGATCGCCGTGAAGAAGAAGTAGTAGGCCTCCTGCGAGTCCGCAGGTTCGATCGCCGGCAGCCCTGCTGCGATCGCGTAGCGGCGATTGTCCTGCTCGTTCTGCGATGAGGACATGCCCGGGTCGTCGGCGCTGACCACGATCAACGCTCCGCTGACGCCGGTGTACGCGGCGGTGAAGAGCGGGTCGGCGGCGACGTTCAGGCCGACGTGCTTCATCGTCACCAGAGCACGCGCGCCACCGAACGCCGCGCCCAAGCCGACTTCCAGCGCGACCTTCTCGTTGGGAGCCCATTGGGCCTTCCCGCCCAACTCGGAGAAGACCTCCAGGATTTCGGTGGAAGGCGTTCCCGGATAGCCTGTTCCCAGGGCCACGCCGCCCTGGAGGGCCGCGAGTGCGACCGCCTCGTCTCCCGATAGGAGCTTCCGTTCCATCCGGTTCGTTCGTCCTCGCGCTGCAACCGCACGCCGCCACGGCGGCCCGTCCCGCCGGTCCGGATGATACGGGACCGGGCGCGGCATGGAATGGGAGCCCAGCGCCCTACAGTGCCGGGCAGGGGCGGGACCGAGGAAGAGTGAAATGGTGGGCGATACTGGACTCGAACCAGTGACCTCACGGATGTGAACCGTGCGCTCTAACCAGCTGAGCTAATCGCCCCCACGAACGCGTCGGGGCGTCGACGAGGGCCGATTATAACGGCCGGACGACCGGGGGCGGCGGCGGAAGCCTACGATGACGCCGAACCAGGTGCGGCAGGCCCACCGGCAGACGGCCTTACAGCTTGATCCCCGGCCAGCGCGTAGCGATCTCCTCGGCCGAAATCCCCTCGACGACAATCAGCTTGTGGCGGCCTGCAGCTCCGGCGACCAGGCGTACTGCGCTGCGCGAGACGTCGAGTTCGTCGGCCAGTAGCTTGATCAGGGCGGTATTAGCCGCTCCCCCAACCGGTGGCGCCGCGACGCGGGCCTGCAGCGCGCCCTCGTCGTTCACGCCCTCCACCCGATCCACCCCGCCACGCGGCGTCAGACGCACGCCGAAACGCACCTCGGTACGACGCATTCGATCCGCGAAGCGGAACTCGGACTCCGACACATGGCCGATTATGGGTGAGGTCGTCCGTTTCGCCACGAAGGGGCGCGATTCATCCCGCCCGCCGGCCCAATTGGCCGAGCGTCGGGCTATCCGGCCTGGCGCGCCCCAAACAGAGCCCGACCGACGCGAATGACCGTCGCGCCTTCCTCGACGGCCACCTCGTAATCGTCGGTCATGCCCATCGACAATCCCGCCCCCAGCCCGGGCACGGCGCGACGCAGCCGCTCGGAAAGCTCGCGCAACCGCCGGAACGTCGGTCTGGCCTCCTCGGGCGACCCGACCAGTCGTCCAACGGTCATCAGCCCGACCAGGTTCAGGTTCGGCAGCGCGTCGAGAGCCGCGAGCTCCGCCTCCAGGTCGTCGGGACGGAATCCGCCCTTCGCTTCGTCGCGATCGACATTCGCCTGGAGGTAGACGTCCAGCGGCGCCCGCCCGACCTCGCCCGCCAGTCGATCAAGCCTGCGCGCCAGGTCGACCGAGTCGACGGACTCGATCACGTCGAACAGCTCGACCGCCCGACGAGTCTTGTTCGACTGAAGCGGGCCGATCAGATGCCAGGTGACCCCGGGCAGCTGGGGCGCCTTCGATTCGGCCTCCTGAAGCCGGTTCTCGCCAAACACCGTCAACCCGGCCGCGACCGCCGAAGCCAATCGCGCAGCCGGCACAGTCTTGGAGACGGCCACGAGCCGGACGGTGGCAGCATCGCGCCCGGCACGCGCGCACGCGCCGGCCACGGCCGAGAGGACGCGCTCACGCGCGTCGGAAAACGCGGCAATTCCTTCTGGATCCGGCGTGGATCCCAAGGCGGTGAAGGGTTAGCCCTTCTCCTCCTGCGCAGGCCGCCGCAGGAAGCTCGGGATCTCGAGATCCGTGTCGTCGTAGGTAGGACGCGGCCGATCGACTTGCGGTCGACGAACGGACTGTGTCTGGATCACCGGCACTGCCGCTCGCTCGAGCGTCCCGGTGGAGCCGTACATGGCCGCGGCGCGCGCGTGAACCGGCACGGCCTCAACGGAGCTGCGCTGGCGCTCGAGATCCGCGAGGAAGTCCGCAGTGTCGAAGCGCTGCGAGTGACCCGCGCCCGGAGCGGCCGTTCCCGCCTCTCGCCGCACCGACTCGCGCTTGCGATTGGCGTCGAAGCCCGTGGCGATAACCGTGATGAGGACCTCTTCGCCGAGTCGATCGTCGAAGCTGGTGCCGAAGATGATGTTCGCTTCCGGATCCGCCACGGAGCGGATCTCCTCGGCGGCTTCTGTAACCTCGAACAGGCTGAGGTTGGATGAGCCCGAGACGTTGAAGAGAATGCCTTGGGCGCCGTTGATGTTGATCTCGAGCAGCGGGCTGGCGATAGCCTGTCGCGTCGCGTCGAGGGCGCGGTTGTCGCCTGTCGCGCGGCCGATGCCCATAAGCGCCGATCCGGCATCTTTCATGATCGTTCGGACGTCGGCAAAGTCGAGGTTGATCAGACCGGGCACGGTGATGATGTCGCTGATCCCCTGGACGCCCTGGCGCAGGATATCGTCCACGAAGCGGAAGGCCTCGACCATCGAGGTGTTCTTCTGGACGACGTCGCGGAGCCGGTCGTTGGGGATGGTGATGAGCGTGTCCACCTTGGCCCGGAGCTCCTCGGCCGCTCGCTCAGCCACCAGCTTGCGGCGGACGCCCTCGAAGGCGAACGGCTTGGTGACGACGCCGATTGTAAGCGCGCCCAGATCCTTGGCGATCTCGGCCACGATCGGGGCAGCGCCAGAGCCGGTGCCGCCGCCCAGTCCGGCCGTGATGAACACCATATCCGAATCGCGCAGTGCTTCTGTGATCTTCTCGGCGTCTTCCTCGGCGGCTCGCTGGCCGACGGAAGCGTCGCCGCCCGCCCCCAGACCGCGGGTGATCTTGTCGCCGATGCGAATCTTGTGGGGCGCGTCGGACTGGAGAAGGGCCTGAGCATCCGTATTTAGGGCGATGAACTCAACGCCCATCATCTCGGCTCGAATCATCCGGTTGACGGCGTTGGACCCGCCGCCCCCGACACCAATGACTCGTATCAGGGCAAAGTTCTCGGAATCGGACCGTAGCGGCATTTCCTATCCTCCGGTGGCTCTCCGGCAGATGTCGGTCGTTCGGTCCGGCCGCCCGAGATCAGTAGAGGTGTAGCGCAACGCAGGGCCGGCTCGGATGGTGCAAGTATACGCCGACTTGAGTTTGTATGCCCTATCAATCGCATGCTGAAACGCAATCTCGGAGCGTGGGATGTGAACATGCGTGCGCACTTTTGGGCCAAATGAGCCGTTGGGCCGAACTTCCCTTGTCCTCCGCCCGAACGGGGCGTCTCAGACGGCGGCAAAAGTCAGTCGAACGGTCCGTTCCGCGTTGTCCGAATTGGGGTCCAGCAGTGCGATCGACTGCCAGGTGCCGAGGGTCAAACGGCCCGAAACGACCGGTATCGTCAGCGACGGGGGCGCCAGAAGAGGCAGGACGTGATCGGCGCCGTGACCGGGCGTTCCGTGCCGGTGAACCCAATTGGCATCGCGAGGAAGCAGGCGATCCAGGGCCGCCATCAAATCTGCGTCGGATCCGGCGCCCAGTTCGATGACGACAACTCCGGCCGTCGCATGCGGGACGAACACGACCAGCAGGCCGTCACCCTCTCCGGCGACGAACAGTTCGCAGGCCCCGGTCAGATCGTGCAGCCCGCGGTGACGTCCGGTCTGGATGGTCAGCTCCTGGGTCTTCAATCTGCCGTCCTTCGAAGACATGGCGGGCACGACGGCCCACTCGCCCTGATCCCGCGGCCCCGGGCCGATATCAGGCGAGGGTTGGCCTAGGGGAACAGATGCCGGAGCGCGTCACGCGCGCGACCAACGGCTCCCCCGGCCGGCGCCGATTCGTATCGAGAGCTGTCCGCGCCTTCGAGGCTCCTGGCGCCCCAGAGCAGCAGGCCGATCGCGGTGCTGTAGGCAGGGTTCAGGATGTTGTCCGTCAGCCCACCAACGTCCGAGGGTCCCGCCACTCGCACCGGCATGTCCAGGACCTCGCGGCCGAGGGCGGCCGCTCCGCCGAGCTGAGCGGCGCCGCCGGTCAGGACGACGCCGGCCGGAAGCATGCCTTCGCCGGCCATTCGGATTTCGGCTCGCAAGAGTTCGAAGGTCTCGCGCATCCGCGCTTCGATGATCTGGCAGATCTCCATCCGGCTGATCGTCCGGCCGGCCGCCTCGCCCAGCATCGAAACGCTGACCATGTCGTCGGGCCGGACGGTCGAAAGGTCGCAGCTGCCGTGCTGGATCTTCAGCTCCTCGGCGACCTGCAGAGTGGTCTTGAGCCCGATGGCCACGTCGTTGGTCACGTTGTTCCCGCCGACGGGCAGGACCGCGGTCTTGTAGGCCTGGCCGTCGAGGAAGAGCGCCAGGTCGATCGTACCGGCGCCGATGTCCACGACGGCGACGCCGAGCTCGCGCTCCGTCTCGGACAGGACCGCTTCAGCCGACGCGAGGGAGGCGGCCACGAGCTCGTCGATCTTGACGTTCGCCGACTGGACGCATTTAGCCAGGTTTCTGACGGCGGTAGCCGAGGCCGTGACGATGTGCGTCTCTATCTCGAGGCGGATGGCGCTCATCCCGAGCGGATCCTTGACGCCCTCCTGGCCGTCCACGATGAAACCGCGGGGCAGCACATGAAGCACTTCGCGGTTGGACGGGATCGTGACGGCGCGAGCGACTTCCGTGGCGCGGTTGATGTCCTCTCGCGTCACCTCGCGATGATGGCCGCTGACCGCGACAGCACCTCGCGAGTTCTGGCTCTCGACGTGCTGGCCGCCGACGCCCACGAAGGCACGGTCGATCTGATATCCGGAGGAACGCTCCGAGTGCTCGACGGCGCCGCTTATCGACCGGACCGTCTGCTCGATGTTGACGACCACGCCCTTCTTGAGACCGGCCGCCGGAACGACGCCCTTGCCGACGATGGTCAGGCCGCCGTCGCGCCCCACCTCACCGATGAGCGCACAGACCTTGCTCGTACCAACATCGATTCCGACGAGTACCGCTTCGCGTTCCACTCGCTCCATCCTCGGTCTACGGGCTCGGTGCGTCTGCTTAGTTTGACCGATCCGGCCGCGTTCGACCGGGGAACTTCGAATGGCACTATTCGGCCGTTGCCCTCACTTGGAAATGTACGTGTTGACGCGATTGTCCGCGATGTCGGCAACGAGCCATACCCACGCCACATGGGTCTCGCCGCTGTTGAGCAGCAAGTCCTTCAGATCGCGGACCTGCATCGGGATGACGGTGTCTTTGCGGAGTGTCTCGGTGTAGAAGCCGAACTCGGCTACCCATCCGTTGGCGCCCGAACTGAGCGTGAAACCGTACGGGTCGTCGAGGACGACGCTGAGGCTCGCCGCCCGACTGCCGACGTCGCCGGGCGCGAGGCCGGCGATCCGAAATCCGGCATCGAGAGCGATCGGATCGATGACGTCCCCGAGGGTCAGGTGCGCATCCTGAGCGCGACGATCTACGACGGTCGGCAGATTCACGACCTGGGGGCCCGGGGTCTCGGCCGGATCGGGCGTCGGGATCGGCAGCAGGGATGGGAGCGTCGAGACGCTCGCGCTCGCGCTCGGAGCGCCACTTGGGTTGGGCGACGGGCTCGGCTTGGGCGTCACCTTCGGCGTCGGCTTGGGCGCGACTTTGGCGATCGGCTTGGGCGTGACTTTTGCCGGTTGCGCGACCCGTCCGTCGGGCTGGCCGGTGGCCGCATCCGTGGCGTCGGCGCTCGAGGTCTCGCCCGGAGACCCGGACGGCATGGACGCGCCGGCACCGGAGTCGGGGGCGAGGGAGCCCGGCGCAGCCGTCCCCGATGCGCCGGCGCTTGCGCCGACCGCCGAGTAGACGGGATTGCCGACCGAGTCCACCTCCCCGAACAGGAGCCCGGTGTCGTCCACGACGTAGCGCCGGTCGCCGATCGCCCAGATCATGCTGGGCTCGCGCTCCACGACGGTGACGACCACCGTGTCCGGCAGCCGGACATCGACTCGCACCGAATCGACCGCCGGCAGATTCGCGAGCTCCAGCGCGACCCGGTCGGAGTGGAGTCGGAAGAGATTCGGGGAACCGTCGATGCCGACAATCCGTCGCACCGCCGCCTCGCCCGTGTACCGCGCGCCGTAGACCTGGAGATGCCGCGCGGCGAAGATCGGCGAGCTGCCTAACGACACCACCGTCATCACGCACAAGAACATGAGCACCAGAGCGTAGATCTGCGTCGAGCGCAGCCGCGGGGTGGCGCGGCGGATCGGCTGGCGCCGGACTTGCATCCCCGGGCGGCGGAGCGGCAGATCGCGTCTCATCGGCATCGGCATCGGCTCGCGCTCAGCGCGGCAGGTCCGCGGTGGTCAGGCGGCTACGCACGCGGGAGGCATGACGAGCCTCGGCGAGCTCGACTATCCGCCGGCAGACGGCCCCGAAACTGCCGAGCCCGGTCGCCGCCATCTGCGGAAAGAGGCTGATGGGAGTGAAGCCCGGGATCGTGTTGATCTCGTTGAGGTAGAGCTCGTCGCCCGCGAGCAGGAAATCGACACGGGCGAAGCCTTCGCAGCCGATTGCCCGGTATGCCTCCAACGCGAGCGAGCGAACCCGCTCAGCGAGCGCTTCGGGAATGTCCGCTTTGGGAGTGAC
>JADGQJ010000072.1 GCA_017881885.1 Chloroflexota bacterium
TCTGGTAGCGGCGCCACGGGCCTCGCGCGCGGGAGTAGCCGACGACGATCAGCAGGACCCCGACGCCCCAGCAGATCAGGTTGATCGGGCTCATCGCGCTCCTTCGAGTTCTACTCGGCCTTGTCGAGGCGCTCGCGCAGCGCATTCTGGACCATTCCGGCGTTGGCCTGGCCGCGTGTCGCCTTCATGACCTGGCCGACCAGGAAGCCGAGGACCTCCGCCTTGCCGGCTCGATAGTCGGCCACGGCGGCCGGGTTCGCGGCGAGCACGGTATCGATCGCCGTGCCGAGAGCCCCGGCATCGGAGATCTGCTCGAACCCGCGCGCCTTCACGATCGATGACACGCCCCTGCCGGTTGCGAAATGCTCGGCGAAGACTTCCTTGGCATTGGTGCCCGAGATGCTGCCGTCGACGACGAGCTCGACCAGGGCTGCCAACTCGGCCGGGTCGACTGCGGCGGCGCCACTCCCCTCCCCGCCTTTGGCAAGGCGCATGTATTCGCCGGTGACCCAGTTGGCGAGCAGCTTGGGCGGCACCGCGGGGTCTGCCGCCACCGCCCCCTCGAAGAGAGCCGCGGCCGTCGCGTCGTTGACCAGGACGTCGGCGTCGTACGCGGAGAGGCCCTGCTCATCTCGATAGCGCCGCCGCCGTGCGGATGGCAACTCCGGCAAGCGGGCCTTGATCTCGGCCAGCCATTCGGGCGAGGTCAGCAAAGGCGGCAGATCGGGCTCCGGGAAGTACCGGTAGTCGTTCTCTTCTTCCTTGGGCCGCATGTGGTACGTCGACTGGCGCGCCTCGTCCCAGCCGCGAGTCTCCATGTGGATCTTCTCGCCGGCGTCGACGGCCACCGTCTGGCGCTCGATCTCGAACGCGATCGCCCGCTCCACGGCTCGCATCGAGTTCATGTTCTTGACTTCGACCCGAGTCCCGAATGCCTCTTGCCCGCGCGGCCGGATCGAGACGTTCGCCTCGACCCGCATCTGGCCGTTCTCCATCTCCGCGTCGGAGGCGCCGATCGTCTGCATCAGCAGGCGCAGCTCCTCGGCGTAGCGGCGGGCCTGTTCGGCCGTTCGAATGTCGGGCTCGGTGACGATCTCCATCAGCGGCATACCCGATCGGTTGAAGTCGATCAGGCTGACCCGGCGGCCGTCAAGTTCGGCATGGATCAGCCGCCCGGTATCCTCCTCGAGATGAGCCCGCCGCACGCAGACGGTGAACGGACCGTCGCTCGTGTCGAACGTGAGCCGGCCCTCGGCTGCCAGCGGCAGCTGGTACTGGCTGATCTGATAGCCCTTCGGCAGATCCGGATAGAAGTAGTTCTTGCGATCCCAGCGTGTCGTGGTGGCGACCTTGGCCTCAATCGCGAAGCCGGTCGCAATCACGAATTCGACGGCCTTCTTGTTGATCGTCGGCAGCACGCCCGGAAGCCCCAGGCAGACCGGGCAGCAGTGGCTGTTCGGTGCCGCGCCGTCGATCTCGGTGGAGCAGCCGCAGAACATCTTGCTCACGGTCTTGAGCTGGCAATGGATCTCGATGCCGATGACGGCCTCGTAGCGCGAGGCGGCAGGCTCTGCGGCAGTCATGGGCGGGCCTGGAGTTCCAGGTCCTCGACGGCGCCCTTTGCCTCGCGCAGGCCCACTCCCGTCAGTTCGCGGTACCGCTTGATCGCGGGAATCTTCTGGCCGGCCCGGATGAGTGCGAGCACGTCCTCCATGCCGGCCGGGACCGGCGCCGGCGGCAGACCGACATGCGCGGCGATCTCCTCGATGCGCTTCTCCAGGCGAGCCAGGCGGATGTCGGAGCGTGGATCGGACCGCGCCCCCATCGAAGCTAGGGCCATCGAGATGGCCACGACGCTCACCACCAGCGCGACGACGGCGAATACCGCCGCGGTCTCAGACATTGTCCGGGCGCCGGCGCTTGACGAACCGCTCGATGCGGACGAGCGCCTCGCGAAGCTCCGCCTCGCTCGTGGCGTAGCAGCAGCGCACGTGGCCCTCGCCGGCTTCGCCGAACGCCGTGCCCGGCACGACGGCGACGGACTCTTCGCGGAGCAGCTCCTCGGCGAACGCGTCGCTCGTGAGACCCGTCGAGGTGATCTGGGGGAAGGCGTAGAAGGCGCCGCGAGGTTCGAAGCAGCGCAGCCCGATGGCGTTGAACCCGTCGACCAGAATCCGCCTGCGGCGGTCGTACTGGCCGACCATGCGGGCGACGTCGGGCTCGCCGGTCTTGAGCGCTTCGAGCGCCGCATCCTGGGCCATCGTCGGCGCCGACATGATCACGTACTGGTGGACCTTGAGGATTCCTTCGAGAATCTCCGAGGGGGCGCAGATGTATCCGATCCGCCAGCCCGTCATGGCGTAAGCCTTGGAGAATCCGCCCATGAGGACGGTTCGACGGCGCATCCCCGGCAGCGAACCCATCGTCCGCATCTGGTAGCCGCCGTAGACCATGCGGTCGTAGATCTCGTCGCTGTAGACGAGCAGGTCGTGCCGAACGGCGATGCGGGCGATCTCGTCCTGAACCTCGGGCGGGAGGACGGCGCCGGTCGGGTTGCAGGGGTAGTTGAGCAGCAGGGCCTTCGTCCGCGGCGTGATGGCCGCCTCGACCTTCGCCGGATCGAGGGCGAAGTCCTCATCGATGGTCGTGGGCACGCCCACCGGGACGCCGCCGGCGAAGATCACGGCGGGGCGGTAGGAAACGTAGGACGGCTCGTGCATGACGACTTCGTCGCCCGGATCGATGGTCGCCCGGATGGCGACGTCGAGCGCCTCGGAGGCCCCGATCGTGATCAGGATTTCCTCGGTGGGGTCGTACCGAACGCCGTACATGCGCTCGAGGTGGTGCGCGAGAGCGCGGCGCAACTCGATGGTGCCGTAGTTGCTGGCGTAGTGAGTCCTGCGCGAGGCCAGACTGTGCATGCCGGCCTCGATCACCTGCTGCGGTGTATCGAAGTCGGGCTCGCCCACGCCCAGGCTGATGACGTCGGTCATGGTCGCGAGGATGTCGAAGAAGCGGCGGATCCCCGAGCGCGGAACCTCGTCTACCCGGCGCGCCAGGACGCGGGTCGAGAGCGGCGGGCGCTCGGGCTCGGCTTCGGAATTGAGAATCGACGGGTCGGTGGTGAGACGGGTGCTGGAACGGCTCGTCGGGATTGTCATCGGTGTGTCCTCAAGCTTGGACGCCCGAGCCCTCGGCGGAGGCGCTTGCGGTGCGCTGTCTCCGTCCGACCGGGCTGGGCGTGGTCGGATCGTCGGTCAGGTGGAGTTCGGCGGGCTCGAGGGCCCGCCAGGGTGCTCTGGCTGTGATCCCTTCGTACGCACGGGCCAAGCGAAGCATCGAGAGCTCGCTCCACGGCGCTCCGACGATTTGCAGACCGACCGGGAGACCTTCCGAAAGTCCGGCCGGGATCGCCGCTCCCGGCAGACCGGCCATGTTGATCGGCAGGGTGCAGGCATCCGAGAGGTACATCGCCACCGGGTCTTCCGTCCTGGCGCCGAGCGGGAACGCGACGGTCGGGCTGGTCGGCGCGCAGATCGCGTCGAAGCCGGCCGCCCAGACCGCGTCGAAGTCCGCCTTGATGAGAGTCCGCACCTTCTGCGCCTTCAGGTAGTAGGCGTCGTAGTAACCCGCCGACAGAGCGTACGTGCCGAGCATGATGCGGCGCTTGACCTCTGGCCCGAACCCGCCGCCCCTCGTGCGGAGGTAGTCGGCGATGAATTCGCCCGAACTGCGGTCCGAGAAGCCGTATCTGACGCCGTCGTAGCGAGCCAGGTTGGAGCTGGCCTCGGCGGGGGCGATGATGTAGTACGAGGCCAGGCCGTAGTCGGTGTGCGGCAGCGAAACCTCGTCCACGGTCGCGCCGGCGGCTTCCATGGCCGCGACCGCCTCGCGGATCCGCGCCGCGACGCCGGGCTCCATGCCCTCGACGAAGTACTCCCTGGGCAGCGCGATCCGGAGCCCCTTCAGGTACGAAGCCGCTTCGTCGTCGCTCTCGGGGAGACTGAGCAGCTCCACGGGGACGGGGATCGGCGCGGAAGTGGCGTCGCGCTCGTCGCGGCCCGCGACGGCGTGGAGCAGCAGGGCGGCGTCGCGGGCGTCGCGGGCGAGCGGCCCGATCTGGTCGAGCGAGCTCGCGAAGGCCACGATCCCGAACCGGCTGACGCGGCCGTAAGTCGGCTTGAGGCCGACGATGCCGCACATCGAGGCGGGCTGGCGGATGCTGCCGCCCGTGTCGGTGCCGATGGCGAGCGGCGTGTGGTACGAGGCGACCGCGGCCGCGGAACCGCCCGAGCTGCCGCCCGGGACGCGGGTCAGGTCCCACGGGTTGGCCGTCGGGCCGTAAGCCGAATGCTCCGTCGACGAACCCATGGCGAACTCGTCCATGTTGGTCTTGCCGAGGATGACCGCGCCGGCCTCGCGCAGGCGAGCCGTGACCGTGGAGTCGAAGGGGGCGATGTAGCCCCTCAGGATCTTCGAGCCGGCCGTGGCCTGCCCGCCCTTCACGGACACGAGGTCCTTGAGCGCGACCGGAACGCCGCACAGCGGGTGCAGCGCCGCAAGCGCGGCCGGGCCGGCGCGGCGGGCTTCGGCGATGCGGGCGTCCGCGGCTCCGGCCTGAGCGATCGCGTCGGCGCGGTAAATCGTCAGCCAGGCGTTGAGGGCGCCGTTCTGCCGCTCGGCGGCGGCCAGGTGAGCTTCGGTCAGCGCGCGCGAACTGATCTCGCCGGCCCGCAGCAGACGCGACATTTCATGGGCGTGGAGGCGCGTGAAGTCGGGCACCGGCTACGCGCCCCCCTCGCCGCCCAGGATCGCCGGCACGACGAAGTGATCGCCGCTCCGCTCCGGGGCGTTGGCCAGGGCTTCGTCCACCGCCAGAGAGGGTTGGACGGCGTCCTCGCGCAGGATGTTCTGCAGCTCGATCGTCTGCGCCGTCGGCGGGATGTGGGCCGTATCCAGCGTTGCGAGGACCTTGTACTGGTCGAGGATGTGGTTCAGCTGGCCTTCCAGGCGCGCCAACTCCTCCTCGGTCAGCCCGAGGCGCGCGAGGTGGGCTACGTGCTCAACGTCGGCACGGGTCAGTTCGGCCATGGCGGGGATGATAGCGGAGACGCCCGCGTTCGAGCTTGGTCGAGCGGTCTCCGGCGCCCGCGGCCGCCCCACGCCCGCCGCGCCCCTCGCACCGCGCCGAGCCCGCGCCGGGCCTGCGCCGCGGCGGCACGGCCGCCCGGGCCGGCCCCGGCATCGTAAAGTTGTGCTCTTCCGAGCCGGGCTGGAGGGGATTCGTGACTGTGTTCGAACTCCGCGACATGACCGCCGCCGACATCGACGCCGCCGTGGCGCTGGCACTGGCTCAGGGTTGGCGCGACCGTCGTTCCTTCTACGGGTTCGTCCTCCGGACGGCGACGTGCCAGCCGGTGGTCGGCACGATCGACGGCCAGGTCGTTGCCACCGGGCTGGCGACGGCCAACGGGGCGGTGGGATGGCTGGGTGCGGTAGTGGTCGCAGAAGCCGTACGTCGCCGCGGCTATGGGCAGGCGATGACGGAGGAACTCCGGCGCAGGCTGCTGGGCGCCGGCTGCGCGACTCTGTCGCTCGTCGCGACTCCGGCCGGTCGGCCGCTGTACGAACGGATGGGCTTTCGGCTGGCAACCCACTTCCACCAGCTCCAGGCCGACCACATCGACGAGATGCCGGTTCCCCCGCCTGGGGCACGCCTTCGGCCGATGAAGCCCGAAGATCTGCCGGCGGTTTTCGAACTGGACCGGCGGGCGACGGCCGAGGACCGATCCGTGCCTCTGCACACACTCGCCGAGACCGGCGGCTGGGTCCTCGAGGATGCGAACGGGTTGCGAGGCTTCCTGCTTCCGGCCGACCGAGCCTACGGTGCGACCGTGGCCCCGCGCTTCGAGGACGGGCTCTTTCTCCTCGACCTGCACCGCCACCTCGTTCCGGTGGGCGGGCACGTCAGAGCAGGCATCCCCGACGAGCACGCGGCCGCGTGGCGGGAGCTGCAGTCACGCGGCTGGGAAGAAACGTGGCAGGCGCCGCGACTGATCCTCGGCCCCACTCCGAACTGGCGACCCGAGTGGATCTGGGGCCAGATCAACTCAGCGATGGGCTGAAGCCGGCAGCCACGGAACGGCTGCGCCAAGGATCGGCCGCCGGATGAGACCAGCCTGGCTCAGGTCGCCGCGGGCGTTGGCGTGTCGGTCGGCGGCGGTGGCGGTGGCGTTGGCGGGTCGGTCGGGGCTGGCGTTGGCGTGTCGGTCGGAGCTGGGGTGGGCGTGTCGGTCGGAGCCGGGGTGGGCGTGTCGGTCGGAGCCGGCGTTGGCGTGTCGGTCGGAGCCGGGGTGGGCGTGTCGGTCGGAGCCGGCGTTGGCGTGTCGGTCGGAGCCGGGGTGGGCGTGGGCGTCGGTGTTGGCGTTGGCGTTGGAATCGGCGTTGGAATCGTCGTTGGAGTCGGCGTTGGAGTCGGCGTGGGCGTGGGCGTCGGTGTTAGCGTTGGCGTTGACGTCGGTGTCGAGCCGGTCGGGGGCGGAGTCGGGGTGTCGGTAGGGACCGGCGACGGCGTGTCGGTCGGCCCTGGTGCAGTCGGAGGCGTTGGACCGGGCACATAAGGCCGGCCGCCGCCCGAGTAACCGCCGCCCGAAGGGGGCGCGCTCGACGGGGTCTCGCCCGGAGCGAGAGTGACTGCGGCTACGCTCTCCTGGGGCTGCGGGATCGGGTTTCCCGTGCCCTGGGCCACAAGAAACGGACCGAACGAATCAGTGGGCAATGCGGCGATCTTGTGGGGACCGCCGTCGGGCCAGGGGAAGATACCCTCCACCGCCATGATGCCGCCGAGCAGCAGTATCCCCATGACGGCCATGGCCAGGGCCGAACCGTTTCTCGGCACAGCGCGGGTGTCGATCCGTCGGACCGGTGCCGTTACACCGGCGACCGCACGGTTGATCCTGGACAAAGGCGGCCTCAAGACTTGGGTTCCGCAACTACCCGACGGAACTTTCGGCCCGCGCTGGGGGAGGCTCCCTCCGCCGCAAAGGGTGTGCACCTACGGCGAACCACCGCGCCTGTTTCCGAAGGCCGGATCGCCTCGACTGCCGGGCGATTGGATCTCGAGAACCAGACCGAATGAGCCTAGGAAATGCCGGGTTGCGCGGGCAACTTGGGCGCACGGGCCGGCACAGTGGCTTCAGCCTGCGCAACATATTCCCGGAGCACAGATCTGCCTTGTCCTGGGACCGCCGGGCGGGTAGCCCGACGCTACCCCAGCTCGCCCGCGAGGACGCGCAGGAAGCCCTCTTCGTCCAGCACCGGGACACCCAGCTCGGCGGCCTTCGCCAGCTTTGAGCCGGCATTCTCACCCGCAACCACGTACGAGGTATTCCGGCTGACCGAGCCCGCCGTCTTGCCCCCGGCGGCGCGAATCGCCTCCTCCGCGCCTTCACGGTCGAAGCCGGCAAGGGTGCCGGTCACGACGACGGTCTTGCCGGCGAGAGGGCCGGCGGAGCCGCTCCCCGGAGCCACTCGTCTGGCGGGCGGCTCGGCAACTACCCCCGCGTCGACGAGATCCGCGAGCACGGCCGCCGTCTCGGGCGCCCCGAAGTAGCCGGCGATACTGCCGGCCACCACGGCCCCAATGCCGGGCACGGCCTGGAATTCCTCAGCGGTGACGGACGGCAGCGACCGTGCCACGAGAGCCGTCCATTCGGCCGCGTCGATGCCCTCGGCGGGCCAGCGCTCGACGATCCAGGCGGCCAGGTCGATGGCGGTCTGCTCGCCTACCTGTGGAATGCCGAGCGCGTTGAGCACGCGAGCGAGCGGCCGGCGGCGCGACTTTTCGATCGAAGCCTTCAGGTTCTCGGCGCTCTTGCGGGCGAACCGATCCAGGCCGGCCAGGTCGTCGACCGTGAGCCGGAAGAAATCGCCACGAGTCTTGACCAGACCGCGCTCGAGCAGCTGCTCGAGAACCGCCCAGCCGGCGCCTTCGATGTCCATTCCGCCGCGGCCCGCGAAATGGGCTAATTCCTGCGCCAGACGAGCCGGGCAGTGTGAGTTCGGGCAATAGACGCGGACGGCGCCCTCGTCGCGGACGACCGGCGTCCCGCAAACGGGGCACGCGGCCGGCATCTGGAAGAGCCGCTCGGCTCCCGTCCGCCGCTCCGGCAGCGACCGGACGACCTCGGGGATCACGTCGCCGGCCTTCTGGAGCACGACCCAGTCCCCAATTCTCAGGTCCTTGCGCCTCACTTCGTCGAGGTTGTGGAGCGTCGCCCGGGAAACGGTCGAGCCTGCGACCTTTGCAGGTCGCATGTGCGCCACCGGCGTCAGGGTCCCCGTCCGACCCACGTAGGGCACGATGTCCTCGAGGACGGTCTCGACTTGCTCGGGCGGGAACTTGTAGGCGATGGCCCAGCGGGGCGCGCGCGACACCATCCCGAGCCGCTCCTGCTGGTCGAATCGATCGACCTTGACGACGACGCCGTCGGTCTCGTAGGGCAGCTCGTGGCGTTTCTCGCGCCACTCATCCAGGAACGCGATGACGCCGTCGATGTCCTGACCCTCGGCCCGATCCGAGTTCACGGGAAAACCCAGCGCTGCCAGGCGAGCCAGCGCCTCGGACTGGCTGGCGACGGTCGGGCGGCCGTCGGGACCATCCTCGATCAGCTGGTAGGACCATGAGGAAAGGCGCCGGGCGGCGGTCACCTTCGAGTCCTGCTGGCGCAGAGAACCCGCGCCGCTGTTCCGCGGATTGGCGTAGGTCGGAAGGCCGGCCTCCTCGCGCTCGGCGTTGATTCGGGCGAACTCGGCCTTGGGCATGTAGACCTCGCCGCGGACTTCGACGTTCACGGCCTCGGGCAGCCGATCGGGCAAGGCGGAAATGGTCCGCAGGTTGGCGGTGACGTCTTCGCCGGTCGTCCCGTCGCCGCGGGTGGCGCCCTGGACGAAGCGGCCGCGCTCGTAGCGCAGGGATATCGCCAGGCCGTCGATCTTGAGTTCCGCGACGTATCTCAGATCCGGGGCAGCCTCCGGGGCGGCCGACAGACCCAGACCGCGCCGGACGCGCTGGTCGAAGGCGCGCAGCTCGTCCTCGTCGAAGACGTTGCCGAGCGAGAGCATCGGCCGGCCGTGGACTACCTCGCCGAAGGTGCCGGTCGGAGCGGCCCCTACGCGCTGGGTCGGCGAATCGCCTGTGACAAGGGCGGGGAACGCGGTTTCGATGGCGACCAGCTCGCGCATGAGGCGGTCGTATTCGGCATCGCTAAGTTCGGGCGCGTCTGAAACGTAGTACAGCTCGTTGGCGCGACGGATTACCGGAACCAGTTCGTCGCGACGCCCGCCGGCACCCGCCTCGCCGAGCGCGCGGGCGGCCTCGACTGCCTCTGCCGCGACCGGCAGTCCGGCTGGCTGGTCAATCGACTCGGTCACCGATCTCCCTCCGTCCGTGCGTCGGCCAGGCGGCGTGGGGTCGAGCGAGAAAGCTGCAGGCTCCGGCCGAGGCAGAACCCCGGCCGGCTGCGAAACGGCTGTCCGACCGCCGGATCAGCCTTCGATCGGGGGCTCCGACTTCAACAGATCGGCGTAGTGGGACAGCACCTTGGCGTGCGGCCACGTGTCGCCCAACAGCCTGGTGAAGGTCTCGTCCTCGCTGCTCGTGAGATACGGAACATGCTCGGGCAGCCGAACGGTCGCCTTGACCAGCTCGTGCGGGAACCTGTCGAAGGGCTCGATCTCGTTGGCCACGTAGCCCTCGATCTCGAGGTCCTTGTACTCAGGGAAGTTCCAGGTCTGCCAGGCCTGCCGGAAGTCCTCGTTGTAGACCTCGAGCCAGGTCCCGAAATCGATCGCGAAGCCGTCGCTCAGCTTGACCGGGAGGATGACCCGGACGAAGAAGCCGACGTTCTTGATCGCGAGGAACGGATCGCCGCCCCAGGTGTCGAGAAGCTCGGGCTCGATCTGGGAGATGACGTCCGGCTGCTCGAAGGTGATCGAGAAAGGGCGGCCGCGGGGGTCCGGGGAGATGCCGCAGCAGGCGCACGGCTCGAGGGCGGCCTTGCCGCCAGCCTTGGCTCGACTTGATCGCGATACGTTCGATTTGGTCATCTGTCGGATGGATCCTAGCTGGATACGGTGGCTGGAGGCCGGTCGAAGCAGTCCGCCCGGTTGCCGCCACATGGTAACGGTCCCCTGGGACGGAGGTTTGGTATTGCGGGCTGCGGCGCGAACCTCAGCCGATCAACTCCAGGTTGGCGATGCTCGCCAGCAGGACCTTCACGCCGCCCCCGTTGGAGAACGCGACCGTGATCTCCTCGTCGTTGCGCGTCAGCTTGGACGTCACGACGATGCCCGCCCCAAGGCGGGGGTGTCGAACGCGATCGCCGTCGCGGAATTGCCGCTCCCCGGGGATGCGGGGACGCGGCGCAGGCGGCGGTCGTAGCGACGACGGCATTCCGGAGCCCGACCCGCGGCCGGCCGGGCCGCCGCTCCCCCTGGGCACGTCCAGGCTGCCCGAGCGCGCCCCGGAGTCGTAGGCGTCGCGGCGGGCGCCGAGGTCCCGAGTGGGGCGGAACGCCTCCCCGGGCCTCGGGGCGCCGGGTTGGCCACTGCCGGACCGCCATGCGCCGCCCCCGGCGCGGATCGGCGTGCCGAATCGGCTGCCCAGACGCCGCCCGAACACCATCTCCGGATCGACGTCGCCCACGCCGTCGTCGAAGTCGTCGCCGCGGTCCAGGCGCGGACCGCTCATCAGCGCCGCGGGGATCTCGAACAGGAACCGGCTCGGGACGGAGAGACCGCCCTGGCCCCACGTCGATCGACGGGCGGCATGCGACAGGAACAGACGCCGCTTGGCCCGCGTGATGCCTACATAGGCGAGGCGCCGCTCCTCCTCCAGCTGCTTCTCGTCGTCGAGCGAGCGGCTGTGCGGGAAGACGCCCTCCTCCAGTCCGGCGATGAAGACCACCGGAAACTCGAGCCCTTTGGCCGCGTGGAGCGTAATCAGCGTGACCGCGTCGGCTCCCGCTTCATACGAATCCTGGTCCGCGACCAGGGCCGTCTCCTCGAGGAACCTGTCCAGCGCGTCGTCCGGTGTCAGGTCGTCGTAACGAGTGGTGACAGAGCGCAGCTCGAGCAGGTTCGCCCAGCGCTCCTCGCCTTCCTCCGAGCCGTCGGCGAGCATCGCCCGGTAGCCCGACTCCTCCAGCACTGCGTCCAGCAACTCGGGAAGAGACAGCACTCCGATCCGGGTCCGCAGCCGCGAAACGAGGGTTGCGAACCCGCCGAGGGCGCTGCGCGCGCGTGACCCCAGCGTCTCGATCCGCCCCTCGGCGGCGGCGTTTATCGCTCCCCAGTAAGTGGCGGAGACTTCACCCTCAGCCACGGTTGCAGCAGCGGCGCCTCGAAGCTCCTCGAGGCTCTTCTCCCCGATCCCCCGGGCCGGCACGTTGAGGACGCGCTCGTAGCTGACCTGATCGGTGTCGTTGCGCAGGATCCGCAGGTACGCCAGCGCATCCTTGACCTCGCGGCGCTGGTAGAAGCGCGTCCCGCCCACGAGCTGGTAGCGGATGTTGTAGCGCAGGAACGCCTCTTCGATCGCCCGGCTCTGGGCGTTCGTGCGGTACATCACAGCGAGGTCGCGCTTCTCCCAATGCTCGACCTCCTGGTCGGCCCGACGGGTCAGGATGGTGCCACGCCCGCCGGTCAGCTCCTCTATCTGGCGGGCTATCCACTCCGCCTCCTCCTCCTCGTTGTAGGCCTCGAAGCGGGAGATCGGCCGGCCGCCCGAGTTCTCCGTCCACAGCTTCTTGTCCTTGCGCGAGGAGTTGTTCGTGACGACGGCGTGCGCGGCATCGAGGATCAGCTGCGTGGAGCGGTAGTTCTGCTCCAGCTTGACGACCGTGGCGTTGGGGTAGTCGGCCTCGAAGTCGAGGATGTTGCGGATGTCGGCGCCCCGCCAGGAGTAGATCGACTGGTCGTCGTCACCCACCACGCATACGTTCTTGTGCGCCGCCCCGAGAGCCTTGACCCACAGGTATTGCGGTCGGTTCGTGTCCTGATACTCGTCGACGTGGAGATAGCGCCACCGACCCTGG
>JADGQJ010000178.1 GCA_017881885.1 Chloroflexota bacterium
CTGGTGCTGCTCGACGGCGGCCTGCCACTCCAGCCGACGCCGCCCTGGAACTACCGCCTGACCTTCTCGATGGACGGGCTGACGAACGAGTACGCCGGCGGCAGCACGTACATCCGTGACGGCAAACCGGTCGAGGTCGCCTCATTCGACCCGACCGAATACGAGCTGGTGGACCTGGGTGAGCCTGTGGGGCTGCTGGAGGCGTTCTCGACCGGCGGTGCCTCGACCACTCCGTGGACGCTGGGAAAGCGTCTCCGATCGATGCGCAACAAAGTGATCCGGTATCCGGGCCACGTCGTCGTATGGAAGGGCTTCATGGAGGCGGGCCTCTTCTCCGAGGTGCCGATCCGGGTCGGCGACCAGGAAGTGGTGCCGAGACAGCTCTTCCACGCCCTGATCGAGCCGCAGATCCGCGCCGACGAGACCGTCGACGACATCGTGATCGCCCACGTGATCGTGACCGGACGCAATGCCGGGCAGCCGACTCGTGCGATCGTCGACATGCGGGTCGTCCGCGACCGCAAGCTCGGCTTCTCGGCCATGGAAGAGACCACCGGCTGGCACGCCGCGATCGTCGCCCACCTCATGGCCAAAGGACGGATCGCCGTCGGTGCGGCCCCGGTGGAGCTGGCAACCGACAACGCCGAGATGGTGGCGGAGCTGCGTGCTCGCGACTTCCCGGTCACTGAGTCCGTGGAGCCGATCGAGACCGACTCGCCGAGCAATATCGACCAGCCGATCGAGCCGATGCAGGAGGTCGAACCGGCAGGCTGAACCGCCGCGGCCGTGTTGGCCGGCACCGCTACGATGGCGCAATGTCGGACCCTCTGATCTCCGCCGCCGAGCAGTCCATGCCTCCGGCCGCGTCGCCGGGCGAGATTCCCGGCCACGCCTCCCCCCGCCGGTCGTTGTGGCACCACGCCGACTACCTGAAGCTCTGGCTGGCGGCGACCGTCAGTCTGATGGGCAGCCAGGTCAGTCAGCTCGCGATCCCGTTTATCGCCGCCGTAGTGCTGAACTCGAGCGCGCTCGAGGTCGCCTTGCTCGGCGCAGTCGAGATGGCCCCGTTCATCCTGTTCGCGTTGCCGGCCGGAGCCTGGCTCGATCGCGTCCGCCGCCGCCCGGTGCTGATCGCAGGCGACCTCGGCCGCGGCCTGGCGCTGCTCTCGATTCCGATCGCTTATGCGGTAGGCGGCCTGACCATCTGGCAGCTGTACGCGGTCGGCTTCGTGACTGGATCCCTGACGGTGCTGTTCGATGTGGCGGACCAGTCGTACCTGCCGGTCATTCTGGAGCGAGCCGATCTCGTCGAAGGCAATGCGAAGCTGTCGCTGCCCCAGTCGAGCGCTCAGATCGTCGGACCCGGCTTCGGCGGCGGATTGATAAGCCTGTTGGGCGCACCGTTCGCCGTCATCATCGATGCCGCCAGCTTCTTTGCGTCGGGCGCATTGATCGCTCTGATCCGAAAGCCGGAACCAAAGCCGCAGAGACGAGTCGCCACCGACGGGACACACACAAGCCTGCGGCAGGAAATCGCCGAAGGCCTCAGGCACGTGCTCGGCAACAGATACCTGCGCATGATCGCGGGTTCGACCGCCACATCGAACCTGGGCACGAGCATTGCCTTTTCGATCTTCCCGATCTTCGTCTATCGGGAATTGGGACTCAGCGTGGCGCTGGTCGGCGCACTCTTCGGGCTGGGTGGTCTCGGTGTCCTTCTCGGAGCGGTGATCTCGGCCCCTCTGTCGAAGAAGCTCGGCGTCGGACCTGCAATCGTGATCTCGATGTTCCTTTCCGGACCGGCGACGATGCTCATCTTCTTGATGCCCTCGGAGGTGCCTGTCGCAGCGGGCCTGTTCCTCGCCTCGATCTTCTTGACCGGATTCGGTGCCGTGGTCTACAACGTCAATCAGGTCAGTTTCCGCCAGGCCATCACGCCGCTGGAAATGCAGGGTCGGATGAACGCCACGATGCGGTTCGTGGTCTGGGGGACCATTCCGGTGGGATCTCTCATAGGAGGCCTGCTCGCCACATTCCTGCCGCTGCGGACGACGATCGGGATCGGCGCGGCCGTGGCCTCGACTGCATTCCTGTGGGTCCTCCTCTCGCCCGTTCGATCGCTTCGGGAGATCCCGGAGGACGAGGCCAAACCGACCGAGTGAGACGCGCTGGCTGAGACGAACCCTCCCTCAAGGAGCCGGCGGTAGGCGAGCCGCGTACTAGCGGTGAACCCTCAACGCAGGGAGCCCACCCTCAGGAAGGAAACCCATGCGTCCCACCAATCGACTCCTCTCGTTCGCGGGGGTTGCGACCGCCGCCCTTCTCTTTGCCGCGGCCTGCACCTCGGCCGCCACCACTCCAAGCGCGACGGTCCTGAGCGCGACCGACGTCCCAACGATGGCACCCGCGGCCACTCCGGCCACAGCCGCAGTCACGGTCGGCGTAACGAACGATCCCAAACTGGGCGCGTACTTCACCGGCCAGAACGGCATGACGCTGTACATCTTCACGGCCGACAAGCCCGACGTGAGCTCATGCTCCGGCAGCTGCGCCACGAACTGGCCTGCGCTGATCGGCGCAGTCGGCACATCTATCACTCCGCCAACCGGCGCGATGGGCGACTTCTCGCTGATCACTGGCCCCGACGGCACGATGCAGGTCGCCTACAACCACCAGCCTCTCTACTACTTCGCGGGCGACTCGGTTGCCGGCGACACTAAGGGCCAGGGACTCAACGGCAAATGGTTCGTCGCTCCCCTTACGGCCGCTCCTGCAGCCACGCCGACGGCTGCCGCCACTCCCAAGGCCGTAGCCACGCCGGCGGCCACCATCGGGTACTAGCCGCCGCAGGCCGCTTGCCGGCCCACGCCAAATGAAACCCGCCGGTCCGATCGGGCCGGCGGGTTCTTCTTCGTCGCCGGAGTGGCGAGGAACGGCTCGGTCCAACCGGCCGACTACGGAACGAGAATCGTCGCGAACGCTTCGGCGATTACGCGATACCCCTTCGCGTTGGCGTGGGGATCAGGACCGAGGGGCGGCGGCGAGGCGGCCCACGTCCACTCGTGGATCCTCGCGACGTTGAGGGGCACCCGGCCAACGCCCTCGAGCGACACCATCGTTTCGAAATCGGTTGTGGAGAACGCGGCCTCGACGTCGGCCACGTCCAGACCGGCGGCCCGGTAGATCGCGGTCACCCCGGCATTGATGGGCACAATTCCCTCGCGGACGGAGGCGCGGGCAAATTCCATGCCATCCGGGCCGGACAACCAGCTCGCCAGAAACGGGTCGTACATGGTCATGCCCACGATCGGCGTCCCCGGGCCGGCAGCGTCTACCAGATCGGCAAGAATGCCAGGCAGGTTCCTGGCGATCGACTCCAGGCCGGGGGCGATTCCCTCGATGTCGCGGGTGGGGAAATCGTTGGACCCGATATCGATCGTGACGAACGCAACCTCCCCACGATGAGCCAGCAGGAATGCGACCGCTTCGGCCACCTGACTCCCGTGCGGGTACGATCCAAGGCTCCCGTCGAGCATCGTCGTAGTCGACTCGCCGGGGTAGCCGAGCTTGACGGCGCATAGCCCCGGCAGCCTCGAGCTCGCGATGGAGCAGAGCTGATCCGCGTAACCGAAGTCCGTGCGGAACTGGAAGGACTCGGGGCCGATCGGTTGAACCCCGGTCGACAGCGAATCGCCCAGCGAGAGGTAGTAGTGCGTCTCGGATTCCCCTGAGGTGGGAGGCAAACGTGAGCTGCCCATGGCAGATCCTCCAGGTTCGTCGGTCCGAGCCTAGCAGCCGGCCGCGACGACGAGTGTCGGCTTGCAGACAACCTAACGAAGTCGCCGCGAGCCATGTCGTCCCGGAAGCGACGGCCGAACCCCGGTCACGTCTGCGCTCTCCAGGCGCGATACTGCCTGAGTGGAGACGAGCAGCCCCAAACACGACGTACACGGCCGCCCGACGCAGTTGCTTCCGATCGGCCATCTGATCCGGATCTCGCTCTACTGGCTCGGCATATCGACGGTTTGGAGCGGGATCCTCGACATCGTCAACGGCCGTCTCCAGTACACAGGCCTCGTCCCCAAGGGCGGCGAGGGCATCGGCGCATTCGAGATCGCGCTGATCGGCATGGGCATTGCAATCGTCGTCCAGCCGACCATCGGCACGATCAGCGATTACACCGTCACTCGGTGGGGTCGCCGCAAGCCGTACATCTTCATCGGCTCGGCGCTGGACGTGGTCTTCCTGTGGGGCGTCGCCACGTCCAACACCGTGCCGGCGATCGCGGCCTTCGTCGCCATGCTGCAGTTCAGCTCCAACTTCTCCCAGGGCCCGTTCCAGGGCTACGTGCC